>URQX01000001.1 GCA_900550175.1 uncultured Veillonella sp.
AAAACAATTCAAGCCTCTGTAGCTCGTGACGAAGAGGATATGAAAGCTGGTAAATTAGTACCTAATGAATTTAATATCCTTGTTACACCAGAAGAATTAAAGAAGGAGGCTGAATAATATGTTAGAACTTATCTATAAAATGCAGCCCTTAGATTATGTATACCTTCTCGTAGGGATCATCTTATTTATCTTTGCCATTCAATCATTTTTAGATAAAGAACATAAATATCGTATCGGTACAGGCTTATTCTGGCTCTTGTACAGCGTGTCCTTTATCTTTGGCTCTTATCTATCTAAGGAAATCAATGGCTGGCTCGTTATCGCCATGGCTGCTATCGTCTTGGTAAAACAACTCGGCAAAGGTCATTACTTTGAATCTCCTATTGAATTCAAAAAAGGCGAAGCAGTTCGTATTGGTAATGTTATTTTCGTACCGGCTTTGCTTGTTGGTATCATCACATTCATCATTGGCTTCTTTACTAAATTAGGTGCTCTTGTAGGCATTGGTATTGCCGCAATCATCGCTATGGGTGCGGCTCTTTACATCACTAAGGGTTCATTTAACCAAGGCTTCCATGAAGGTCGTCGTCTTATCGATGCTATCGGTTGGACTGCTATCTTGTCCCAATTATTAGCGGCCCTAGGCTATTTATTTAATTTAGCTGGCGTTGGTAAAATTATCTCCAGTGCTGTAGCTAGTGTGGTGCCTGCAGATAATGTATTCCTCATAGTTGTAGCATACTGCATCGGTATGGTCATCTTCACAATGATCATGGGTAACGCTTTTGCAGCCTTTGCGATGATTACAAGTGCTATCGGTGTTCCAATGCTCGTTGTAGCTCATGGTGCAAACCCAGCTGCTGTTGGTGCTATCGCAATGCTTGCTGGCTATTGCGGTACATTGATGACACCTATGGCGGCAAACTTTAATATCGTACCGGTAGCGCTCCTTGAAATGCGCGACCAATATGGCGTTATTAAAGCCCAACTCCCAATTGCATTGATTATGCTCGTATTAAACATCTTATTGATGTATTACTTTATTTAACCCTTTTCTATGAAAGAACGATATTCTTATGAAACAATATGATAAATCCTTTTAAGGTTACGTGTCATGTTTGATTATTCTAATGCATCATAAGATATATCGTTATGAGGTAGTGTGATGAAAACAATTTTGATTACCGGTTTTGATCCATTTGGCGGTGAACCTATTAACCCAGCTTGGGAAGCGGTAAAAACAATGGATGGCTATACTGATGGTGATTATAAGGTAGTGACTCAAATGGTTCCTACTGTACGTTATACATCTGTTGATACTGTGAAAGCTGCGGCTGAACAATGCCAACCAGACTTTATTCTATGTGTAGGTCAAGCAGGCGGTCGCCCTGATATTACAGTAGAACGTGTTGCTATTAACTGCGATGACTTCCGCATTCCAGACAATGGAGGCAATCAACCTGAAGATGAACCTGTTGTTGCTGATGGTCCTAGTGCCTATTTTGCAACGTTGCCAATTAAAAATATTGTTAACGCATTGCATCAAAATGGCATTCCTGCAAAGGTTTCTAATACAGCGGGTACCTTTGTATGCAATCACTTGATGTATGGCGTGTGTCATTATGCAGCACAAAAAGGCAATATTAAGGCGGGCTTCATGCACATTCCGTACTTGCCATCCCAAGTGGTGGATAAACCAAATCAACCAAGTATGGCTGTTGAAACTGTACGTGCCACATTGGAAACCATCGTTCACGTATTAGCTCATGGTGAAAGCTACAAGGCACAAGATATTAACTATACTACACCTCATGAATAAGAGTTTTATAATGTATTTCAGTACATAAAATAACATTAATCTATAAGATATTGTGTGACATCTATATGAGAGAAGGTCTTGTAAACTACGTACCATTCCAAAACGTATCTATCGGTGCTTACTATGGCTTCGGTAATAAAGACATGGATGGTAATAAATTAGGTGATTACTGGCGTACAGATGTAAACTTCATGTTCTAATTACATAATCTAAATAAAGCTCGAGTTATATCTAGAAAAGATTTAGCTCGGGCTTTTTTATTTTCAATAATCATTATAAATTTTAAATACCTACTATTGACATAGGTATTTAAATAATGTAATATAGTCACATAATCATATTAAATTAGTAGGAATAAGTGAGGGATATCACAGTAGCTTTCAAAATAAGAATTGTAAAGCGAATAGAGATGACCTCTATAGGAGTATAGAATGAGTGAACACGTAGATGTAAGTAACATCAAGGATCCTAGTATCGCGGCAGCTCGAAAAGAAGTTGAGTTCCAACGTGCTATGAATCCTTGTCCTATCGATTTTTCTGAGTTTCAGTCTAGTAACCCTCGTTCTCAAGGGGAACAAAAGGAGTATGAAGGTAAAGATGCATCGAATTTTAACCGTCGTCAAAAATATTCTGATAGCGAAGAACCTCAATTCACAACACCTTTTGGCAGTGAACCAGGGTTTTTACCTGTAGAAAAAGACCGTTACCGTCTTGTATGGTCTAAGCATTGTCCTTGGGCTCACCGCATTGCCATTGCCATTGATTTACTTGGCCTAGATACAGTAATTTCTAAAGGCACGGTTGATCCATTGCGTCCAGCAGGCGTTATTGCAGACTGGTTCTTTACCCTTGATAAAGACGAAAAGGACCCTGTATTGGGCATTCACGCCCTAGGTGAAGCGTACCGCAAAGGCGACCCTAACTACGACGCACGTTCCACAGTACCAGCTATCGTAGATGTTACAACTGGTGCGGTAGTAAACAACGATTACCATGCGTTGACCACAGAATTAGCATTGGGATTCAAAGATTTCATCTCTCCTGATGCTCCAGATATTTACCCCGAAGAATTGCGTGCCGATATCGATGCATTGAACGTTATCATCTACGCTGACTTCAACTTGGCGGTAAACTTGGCAGCTCTCGTAACAAACCAAAAAGATTACGAATACTACTATGACCGTATCTTTGCTCGCTTAGACTGGCTCGAAGAACGCCTTAGCAAGCAACGTTACTTGATGGGCGATACGATTACAGATCCAGACATTCGTATCTTCCCAACATTGGCACGCTTTGACCTCGTATTCTACCAAAAATACTTGGTTAATAAAAAACGCCTCGTAGACTATCCAAACCTTTGGAACTACGCGAAGGACTTATACTCCAACCCAGCATTCGGCGGTACAACAGACTTTGACTCCATGCGTAAACGTTTCTACTATGTAGACCATACGCCATTTGAAGATCTACCACGCCTCATTCCAAAAGGTCCAGACGACTCCATTTGGTTAGAACCAAATGACCGTGCTGAAAAATTTGGTAAATAATTAAATTAATAATTAGATAGATCATTAGTTGGATAAATGTATCATTGCTAAATATTTGATAGAGTATCTATTCAATTATAAATAGCTCAAAGGAGGGCCCATGGATTCAGTAACACAGACGATTGTGAACTACATAGAACAAACGGATGTGACGAACCGTGAGGACCTCCTGTCAGTGGCTCGCATTGCTTTTCTAGATTATTTAGCATCCTTAGCCTCTGCTGAGGAGGAGCAAGCCGTTCAGGACTTAGCTCGCTTTATAGGGACTGATCAAAATATAACTGTTAATCAGGATACATCTACTAATCAGAATAAAACAGCTCATGTAGATGGTTATGAGAGTAATTCGACCGTTAGACGAGCCGACAAGGCTATGTATTATGGTTTTGCCTCTCATTATCTAGATTTTGATGATGCCCAGGCAAATTTGGCGGGTCACTTCAGTACTGTTTTATACTCTGCTTTACTGGCAGTGCTCGAGCCGAATGATACGTGGCATGATTTCTTCCGGGCCTATATCATTGGTGCTGAGCTAGAGGGAATCATTGGTTCCCTCATCAATCCTGCCCATCGGACCCAAGGATGGCATTCTACGGGGACCGTTGGTGTTATTGGGGCGGCGGCCGCTATAGGCGCTTTGCGAGGCCTTCATGGTGAAAGCTTGGCTCAGCTCCTGTCTCTGGCTGCCACTCAATCGGCGGGCATGTTCTTTCAAAGTGGTACAGATGGTAAGCCGCTCCATGCGGGACTAGCAGCACGCAATGGTGTATGGGCTTACGAACTGTTGCAATATACATCACTTCAAACAAGCACAAAACCGTTTGACCCTGAACGGGGTTGGTTTAAAACCATCGGTAATATTACTGTTACATCAAATGATATTGTTAGCCGTTGGCTTGCACCAGGGCAACTCATTGACCCTGGCTTATGGATGAAAGTCCACCCTTATTGCTCGGCAGCCATTTGTGGCGCTGAAGCAGCTGAAACCGTGGCACATAGTATATATACTACATCTTCTTCGTATGTGTCTAAGCACTACAACGTTTCACCAGATGCAGAGGAACAAGGTAAACGTAGACTATGTGCCACCCTCGTTTCCTCCCTTTGGGATGATATAGATAGAGTTACTGTACACTTCCCGCTTGGTGCTGATACGGCATTGCGCTATACATCGCCAATAACAGGTCGAGAAGGTCAGTTTTCTATAGAGTACATCGTGTACCAAGTCCTCGCCTATGGGGCGGTACAGGATGAACTATTTAAGATAGATACCATAGACCAATCAGTACGAGACTATATGTCGCGTATAGAGCGGGTCTATGATTTGCCGAAGGTATCCCAAACAGAGCGGATTACAAAAGTAACCGTTACATTGAAAAATGGAGAAACTTTCACAGAGACGGTGAACAATCCGAAAGGATCGCCGAATAATCCTCTTACATTAGAGGATATACGCATTAAGCTTGGCCTCACGTTGAAGGCTGACCAAATAGATAGAATAATGGAGGCTTTTACCCGTACAAATGAGGTGGAGCCATTCTTGCAAACATTGCGAAAAGAAGGAGTTTTACATGTTTAATACAAAGAAATTGACGAAATTATTCGCCATCGGCGCATTGGCACTAGGCGTGCTCGTGGTAGCTGGTTGCGGCGATGATACATCTAAGGAGACGAAAGTAAATCCAGATGCCAAAGTGATTAACGTAGCTACACGCGGTACAGTTCGTCCTTATTCCTACACAGATGATAACGGCAACCTTACAGGTTTTGACGTGGAATTGTTGAAAGAAATTGAACGTCGTAATCCAGACCTTCACTTCAACTTCAAACCGATGGCTGTTGATGCTGCCTTCGTAGCGATGGATGCAGGCCAAGTGGACATGATTGCGAACCAAATGCGTCGTAACCCAACTCGTGAAGCAAAATACTACTACACAAATGAGGTTAATAACTACTCCACACGTAAATTAGTGGTGAAAAATGACCGCAATGACATTTCTAAATTAGATGATTTGAAAGGCAAAAAAATCGCCGTTACTACATCCTCTGAGTTCAACGAATTGGTAAAACAATTCAACGAAACAGCTAATCCACCAATCGACATTATCTACACAGATAAAGCAGGTGCTGAAACATTGAACCTCGTTGCTACTGGTCGTGCCGATGCAGCAGGTGAATACGAATACGTAATTAATTCTGCTATTAAGGACCGTGGCTTACCACTCAAAGCCGTAGGCGATGTATTGGCAGTAGTACCAACATACTTCTTGTCTAAACGGACAGATGATATGAAACAAGTAAACGAAAAAATCGATAAAACGATGAAAGAAATGCGTGCTGATGGTACGTTGAAAAAACTTTCTGAACAATATCTTGGTGGGGATTACACATTCGATCCAACACAAAAATAACGAATAGGCCGCCTTGGCGGCCTTATTCTATTATGTCTAGAAGCGAGGTGCTACTGTGGGCAAGTATTTTGATGTGTCCTACATGATCCAAGCGTTTCCACAGCTCTTGAATTATGTGCACGTAACGGTGCTCATCACCGTTATTTCTGCCATCTTAGGTGTTATATTAGGCTCTATTATAGCTATCATTCGCCTCAAGAAGGTACCAGTATTAAACCAATTATTTATCGTATTTATCTCCTTTATGCGGGGCACGCCATTCTTGGTACAGCTCTTCCTCATATACTTTGGGGTGCCAGAAATCATGTCCCATATGGGCCTTAACATGAAAAATGTGCCGGGCCTCGTATTTGTATATGCCGTGTTTACATTGCATATCGCAGCGTATAGTGCCGAAATCATGCGCTCCAGTATTGATGCGGTTGCGCCTGGTGAGAAGGAAGCCGCTAAAAGTCTTGGGATGACCGAGTTCCAAAGCTATGTGCGCATCATCTTGCCGCAGGCTTTCACCATGAGCATTCCACCGTTGACGAACCTCGTTATCGGCATGTTGAAAGGGACGGCGCTCATCTTTAACGTCGGCGTTGTAGATATGATGCGTAAGGCGGACCTCATGGGCGGCAATAGTCAGCGCTATCTTGAATTATTCGTAGATGCAGCCATCATTTATGGCATTTTAATTATCATCGTGTCCCTCTTGGGCCGATTGCTTGAAAAACGTTTTACCGTTGCGGGCAAGGAAACGCAACGCATTTTGATCAGTGAGGAGTAGGGGCGTATGGGACATATAATTGATTCAACCTATATTTATGGCACCTTCTTTGCTGTCATTCCTTATGTGAAAGTAACCCTCATGATTACCTTCCTCAGCGTTGGTTTGGGTGCAATCCTAGGGTTATTAAGTTGCGTGCTACAACAAAATAAAGTACCTGTGCTCAGTCAGCTCAGCTACTTGTACGTATTGTTGTGCCGTAGTATTCCGAACATGGTTCTCTTATACCTCGTGTACTATGGCTTGCCAATTCTTTTCCTCGCCTTAGAGGATCAAACAGGGGTGCATGTGCCTTTTGAAAAGGTGCCAGCTACCTTCGTAGCCGTTGTAGGCTTAACCTTGCATACAGGGGCCTATTTGAGTGAAATCTTCCGGGCTGCCTTGCAATCTGTACCGAAAGGTCAAATGGAAGCGGCTCAGGCCATCGGTATGACTTGGTTCCAAGCGTTCCGTCGCATTGTATTGCCGCAAGCGACAGTCTTTGCGTTGCCACTATTTACGAACCAATTCCTTAACACCATGAAGAGTACTAGTATCGTATTTGTCATCACTGTTATTGAATTGTTTGGCGCTGCAAAGTTATATACAGAGGAAAATTCGCAGTATTTTGAGGCCTACATCGTGGTGGCCGGTCTATTCTGGGTGATGGGGATTGTCTTTGAATTTATCTTCCATCGTTTAGAAGTCTATGCAAGCAAGTATAAACGAGGTAATGCATTATGATAGATATTAAACAAGTTCACAAATCCTTCGGGAACCGTGAAATTTTAAAGGGCATCGACCTACATGTGCCAACAGGGTCTGTAACGGTTATCCTCGGCCCATCTGGCAGTGGTAAGACGACGTTCCTTAGAACGCTCAATTTCCTTGAAAAGGCCGATGCTGGGACGATGCAGTTAAACGATATTTCTGTAGACCTACATAAAGCATCTAACAAGGAAATTTTAAACGTACGCCGCAATACATCCATGGTGTTCCAGTCTTATAACTTATTCTCTAACAAGACTGTTATTGAAAACATCATGGAAGGCCTTGTAACAGTTAAGAAGATGAAAAAATCTGAAGCCCGTGACATCGCGCAACGCTTCCTCAAGGAAGTAGGCATGGAAGGCTATGATGATTACTATCCTGTACAACTTTCAGGGGGGCAACAACAACGTATCGGCATCGCTCGTGCCCTTGCGATGGATCCAGAGGTTATCATCTTTGACGAACCTACATCTGCCCTCGACCCAGAGCTCGTAGGAGAAGTATTGGCTGTTATCCGTAAAATTGCTAAAGAGTTAGAGGTAACGATGATCATCGTTACTCACGAAATTGGTTTTGCTAAAGAAGTGGCTGACCAAGTAGTCTTCATGGAAGGCGGCGTCATCGTAGAACAAGGTGATCCTAAAGTGGTCCTTGAACATCCAAAAGAAGAACGGACACGTAAATTCTTGAGCCGTTACCTTACACTCGATAGCGAATTGCCTCTAGATAGCGCAGCACTTTAAACGAGGTACATAATGAAAGAATTTAGACAATTAACTGTAGATGATGCGGCTGAGTATCACGAAGTGTTGATTGCGGGATATGCAGAGAATAAGAACTATCCTATATCCTTTGATGCCATAAACTTTAGCCAAGAAGAGTCTCGTGCATGGATTTTAAAATATCCTGTGTATGGCCTCTACGTAGATGGCTCTTTGGTATGCTCTATTTCATTCCGCATGCCTTGGATACAAAAGGCGACGCCAGATGTATACCCGCACATTGCACACTTTGTGACGGCCCCAGAACATAAAGGAAAGGGCTATGCTCGTGAAGTCCTCGCCGAAGCAGAAGACCTACTCCGCAACGTATATAAAACACCAGCCGTAACACTTGGTACTGCTGCAGAACACCCATGGCTTGCTAAGATGTATGAAGACTTTGGGTTTAAAGAATACAAACGAGTACAACTACCAGGAAAAGTGCACACTACTATATTTTTTAAGAAAACATTGTAAGAGGAACTCTAATTTGGAGTTCTACAATACAAATAGCGACTAGTTAAGATAATCAACTAGTCGCTATTTTATTTTTACCTCTAGTTACTATTTTGTTAATACATGTAATGTTATAATAAATGAAAATGTTACTATTTGTGGAGTGTGAATAGGATGTATGAAATCGTAAATGAACCAAATTTAACCATTGCTTTTGATATGAATACAGAGTTATCTCAATTTGGTGTATTTGGCGTATATATTAAACAGGGCTATAATATCTGTGCTGGGTACATTGACCCTAGTGACTGGTCTGGTATTCATAGGGGATACAAAGAATTAGTTGAGCTATATGAGAATTGCAAAGGGACAGCCACCTTTACTTATGTATTAACTGGAGAAGGGGATACGCTTACATTCTCGTTAGATCAAAAGGGTGCTCTAACGATGGAGATTAATATCTGTACTATTTATAATTACAAATGTCATATGACTGTTGAAAGTTTAGATCAAACATATTTGCCGAGGTTTATTGAGTTTTTCAAAGAATTTTTAGAACGAGAGCCGAAATAAAAAGAGTCGCGTCTTTAAGATGCGACTCTTTTTTGTACCCAGTTTCTATATACAATTATTTTGTAACAACTTTAAGATCTACAGGGATTTTAGCTTCTACAGCTTCGCCTTTGATAACTTTTTGAGCTGTATCGATAGCGATTTTACCCATTTGGTCTGGTTGTTGAGCAATTGTTGCAGCCAATGTGCCGTCTTTAACAGCTTTGTCTGCGTCAGCAGTACCGTCGAAGCCTACGATGAAGATTGTTTTGCCTGCGGATTTAGCTGCTTGAATAGCGCCCAATGCCATTTCGTCGTTATGAGCGAAGATAGCTTGTACGTCTGGGTTAGCTTGCAAGATATTTGTTGCTACGTTCAAACCTTTTGTGCGGTCGAAGTCAGCACTTTGTTTTGCTACTACTGTTAAGTCTTTGTCAGCTACGTTGTGGAAACCTTGGCCCCGTTCACGTGTAGCGGAAGCACCAGGGATACCTTCGATTTCTGCAACTTTTGCAGCTTTGCCTACTTTATCAGCAATCAATTGAGCTGCCATTTCGCCGCCTTTTACGTTATCGGAAGCGATGTGAGCTACTACTTTGCCTTTGTCAGCAGAGCGGTCAACAGTGATTACAGGAATGTTTTTAGCATTTGCTGCTTCTACGGAAGTAGAGATAGCTGCAGAGTCTACAGGGTTAACGATCAATACGGAAACGCCGCTTTCAAGCAAGTCGGAAATATCGTTTGCTTGTTTTGCAGGGTCGTTTTGAGCATCAACGATTTTAACTTTAAGACCAAGCGCTTTAGCTTGAGCCTCAACGCCTTCCTTCATAGTTACGAAGAATGGGTTGTTCAATGTGGAAACAGAGAAGCCGATTGTGCCGGATTTTTTGTCGCCGCCGTTATCAGCGCTTTTACCACAGCCTGCTACAAGACCGATAACCATAACAGCCATCGCCAACAGTAACAATAGTTTTTTCATAGGAACCTCCTAGGCTTTCTTACGGTCTGCAAGAACAGCCAGTAAAATAACAATACCTTTTACAACTTGTTGATAGAAACTGGAAACGTCAAGAATATTTAACCCGTTGTTGAGGGTACCGATAATTAGGGCACCAATTAATGTGCCAACGATATGACCACGACCACCAGCAAGGCTTGTGCCGCCAAGAACTACGGCTGCGATAGCGTCAAGTTCGTAGCCTGCACCTGCTGTAGGTTGTGCAGAGTTAAGACGGGAAGTGATGATTGCACCAGCGATACCACAGAGCATACCAGTCAAGGCATACACGAAGATTTTAACGCGGTCAATCTTGATACCAGCAATGTAACTAACCTTTTCACTGCCACCTACGGCATACGTTTTACGGCCTAAGGATGTGCGGCTCAATACGAACCAAAGGATAATGAAAGCTAGGAACATTGTGATTGCTGGAACTGGAAGGCCTGCAATATCCCCTTGGCCAAAGCCATGGAATAGAGGATCTTGTGTAAGACCGGAGATTGGGTTACCGTCTGTGAATACTAGCGTCGCACCACGGTAGATTGTCATGGTCGCCAAGGTAGCGATAAAGGGAGCTACGCGGCCATAGGTGATAACGAGACCGTTAATACCGCCCAATACAAGGCCTGCACCGGCTGCTAATACGATAGCCAATACAGGGTCAGTACCAGTTACGATGAGGTTGGCCATTACTGCACTAGAGAGGGCCAGGATGGAACCAACGGATAAGTCGATGCCGCCCGTTAAGATGACGAAGGTCATACCAAAGGCGATGATCGCATTGATGGATACTTGGCGTAATAAGTTACGCAAGTTAGAGAATTCAAGGAAACTGTCGTTCATGACAGAGATAATGATAAATAATAGGATGAGGCCAATGAGGGGGCCTAATTTTTTTATATACTGTAGAGCTTTGCTGTCCATTATTGTCCTCCTGTAGCTAATGTCATAATCGATTCTGGTGTTGCATCGCAGCGGTCCAAGATACCTGCTACGCGACCTTCATGAATGACCATAACGCGGTCGCTCATGCCTAGCACTTCAGGTAACTCAGAGGACACCATGATAATGGACACACCATCGTTCGTTAATTCGTTCATTAAATCATAAATATCACGTTTCGCGCCGATATCGATACCGCGTGTTGGCTCGTCCATGATGATAATGGATGGCTTTTTACCAACCCATTTAGCGATAACTACCTTTTGTTGGTTACCACCAGATAGGGACGATGCCGGTTCGTGAATAGATTGTGTTTTAACGCCTAGCTTTTTAGACAATTCGTCAGCAAAGGAATTGAGCTTGCCCTTATCCAGTACATGAGATGGACAAATTTCGCCAAGGTTCGGCAATGTAATATTGGAACCGATGGAGAAATCGAGAATCAAGCCTTCGCTCTTTCTATTTTCTGTGATGAAAGCAATGCCAGCTTTGATGGCATCTTCTGGTTTTTTACAGTTCAGAACGGATCCGTTAACTGTTACGGTACCGCCATTGTGTTTATCTACACCAAAGATAGCGCGCATGATTTCTGTACGGCCAGCACCCATGAGACCTGCTACGCCGAGGATTTCACCTTTGCGCAAGGAGAAGGTGATTTCGCTGTCGAAACCTTCTGGTTTAAGGTTATCAACGCTCATCACAACTTCGCCTGGTGTAGTTGTACGAGCAGGGTAGAACTCGTCGATAGAACGACCTACCATGTGGCGTACCACTTCGTCTACAGAAATCTCAGCAGTTGGCTTCGTAATGATGGTATGACCATCACGCATAACCGTTATAGTATCGCATTCGCTAAATACCTCTTCCATACGGTGAGAGATATATACGATTGCCACGCCGCGAGCTTTCATTTTGCGCATCATTTTGAACAATGTCGCCGTTTCACGCTCGGTGAGGGCTGCTGTCGGTTCGTCCATGATGACAACCTTGGCATCTAACATCAAGATACGAAGGATTTCCGTCATCTGTTGGTGACCGACGGAGCAAAGGCCTGCTTCCGTTGTGAGCGGCAATTCGATGCCTAGTTCGCGGCACGTATTTTGTGCTTCTTCAAGCATCGCCTTTTTATCGAGCATACCGAATTTATTGCGCTTCGGTCTCATTAAATATAGATTTTCTAACAATGTTAGATTTGGCCAAATGTTGAGCTCTTGGTGGATGAACGCCACACCGTTTAGCTCAGCCTCTCTCGGGTTCGGGAAGGTCCGCTCCACACCGTCGATGGTGATTTTACCAGCGTCTGCCTTGTGAATGCCCGTAAGGATATTCATGAGGGTGGACTTGCCGGCGCCGTTTTCACCCATCAAGGCGTGAACCTCGCCCTCCTTGAGGGTAATACTTACATCGCGTAGTACTTGGTTCGTACCAAATGCCTTTGCAATGCCTGACATAACAATTTCCATAACTACTCCTATACGACTTGTGAAAGTATCTCTTAACCTATTGCTCTAGGGACGATCGCTGAAAATACAATCGGCGCGCAAGATAATGTTCGCATACGGAGATGCTTCACCAGTTCTAATAATGCATTTGCATTGTTTTGTTGCTTCTTTGAAAGCTTCATGGCTCGTCTTAATCCATTCGTATTGACTGGATGGGAAGGTAGACTCCAAGAAGTCATAAGCTTTAGGATTATGTTCCTTAATTTCCTTTGCCACATGAACTGCTTCGGATTTCATATGCTTAGCGATGATGGATACCACTTGCTCGAAGCTTGGTACACCAAAATCTAAGGCTAAATCAATCTTTTGAACCCCTTCAGATACTGGCAATCCGCAGTCGGAGATACAAATTGTATCTGTATGACCTAAATCAGCAAGCACCTTAGCAATATGGCTATTTAAAATGCCGTGTCGTTGCATGGATAACTCCTTTTTCTATTCTAATGAGTGAGGTTTTAAAGGTCTATTCAATATGCTAACTCTTTGCCAAGAATGCAGCGACCTCGTCTTTTGTAGGCATGCCGCCTTGAGCGCCCAAACGTTGGATGGAGAGGGCCGCAGCTGCATTACCGTAGTGCAACGCGTCAGCTAAGCTTTTACCATTGACAATAGCTGTTGCAAAGGCTCCGTTGAAAGTATCGCCTGCGCCAGTAGTATCTACTGGTTTAACCTTGAAGCCAGATACGGTGTGGATTTCGCCATTATCTGCATAACCTACGCCCTTGCTACCAAGGGTAACGATGATTTTATTTTCGTTAGCGAACAATGTTTCCTCAGTAGATTGACTAGGGTAGAGGGCAGATAGCTCATGCTCATTTGGCGTAATATAGGTTGCCAATTCTAACCATTCAGGATTGAGGTCAGCTGCTGGAGCTGGATTTAAGAGGACTTTCACATTAGCCTCGTGGCAACGACGAACGATATATTCGATGGTGGGAATAGGAATCTCATTTTGCACCATTACGAGATCTGCTTGCTCAATGGCAGACCAAGCATTATCTACTACAGATTGATCTACCTTAGCATTAGCACCTGGAATAACGATAATGCTGTTATCGCCTTCAGCCAATGTAATGTGGGCTGTACCAGTTGTAGTGTCTGGAACGGTAACGATGTAGTCTGTATTGATATGATTTTCCTTTAGGTTATCCTTAATCATTTGGCCGTATGCATCTTCGCCGATACAACCAACCATAGTAACCTCTGCGCCTAGGCGAGCAGCAGCTACCGCTTGGTTTGCACCTTTACCGCCGTGAGCGATGTGCAATTCGTTGCCCATGATTGTTTCGCCTGCCGCCGGACGTTTATCGGCGAGCACTACAATATCCATGTTGCAACTACCTATAACAACAATGCGATTCATAATAACTCCTTAATCAGCCTCAGCCCTAAGTGGGACTAAAAATGGATATCGTTAATTTTTATACATGAATTCCGAAATGTTTTATGCAGAGAAATGTATATATAAATGGTATCGATAACCGCATAGGCGTTTACTTTCACATATCTATTAGTATAACTTAATCATTTATTAGTATAGCGTAAATACAGAACTTTATCTATATAAATAACTATAAAATATGGGAATAAGAAAAGGTATATTCAAAATCTATGTTACATGAGTAAAAATGTACCGATTAGATTTTGGATATACCTTATATTAAAAATTAATAGACTATACTATTTATATTTTTTCTAACATTTTATCTATGCTATCAAAGGATTTCTCTAGAGATAGAGTACGCCCTTGGATAATATCATTTTGGCCTTCTACAATAGCAGATAATATATCTATCTTAGCTTGTAAAATGCTAGTTGTAGTATCATTAATATTTATTGTATTACTGTAGCTTTTACCTATATTCATAGTCTGTTTGGCCTTTGTTCTTAATATAGTTATATATTAGTGAAAGCTTGGTTTGTCGTAGTGTGTGCCTGGTTCGCCAATACCGATGCTTGCGCGGTGGAATGGTGTTTCATCATCTACATGTAAGATGTCAAAGATAGCTTTTACTACAGCTTCCCGTGTAACTTGGGCATCGTTAAATTGAACGCCTTCAGGGATGAGCTCATAATTTGTGTTTTCTGGATTATTGTAGAGCCATGTGAGGCGCAAGATTGTGTAGTTTAAATTGGATTCGCGCAACACATTGCGTGCTTGACGTTCGCCTTGGACATAGCTAATAGGCAAGCTGTCGAAGGTCCATTTTTCAAGAGCTGCAGGGAATTCACCAGAAAGACCGGCCATGGAAAGACCGATAACACGGCGTACATTTTTACGGCTCAATGCTTTCACAATAGCCGCCATATCGCTGCCAGATTCCATAGCGCCTACAAATACGATCTCTGCATTTGTCACAGCTTCTTCTAGTTTAGCAGGATTTTGGAAGGAACCTTCGATGACCGTAACGCGTTCATGCTCTAAGATTTCTGGATGTAAACGAGTACTCAATTGGCGACCATATAATGTAAGGTGCATATCTGTATATGTTAATAATGTAGCAGTCAATTTTTGTGCAATTTGGCCAGCGGCCCCTAAAATTGTAATATATTTGTACATATAGACCTCCTATGTCCTAGGCATAAGTATTTATATGCATTATATCACAACTATATGACGAGAAAGTGAGAATAACAATTTAATTAATAGCTAGAATTTCTTTTGTTGTTTTTAGTTGCGCAAATCGATTTCGCCAAATCTTTTCTTTGTAAAAGGATAGGATTTTATCTGCTGGTAGATGCTCATTATCAAAGGTTGAGATAGCATCTTCGACGATGGTGATTTTATAACCATATTCAAAGCCTACTTTCACAGATGTATCAATGCAAAATTCCACTTGCATTCCTACAAATGTTAAATCGGTAATATTTTTTCGGTTTAAATATTCCTTTAATTCAGTGTCCTTGAAGATGCTATTGTAATATTTATTGAAAATCTTTTCGTTTTCTTGAGGCTTTAATTCGTGATAGACTTGCCAATTATCACTACCCATTGCTAATAAACCTTCATCTTCAGAATGTCTCATAAAAATTACTTCTATATTTTGATCTCTGAAATGTTGAATGATTGCTTTTGTATTTATGATAAAATTTTTTGTATCGAAAGGATTTTCTTTAACTAAGCCTTCTTGTATGTCGATTACGATTAATGCTTGTGCCATGATGTATTTCCTTTATTAAAAATAAATTATATGTATTACGTGAATGTAATTAGAATTTATTATATTAGTTATTAAATTATTGTCGATTTCTTCGTATATAAGTATCTATGCACATTATATAACAAGTATATAACAAGAAAAGGAAGAAAGCAGTATCATATATGTTGATAGTAATTTTAAGAAATGTTGTAAAATCTGATGTTGAATTTACATGATAATTTAACTACAATAATGATAAGATATTAGAAAGATGAGTGTTATATCACTAAAGTATTTTGGAGGTGATAGTATGCCAAATATAAAACCTATTTCAGATTTACGTAATTATTCTGAAGTTTTACGTGATGTTACTATAGATAGTCCCGTATTCTTAACTAAAAATGGTAGAGGTAGATATGCAATTATGGATATTCAAGATTATGAACGTGTAATGGCTACTATAAAACTTATGGGGGCTTTAGAGACAGGTCGTAAATCTGGTGAAGAACGAGGCTGGATTTCATCAGAGCAACTAAAGAGTGAATTGGGGATTTAATTATGAATAATCAAATTAGCTATGCACCAAAAGCACGAGAAGATTTGCTAGAAATAAAATCTTTTATAGAAGAAGAAACCGGTGATATTGAGCTAGCTAAGAAAACCGTTTCGGATATAGTGACTACGAATGACTCGTTGAGTATATTTCCAGAAATGGGGCAGCGATTATTGATTAATTTAGAAAGTAAAATTGAATACAGATATTTACTTTGTCATAATTATTTAAGCTTTTACCGTTATTTAGACCGGACTATCTATATTGATAGAATATTAAACAGTAGACGTGATTATCTTAGAATACTATTAGATGAAGTACATTAGTTCTTAAAAGCACTATCGTTAATAGATGGTGCTTTTTATCATATGATAAAGATACTATTTATTAATAGTATCTTGGCTTTAACAAATTCTCGAAGGATGTTAAAATAGACACTATATATTCATTTTTAGAAAAGAGGCTATTATGGAACGGATTCAAGATCTTGTGTACACGCATGTGCAGGGTGGCCAGTTTAGATGGGTTACTGTTAGCACATTGATGCTCGCATTGGGCACGATATTGCATTTGGTGAGCCCTAGTGTGGCTGGGGTAACGCCGAACTGGACGATTGCTACGTATTGCGTAGCTATTTTATTGACTCGTCCTAGTTTAAGTCAAACGTTGGGGATTGGCCTTGTAGCGGCCCTTATTAATGTTTTGACATCTAAGTCAGCATTCCCTTACGGCAACTTGTTGTCTGAACCAGGTGGTGCGTTGACAGCAGCTCTCGTGACGCGCGCTATGTTGTCTGTGAAGTTCCGTAAAATCGGTGGTTTTGATTTGACGCCAATCCTATCTGGCTTTTTAGCTACTGTTGTATCTGGTGGTATCTTCGTTACCATCTTGTGGAAAGTATTGGGCTTACCAGACAATGTATATATGTATGGTATGTGGCCTATGGTTCTTATCGTAGGCGCTTTGAACGGTGCCATTACGCCAATCTTGTATATTCCGGCGCAACGTCTATTCTCCAAACGCGGAATGTTGCCAAGTACAGATCAATTGAC
Organism: uncultured Veillonella sp.; assembly: GCA_900550175.1. Lineage (GTDB taxonomy): Bacteria > Bacillota > Negativicutes > Veillonellales > Veillonellaceae > Veillonella. Next base: position 17,258 of record URQX01000001.1, read on the forward strand.
ATCTGACCATAGTCATATGACGATTTTGCCTGAACGCCAAGCTAAGATCTCCATTGAACACGTAAATTACTACCATCCAAAGGCGACTACACCATCTCTTGAAAATATCAATCTCGACGTACATGATGGGGACTTCCTCGTTGTGACTGGGCCTGCCGGTTGTGGTAAAAGTACCCTTTGCATGGCCATGGTAGGGGCTGTACCTAAATTCTACGGCGGTCGCCTTGAAGGCATGGTGTTCGTAGATGGTAAAGCGACTACGCAAATGGAAATTCCAGAGCTAGCGAACCATATCGGTGTTGTTCTCGCTGATTACGATACACAACTCGTAACGATGACAGTTCGTGAAGAAGTGGCCTTTGCCATGGAAAACCGCGGTTATGACCGTGACACAATTAAAGCTCGTTCTGAAGAGGTGTTTGCACAAGTTGGTCTTATCGGCTTAGAAGATCGCAAAATTACTAGTCTATCCGGTGGTCAACGCCAACGTTTGGCGATTGCTTCCGTATTGGCTACGAACCCAACTGTTCTAGTTCTTGATGAACCAACAAGCTCCCTCGACCCAGATGGGACTGCAGAATTATATCGCCTCGTAGGTGATTTGAACAAGAAACACGGTATTACCGTTGTCGTTATCGACCATGACTTACATGCTGTATTGCCGTATGCAAACCGCATGGCTCTCATGGTGGATGGCTCTATTGCATGTGATGATGATGTACCAACTACGCTTCGTTACATGTACGAACACAATATTCACGTTGATGCGTTGCCATCCGTGTTCACCACGTACATGGAACTTGAACAAGCGGGATTCCACAGCGATGAGCCTTGGCTTAGCATCGAGTCTGCTATCAAGGGCTTGCACCAAATTGAAATGGCTCACGCCATCCAAACTGAGGTGCATGGTGAAAGCAACTCTACCAATAAGCAAACAAATACTACTGTAGTAGAAGATAGAAAACCGATTCAACGCGTTGATGATGTACAAGGAAAGGACGGTGGCGCTCATGCTTAAGGTTGAAAATATCCGCTTTGGCTATGTGCCATCCGTAGACATTTTCCGTGATGTGACTTTCACCATCGAAGGTGGCGAATATATTGCCATCGGTGGTCGCAATGGTTGTGGTAAAACGACCATCACTCGTTTGCTCGTTGGTCTTGAAAAGGCGAGCGAAGGCCGCATGTACTATAACGGCACGGATATTACGTCTATGCCGCCATCTAAACGTGGTCAATTTATTGGTTATGTATTTCAACAACCAGATCGCCAAATGTTCAGACCAACAGTAGCCACAGAGGTTGCCTTCGGTCCTGAATCATTAGGTCGCAGTAAATCCGAAGTGAAACGCATCGTTGATGAAGTGTTGGAACGTACCGGTATCGCTCACTTACGTGAAGCCTATCCTCCAACATTGCGCCGCGGTGAAAAACAACGCGTTGCTATCGCTTCTGCACTAGCAATGCAATCTAAAATCCTCATCCTCGACGAACCAACAAGTGGTCAAGATGGTAAGGAAACTAAAGAGTTGTTAGCACTATTGCGTCAACTTAATCAAGAAGGTATTACAATCCTTCTCATTACACATGATATGGAAATCATGGCTAGCGAATGTAGCCGTGCCCTCATCATGGGTAACCAAACCGTTGCTTTTGATGGCAGTCCAGAAGAATTATTTAGGAAATCTACGGACGAATTGCAAGACCTAGGCCTTACGAAACCGCCAAGTGTGGAACTTTCACTAGCGGTACCATCCCTCGGTTATTGCAAATCCATGGATGAATTGAAGTCTAAGTTAGTGGCTCAGTTGGGCAGAAAATAGGAGGGACATATGGAACGTTTAGTACCGTTAACAAAAATCTTGATGACCCTCGCTGTATCCGTGTGGGCCATTCTATTGCGCGATTGGGCATCTCTATTGGCCTTAGTCGTTGTAGAACTTGTCGTGTTATTTGTAGCTGGTTTGCTATTTAAACAACACAAAGCCGTATTGGCATTGACAAGCTTTGCCGTATTCCTTGGTGTTATCCAATTTCTCGGCAGCGGTGATGTAACATCTGCCATCGTATCTGGCTTGCGTATGCTTGCTATGACGCTTGTGTTTATCTGTTTATTGGCAACTACAAAATTGCAAGACCTTACAGCAGCGCTCGTAACACAATGCAAAATTCCTTATGAATATGCATTTATGTTCACTGCAGCACTACGCTTTGTGCCTGACTTTATTGCTGAAAGTCATGCTGTACAAGAGGCGCAAGCGTGCCGTGGTTTATCCTTAGAAGGCAACTTCATTAAACGCATGAAATCTTACGCATCCGTTATCCAACCATTGCTCTTAAAATCCTTGGGCCGCTCCGAAACAATGGCGCTGTCCCTAGAACTACGCGGCTTCGGTGGACCTACACATAGCTTTGCAGCATCCGTAGGATTGAAAACTGTGGACTATGCTGTAATTGGTACATTGATTGCTATTACAATACTACTATTTGTAATTGTGTAATAGATAGAACTAGACAAATTCATAGAATAAGGTATACTATAATTAGCTTAAAGAGTATGAGGTATCTTAATTGGTACACGTAAAAAGACCCCCTAGGAATGGCGAAATACCTAGGGGGCTTTTTATTTATCTTTTCACGGAGATAAACCGACGCTCAATCACCAGTTTAAATACCAGTCGAGCAATTTATAAATGAGGTAGCTAACCACATTTATCGTAACTGGTATAATAAAGAGTATGAGGAATTTTCTCATTGGTACACCTCCTTCCTGTACCTGTTTCCCCAGGATGGAGTTGGTGACATCTTGATTATAGCAAAACTTCAATTTCATAAATAGCGATATACAAGTTATTGTCTATAGATTTTAAAGAATAATGATAGATTAGGAGTATATTACTATCGCATTGATGATGTACAAGGAAAGTATATAAGTAAAAAAAGAGCTTTTTACTTATATATATTTCAAAACACAAAACTGAGTGGTAAAAAATGTTGTTTTTACCACTCAGTTTTGCTATATTGGAGGTATAAAAGTAAAATTTACGATTTTTACATTTCAATGGATTATGAAAGGTAAAACGCTATGTCATATGAACCTTTATATAAAGTGTTTTATAAATGCGAAGAAAAGTGGCAAGAGGTTCTTGATGCACGATATGCATCTGAAAATACGGAACATATAAATCTATTAATAGCACAAATTAATAGAAAAAAGAGCTTTCCTGCTTTTTTTATGTATCATAAGGATATTCTTGATGTAATGATTCAACTGGAGCGAAAGCATTCAGCTTTTTTAGATTTATTAAAACAAGTTCCGTTAATTATGCATCCGCATTTACTGAATACATTTTTGGTAGAAGAAATTAAGGCTAGTAATGATATTGAAGGTGTTCATAGTAGCAGAAGAGAGATTCAAGAGGCTATTGATACGAATATTACTGAGGTAAAAAGATTTAGTAGTGTCGTATCAAAATACAGAGATATATTAAACTCATCAGGAAGGCAAGAATTCTATACAAATGAAGAGATTAGAGCTCTATATGATGAGTTAGTATCAAATGAAATTGAAGAGAAAAATAAACTAGATGGTATAATTTTTAGACGTGATCCAGTTTCCGTTTATGATGGATATGATAGAGAGATTCATATAGGAACTACGCCAGAATCACAAATTATCAAACTTATGACCATAGCACTAGAGTTTTTGAATAATGATGAGATACAATTACCAATTCGTGTGGCGGTATTTCATTATATGTTTGGTTATATTCATCCTTTTTATGATGGTAATGGCCGTGTGAATAGATATATTTCTTCCTCGTATTTGTCAAAGGATTTTCATCCGTTGGTAGCCTTGCGTTTATCCGCTTTAATAAAGGCTAATCGTTCTAAATATTATAAAAGCTTTATTAATACTACGTCAGAGCGCAATGGAGGAGATTTAACTCCTTTTGTCATCCAATTTTTAACTTTTTTAGTTGATACCGTTGATAATTTAAGTGAATTGCTTAATACACGGTTAGAAAGATTACGTAATGCCTGTGATCAATTAGATCAGTTTTTTATTAACCAAGGAATTACAGATGAACTGGTTCAAGACATATATTACATCTTATTACAGACATCGCTATTTATGATTGGACCAGGAATCACTCGAGAAGAGTTATGGAAAAATTTAGGTAAGAGTAAAAAGACCGTATATGAACGTATTAAACATATACCACGGGAATATCTTAAAGTCCAAAAAGTAGGTAAAACAGAGCATTTTAAGTTAAAGAAATCCATATTGAGTTCTATTCAGTAATCTATGAAAGAAGAGTTACTATGAATAATTTTAAAATTCGTCGTGCTAGAATTGATGACATCTCATCTTGTTTAGATATTTATAATTACGAGGTTGTAAACGGCGTAGCAACCCTTGATCTTGAACCTCGTACATTGCCAGAGTGGCAGGAGTGGTATGAGGCTCATCAAATATCTGAGCACTGCATTTTTGTAGGGATTATGGACGATGTTGTGGTAGGCTATGCATCGCTTTCACCGTATAGAACAAAGGATGCGTTCAAAAGTACCGTCGAATTATCTATCTACATCCATCAAGAGTATCGCGGTAAAGGTGTGGCGTCTAAATTGATGGCCCATATATTAGAGCATGCTAAAGAAACGGAAACATTACATACGGTGGTGTCTGTTATTACGGCAGGAAATGCGGCAAGTACTGCGCTACATGAGCGTTTTGGATTTACCTACTGTGGACTGACCCCTCAAGTTGGTTTCAAACATGGTAAATATCAGGATACCGAAACATACGCATTATTGATATAATAAAACATAGATATTAAATTACAGACTAAATGTACAGATGATAGATAAGGGTTCACCATGGGTTAGGGTGAATAGGGTGATTGAATGAACATGAAAGATGAACGGCAGTTCGTTGGATACAGTAAGTATCGTAGCCGTCTTGTAGATGGTCATGTGCATACAGAACTGTGCCCACATGGTAGTGGGGACCGAACTGCAATGATGATTGAAAAAGCCATCGAGTTGCGCATTGAGAAAGTATGCCTTACAGAACATGCGCCATTGCCAAAGGCTTTTGCCGTTGAATACGGTGGTGACCAAAAGGCCTATGATACAGCATCTTTGAAATTGAACCAAGTAGATACCTACTTAGAACTAGGCCGTCAATTACAACGTGCCTATGGCACACATATTGATATCTCTCTCGGCTTTGAAGTGGATTACATTCCAGGCTTTGAGACGGATATTCAAGAGTTCCTCGATCGCTATGGTCCATTGACGGACGATAATATTTTGTCCGTTCACTTCATGGAAGGCGTGAATAATGCCTATTACTGCTTAGACTATAGCCCTGAAGAATTTAAAAAGGGTTTTGGTCCGTGGATTGAAAAGCAATATGAGTTGTATTATAAATATTACTCAACCGTGCGCCAAGCCGTGCGAGCTGACCTTGGTGAATATACACCAAAACGCATTGGTCACTTTGATTTGATTAAAAAATACCAACACCACTTTGGCTTTGAGCGTCACTTGGATCGCCGCAATGCGCAGGTAGTGAGCGATATCTTGCATATCATGCGCGTACAAGGGCGCGAACTAGACTACAACATGAGTGGCTTCTTCAAACCAGATTGCCGTGAAATGTATCCAAGCCGCTTTATTCAAGGTATGGCTGCTATCATCGGGGTGCCATTTGTACTTGGCTCTGATGCACATAGCATAGCTGATATAGAAAAAATTTGGGGCTAGATTCATGAGAAAGTTTTTGCTTGGGATCATTATTCTCATAACTCTAATAACAGCTTTTATAGCTTATATGTTTTATCATGAACCATCATCTAATGAGCTAGTTGGGCGCAGTGTAGCTTTAGAATTTGGGCCTAAGAATGAAATTCATATTAGCAAATTGGGTAGCCAATTTATTGTATCTGATACTAGTTTCTCTAACTCTAAATTTCCTTATTTCTTTGATGCCTTTGTAGAGAAAGATAAGGCTGGCAGCTCGTATCTATACTTATTATGTAAGGATAATATGATTGTCTTTGATAATAATATGAATTGTATTCTATTCTTCTCCAAACAAAACCAAGAGTCCAAAGCTTTATTAGATCATGTAAAGAAATATTATCATTTTGATGCAAGTAAAACGAAGTATAAGATTGAAGACTTAGATGAAGTTGATAAGTCTATATATCTATCGTTACAAAGTCAAAATTAATCCTTAAAACTCTGGAAAACGGGGAGAAAATGAGTAAACTTGGAATATTAGGATATTTTTTTGTTTTTATATCTATATCATTATCTATAGGGTTATATAAAATTGAGATCCGTAAATGTTCATTTGATGAAAAATATGAATATATGAAAAAACATAGAATTTTTGGTAGCCTAACAAAGTATTTATCTATAATCTCTATTATAAGTTTAGTGGTATTAAATCTTAAATTTTTAATGGATAAAGATTATAAATTTATAGTAGATTATGGCAGTATTTGGTTGATTTTCTTCTTTTTTACAATACTCACGGGGTTTTGTCAAAAAAGAGATAGTATATATTTTAAAGAGGGCCTTATTGCAGCGATTTCTGCATTATGGGGGATTATCGTGTTTGCTTATGCGTTTAGAAAAGTCCTTTTTTAAATAGAAAATATATATTGTTTTACTATATTAGACTAATGATATGGAATTCTTTAAGAAACCATAGCAAAGGGGCACCTCGAAGGAGGTGCCCCTTTAGTTATTAATAAGGAAAACTACACTTTATTAACAGGGAAATTCTTTATGCTATACTTTAAACTGTGTTAATATGATAAAATAAACGGTATAAATACTTCAACAACTAGGTTTATTACCTATAATGACCCATAATTAAATTTGAGTAATACTAACGGTTCTATTGACAATTCTATAGAACCGTTATATTATAATTTCATACTTTAACAAGATAAAGCGATAAAATAGAAAAGTATCGATATAGGTAAATTTTTTCTCATAACAAATTGAATAGCTAGATGACTTAAACCGTCATATAACTTAAATGGTTAATGCAGATGACATATAGCATTCAAAAACATGAGAAATGATATAGATCAAATAATAGAAAGGATGTTTACGATGGTACAGCAGCAATTACCTACGGGGTTCCGTGATGATATAGGGGCCGTAGCGGAGCGCAAGGATGATGTGAGCCAATATGTGCTCGGTCTATGTCGTAGCCGCCAATACACAAAGATCTCTACACCTCTTGTGGAGTACAAGGATGTATTTAATGGCTATGCAATGGGGCGCGGTCAGCATATGTACGAGTTCATGGATAGTTCGGACGCGTCCGTCGTAATTCGTCCTGATTTAACCATGCCAATCGGTCGTTTTTTGGCTACCACAAATATTGAATTACCTCGCACGTTCTACTATTTAGGCGATGTGTTCATGAAGAATAAAAAGCACCGCGGCGATGTAAACCAAGTAACACAAGGTGGCATCGAGATGATAGGTTATGAAGGGATTGAAGCCGAGCAAGAATGCTTTGCCATCATTAAAGAGGTAAACGAAACACAACTTGGTAATAATTTGCTATTAGAAATTGGGGATGCTCGTTTCTCTCGTGCTATTACCGATGCGCTTGGCCTTAGTGATGAAGAAAAATCTGAGCTCCTTGATGCTTTGTTTACTAAATATTTACCTCGTTACAACGAGTTGATTTCCGATTTTAAAAATAGTGCGTTATATCCATTCTTAACTGTATGGCCTCGCTTGTTCGGCACGGTCCGAGATATTAAGGATGAGCTCAACCAAATCATCTTGCCGGCCAGTGCGCAACGCATTTTAGACAATCTCGTAGATATGGCCAACCAAGTGGCGCAAACAGGTCAGCAGGTTCGTATCGACGTGTCTACAGAACCGCTTCAATCCTATTACACAGGCCTCACCTTTAGAGGCTACGTGGATGGCGTATCTCAATACATCGTCAGCGGCGGCCGTTATGATGGCTTGTTATCTAGCTTTGATGGCACGCCGATGCCGGCCGTTGGGATGGCTTTTAACATCGATGTGTTGACAGAGGTTACCTTGAATGGTGAAAGTAACAATCAAGATAATGGTAAATTACGTATTGCTCTTACAAAGGGCCGTGTCGAGAAGGATTTTATTCCTCTCTTAGAAGCTTGTGGTATCGATTGTGAGCCGTTACGAAACAAGGCGCGTAAGCTTATCATTCCATTAGGTGATGCCATTGAAGTAATACTCGCTAAAGGCCCTGATGTAACAACATATTTGAAAAATGGTGTAGTAGACCTCGGTATTGTTGGTAGTGATGTACTAGATGAACAAGATGATACGAGCTATGAAATGCTTGATCTACAAACTGGTAAATGTCAATTTATCTTGGCCTCTCTGGCTGGATATGATCCTAAAGAAGGGCGCCGCCAACGTATTGGTACGAAATATCCGACCATTACGAAACAGTACTTTGGAGCGCAAGATGTGGAAATCATCAAAATTGAAGGATCCGTTGAGTTAGCACCTCTCGTAGGTCTAGCGGATGCCATTGTAGATATTACAGAAACGGGCACAACATTGCGTGAAAACAACTTAGAAATCTTTGACTGGTTACAAAAAATTTCTACTCGCTTAGTAGCTAATCCATTAGCACTAAAACAAAAGAGAAATACCATTTTTAAACTTATAGATCAGCTTTCAGAAGCCATTAATAAATAAGAGATAGAACTAATAGTGCGAATCGCATATAGGAAGAAGGACATTTGATGAAAATTTATAAAGAATCATTAGATACGATGCTCAGTATCGTGCGAAATTATACTCAACAAACTACAGATATGGAAGTTGAACGCCGCGTGTACGATATCATCGCTGACGTTCGCGCTAATGGTGATGCGGCATTAAAGGCCTATTCTGAAAAATTCGATGGTGTGTCTATTGAAGACTTCAAGGTGCCTCAAGAGGAAATCGACGCCGCTTATGAGTCCTTATCCGATGATTTGAAAGCAGCCTTATTAAAGGCGAAGGCTAATATCACTGAGTTTCACAGCCGTGAAATTGAGCAAGGCTTTGTAGACATGGATACACCGGGCATCATCCGTGGTCAAAAGGTGATCCCATTGGCTCGGGTTGGCCTTTACGTTCCTGGCGGTACAGCAGCATATCCTTCTACTATTATCATGACTGCGTTGCCAGCTAAAATTGCAGGCGTTAAAGAAATCGTTATGGTTACACCTCCTCAAAAGGACGGCATCAATCCTGCTGTATTGGGTGCAGCCAAGCTTGCTGGCGTTGATGCAGTATACCAAGTAGGTGGTGCTCAAGGTGTGGCGGCTCTTGCATATGGTACTGAAAGCATTCCAAAGGTTGATAAAATCGTAGGCCCTGGCAATATTTACGTAGCCACTGCAAAACGCCAAGTATTTGGTCAAGTTGATATCGACATGATTGCAGGCCCTAGTGAAATCGGCGTTATTGCTGACGATAGTGCAAATCCAGTTCACCTCGCCGCAGATCTTTTGTCCCAAGCGGAACATGATCCTCGGGCGCGCGCTATTATGGTTACTACTAGTGAAAGCCTAGCAAATGCTGTATCCGATGAGGTAGAACGTCAATTGAAATTGTTGCCTCGTGAAAGCATCGCTCGTCCTGCTATTGAGAATAACAGTTATATTGCCGTTATGGACAGTGTTGAAGACATGTTTACAGTCATGAACGAAGTAGCGCCAGAGCATTTAGAAATCCAGTTACCAGATCCAATGAACTATATGAGCCTCGTTCAAAATGCAGGCTCTGTATTCCTCGGTGCCTATGCATCTGAGCCATTGGGTGATTATGTAGGCGGTACAAATCACGTATTGCCTACAAGTGGCACAGCACGATTCTCCTCTCCACTTGGTGTATATGACTTCGTAAAACGTACATCCTTTACACAATTTACAAAAGAACGATTAGAAGAAGTAGCAACACACATTACTACATTAGCTCGTACAGAAGGCCTTGAAGCACATGCTCGTGCCATCGAAGTACGCTTTGAAAAATAGTGTATATAAATAGATTAGTTCATATATTTGGAGTCTATATTTAAATACTGATTTAAACATAGATTGAAATAGTAATTAGAAATATAGATTGTAACAATAGATTTGGAGCACAGAGGTCGTTATGATACGCACAGGTACGGTGCAACGCACCACGCAAGAAACAGATATTACAGTAGAACTTACCCTTGATGGGGTGCAAACGAGCACCATCTCCACAGGAATTGGATTTTTTGACCACATGTTGACGCTGCTGGCGAAACATGGTCGCTTTGGCCTTGTAGTTGAGGCAAAGGGCGATACATACGTAGATGCTCACCACACCGTTGAGGACATTGGATTGGCGTTAGGTCAAGCTTTGGTGAAAGCCCTTGGCGATAAGGCCGGCATCGAGCGTTACGGTGATGCGTGGGTTCCTATGGACGAAGCGCTAACACAAGTTGTAATCGACTTGAGCGGCCGTCCGTACCTCGTGTTCCAAGGCGAATGGAGTACTCCAGTTCTTGGGGGCAACTTTGAAACAGAGTTAGTGGAGGATTTCTTCCAAGCGTTAGCGATGAGCGGCGCTATGAATTTACATGTGCGCAATTTATATGGTCGCAATACGCACCACATTATTGAAAGCATGTTTAAGGCTACAGGTCGTGCATTGCGCAAGGCTGTTACGATTAACCCAGATATTCAAGGGGTAAACTCTACAAAGGGTGTTATTTAATACAGTCATTTAATAAAGGAGAACCTATGATTTTTCCAGCTATAGATTTACAAGATGGTCGCAGCGTTCGCCTCTATAAAGGTGACTTCGCGCAGGAAACGGTTATCAATCCAGATCCAGTGGCCCAAGCAAAACAATATGAAGATGCCAAGGTAGGCGCACTCCACCTCGTCGATTTAGACGGTGCTAAGGCTGGGAAGCCTGTTAACGTAGATATTGTAAAAGCAGTGCGTCAGGCTTTCACAGGCATCCTTGAAATCGGCGGCGGCATCCGAGATAAATCGGCTGTTGATCTCTATTTAGGCTTAGGCGTAGACAGAGTTATCCTAGGTTCTGTGGCCCTTAAAAACCCTGAACTTACGAAACAGGTTATCGCTGAATATGGTGCAGAGCGCATCGTTATCGGTGTAGACGGTAAAAATGGTAAGGTCGCTGCTGAAGGTTGGCTCGATCAATCCGATGTGCCTATGACCGATTTAATCGGCGCCATGATTGAAGGCGGGGCAAAGTACTTCATCGTTACCGATGTGGACCGCGACGGTACCATGCAGGGGGCTAACGAAGACTTGCTCGGCGATTTGCAAAAAACATTCCCTACAGCTCGCATCGTCGCTTCTGGTGGTGTTCGTAATTTAGAAGATATTAAATCCCTTGAAGCAAAAGGCGTCATGGATAGTATCGTCGGTAAAGCGCTATATGAAGGAACGATTACATTAGAGGAAATCGCTGCGTATAACCAACGATAATTATAGAAACGACAGTATTGTGTTCGCTTTATACTATATTGTTTAGCATGATGGACGGAAATATATTGAGTAATACTCAATGGAGAGGAGATTTATGTTAGCGAAACGGATCATTCCGTGCCTGGATGTAGACGATGGGCGCGTTAAAAAAGGGGTTAACTTTGTTAATCTCGTAGATGTAGGCAGTCCTGTAGATATTGCGGCGTCCTATGAACAGCAACAGGCTGACGAATTAGTATTCTTAGATATTACGGCCACTGTTGATGCACGGACTACCATGCGCGATGTGGTACAAGAGATTTCATCCCAAGTATTTATGCCTCTCACCGTTGGTGGCGGTATTAAGAGTATCGATGATATGACGGCTTTATTGAAAGCTGGTGCCGACAAGGTATCCTTGAACTCTGCAGCCCTTGCTAATCCTGAACTCATTTCAGAAGGGGCTCAAAAGTTTGGCAATCAATGCATGGTAGTAGCCATCGATGTAAAAACAGACGAAGAAACTGGTGAATGGTATGCCTATACTCACGGTGGTCGTAACCGTACCGAGTGGAAGGCTCTTGATTGGGCCAAGGAGGCTGTATCTCGTGGGGCTGGAGAACTGCTCGTAACGAGTATGGACAAGGACGGTACAAAATCTGGTTTTGATATTGAACTATATAAGGCAATTGAAGACGTTGTAGATGTGCCTATTATCGCCTCTAGTGGTGCAGGTACTGTGCAAGATTTTATAGATCTCTTTGAAGAAACAGGCGTGACAGGTGCCTTAGCGGCATCAATCTTCCACTTTGGGGAGATTAAAATTCCAGAACTCAAAGATGAATTACGAGCTCAAGGCATTACTGTACGATAGAAAGTAGCTTTCATACATACGTTTTTAAATAATTACAGTATTTAAAGGTAATTGAAGACAGTACATAAAAGGCTATGGTAACGATACTAATAAAACACTGAGTTTTAAAACGATTATTTTCATAAAGGATTAATATATGAAACCTGATTTTGAAAAGGGAAATGGCTTATTGCCAACGGTTGTACAAGATGCAGATACAAAAGATGTGCTCATGGTGGCGTGGATGAACGAAGAAAGCTTTCACAAAACACTAGAGACAAAGGAAACGTGGTTCTGGTCGCGCTCTCGTCAGGAGCTGTGGCACAAGGGCGGTACGAGCGGCAATGTGCAACACGTGGTGAGTATGGCCCTCGATTGTGACGGCGATACCTTGCTCATTCAAGTTAAGCCGGAAGGCCCTGCGTGTCACACGGGGCGTATAAGCTGTTTCTTTAATGATGTAGAGGCTTAGTGCTTAATAAGAAACGCATAATGGTAATCAATAGGTTAACCACAATAGATTAGACAAAAGAGTATGTATATATTAGAGACATAACGGAGTTATATATGGCACAGCAAACATTGAACGAATTATACGAAATTATCAAGAACCGCAAGGCACAGCCAAAGGAAGGTTCTTATACAAATTACTTATTTGATAAAGGGCTCGATAAAATCTTGAAAAAGGTAGGCGAAGAGGCTACTGAAGTTGTTATCGCTGCAAAGAACGAGGACCCTCAAGAATTGATATACGAAACGGCTGATGTATTGTATCACTTGCTAGTATTACTAGCAGAGAAAAATATTCCTTACGAAGCCATCGAGGCAGAGCTTGCTAGTCGTGAAGGCGTAGTAAGTAAGACTACAGATCGCCCAGAAATTACGAATTTATAATGAACACCGTATTGTGAGATTACATAGGTTCATATGAGTTAAGAAAATAGTTAGAAAGGATAGCTTATGAAAGAGATAATTCGCACATTGAAACCCTATATACCTGAGGAACCTGCTGCAGCGGTAAAGGAACGCCTCGGTGTGGAACGCTTGGTGCGTTTGTCAGCCAACGAAAACCCATATGGGACCTCTCCATTGGTGCGTGAGGCTATCCTTAGCTATGTAACCCATAATGATGCTAACTATTATCCTGATGGGAATGCTACCGATTTGCGCCTAAAATTAGCAGAGTATTGGAAGGTACAACCAGAACAACTCGTTATTGGTGTAGGTCTCGATGAGGTCATTGCTATGGTTAATAAAACATTGATAAGCGCCGGCGACTCCATCGTGGTAAGCGTGCCAGCTTTCTCAGAATATGCATTGAATGGCCTTGTGGAAGGTGCTGAAATTCGCGAGGTTGAGGCCGATTTTGAAACAGGTCATTATGATTTCTCTGCCCTTGTGAAAGCAGTGGATGAAACAACACGCCTCGTGTGGATTTGTAATCCTAACAATCCAACAGGAACCTATGAGTCTGTTGAAGATATTCGTAAATTCGTAGCTGCTGTACCTAAGGAAACATTGGTCATCATCGATGAGGCATATAGTGATTTTGTTACCGCTGTAGCAGTTCCTACAGCACGAGCGCTTTTAGATGAGTTCCCTAATGTAGCTATCATGCGTACCTTCTCCAAGGCATATGGCCTTGCTAATTATCGCGTAGGATATATGATGACACCTGTAGAGTTGGCTAATTACATGCAAACTATCCGCTTGCCGTATAATCTCAATACCTTGTCCCAAGTGGCTGCAGAAGCTGCTTTTGAGGATCAAGCATTCCTAAGAAGAACAGTTTCTCAAAATGCAGAGGAACGGGCAAAATGGGAGAGTCTATTTGATGAATTAAACATTCACTACTATAAGAGTGAAGCGAACTTTATTTTCTTTACTGTACCTGATGCGGAAGGCTTAGCCGATGCTTGGCTAAAAGAAGGCTATCAAGTGCGCCGTGGACAACGGGAAGGTTGGTTGAGACTTACCATTCCAATGGCTCAAGATGGAGCTGTTATGCGCGGTATATTAAAAGAATTCATGAATTAATCAATATGGGATATATCATATATACTAATAATTCGCGCCTTATGATATCAAGTTTCACTCTATAGAATAGAGTTTAGCTTTTACCCAATTGAATGGCAGGATTTTTTATCCTGTTTAGAGAATATATATAACGAAAACAACGTGAATAATGAGCCCTAGTGATGACTAGGGCTCATTAAGGCTGTTGAAAGGAGTATATTATGATTGCCATTATAGATTATGATGCGGGCAATACATTTAATGTCCAGAAAGCGTTGGCCTACATCGGACTTGATGCGGTGCTAACAGCAGATCCTGAGATTATATTAAATGCTGATGGTGTTCTCTTGCCAGGTGTAGGTGCCTATGCGTCGGCAGTATCCGTTCTTAAGGAACGTGGTCTCGTTGATGTCATTCATGAAGTGGTAAAACGAGAAATACCATTATTAGGTATTTGCTTGGGTATGCAGTTATTATTTGAAGAGTCCGAAGAATATGGTCCAACACCAGGCTTAGGCCTTATTCCAGGCAAGGTAAAGGAAATCCCTCGTGACCTTGGCGTCAGTGTACCTCACATGGGTTGGAACAAAAATACAGTGCACCATCCAGACAGTGCTTTCAGCAATGTAGACGATCAATATACCTATTTCGTTCATTCCTACTATGTAGATACTGACCCTGAGTTTATTACATCTACTGCTAACTATGGTATCGATGTACCAGGTGTTGTAGAGCGTGGTAGAGTATATGGAATGCAATTCCATCCTGAAAAAAGTGGTGTTGTAGGTTTAAACCTATTGCGTACATTTGGCAATATTACAGAAGCCTATGCAGCGGCGAAAAAATAGGAGGGTCATCTTATGTTAGCGAAACGTATTATCCCTTGCCTCAGTGTGGCAAATGGTCGTGTCCAGAATGGCGTTCAATTCCGCGATATGGTGGATGCTGGCGACCCTGTAGAATGTGCAGAACGCTATGAAATACAAGGTGCAGACGAACTTGTATTATTAGATATAACTGCTACAACTGAAGGCCGTAAGACTTTCACTGATATAGTGCTCAATGCATCTGATAAGGTGTTTATGCCACTTACTGTAGGCGGTGGCATTACGTCCGTTGAGGATATGACGCAACTTATGAAAGCTGGTGCCGATAAGGTTTCTATCAATACGGCGGCACTATCTAATCCATCCCTTATCACAGAAGGCGCAAAGAAATTTGGCAATCAAGGTATTGTAGTGTGTTTAGATGTAAAATATAATCCCTTTGAAAAAATGTGGTATGCTTATGGACATGGCACATCGAATGATCCGGGGGCACAATGTAAAAATGCTCTAGAATGGGCAAAAGAAGCAGTAGACCGTGGTGCAGGTGAGTTATTGGTAACGAGTATCGATAGACATGGCACGGGGCTTGGCTTTGATATTGAATTATATCAAGCCCTAGCAGAGGTTGTGGATGTACCTGTAACCGCCTTTGGTGGTGCTGGAAATATACAGCATTTTGTGGATTTATTTACAAAGACAAATGTAACGGGAGCTCTTGTAGGTGCGTTGTTACATAACAAAGTTTTAACTATAAAAGATATCAAAAAAGCCCTTCACAAAGCAGGTATTGTAGTAAGACAATAGATAATTACTATCAAAATAAAACGATAAAAGCATTCACTGAGTAACGGAGAATGCTTTTTGTTTATGTCTTTAACTCATAATGTACATTCAAAATGAGAAATTGATAATTGACACATCTATGTTTAGATATACAATAATTATTGTAAGTACTAAAAGTTTTGAGAGCCAATGTGGCATGGATGTGCAAAAGATTTATCAGATATTTTTATATAACACCATGTCACACAAGACAATTGGAGGTGTTTATATGGTTATGAATGGTATTTACTTAGTTATAGCCTCCGCGTGTATTCTAATTTTAGCGTACCGCCTTTATGGGGCTTTCATAGCGGCGAAAGTATTAACATTGGATGAATATCGTCCAACGCCAGCTATGGTCCACAATGATGGTCACGATTACGTGCCCACAAACAAATGGGTAACATTTGGTCATCACTTTGCAGCGATTGCAGGTGCAGGCCCTCTTGTAGGTCCTGTTATCGCAGCCCAGTTCGGGTATTTACCTGGTGCATTATGGATCCTTATCGGTTCCGTATTAGCCGGCGCTGTACATGACATGGTTATCTTGTTCGCATCCGTTCGCTATGATGGTAAATCTATTGCGGATATTGCACGGGAAGAAATCAGTAAGTTCGCTGGTTTCGGTGCTATGCTTGCTACATTGTTCCTATTGATTATCACCCTTGCTGGTATGGCCGTAGTAGTAGCTAACGCATTGCATAACTCCCCATGGGGGTTCTTCTCCGTATTTGCTACAATTCCAATCGCTATTTTCATTGGTATTTATTTGAAATGGTTGCGTCCTGGTAAAATTCAAGAAGCCACTGTTATCGGTGTAGCGTTGATCTTCGCAGCTATTATCTACGGTCCAAACGTAGCAGCTAGCGAATATGCTTCTTGGTTTACATATGACTTGCAAACCATCGAAATCATGCTTGCAGTATATGGTTTCTTTGCAGCAGCATTGCCAGTATGGTTATTGCTTGCTCCTCGTGACTATTTGTCCACATACCTTAAAATCGGTACAATCGGCGCATTGGCTCTCGGTATTATCATCGTAATGCCTGAAATTCAAATGCCAGCTGTAACTCCTTACATCTGGGGTGGCGGTCCTGTATTGAAAGGTTCTGTATTCCCTTACATCTTCATTACTATCGCATGTGGTGCGTTATCTGGTTTCCATACTGTTATCGCAACAGGTACAACACCTAAAATGCTTACTAATGAAAAAGAAATTTTACCTATCGGTTATGGTGCAATGTTAACAGAAGGCTTTATCGCTATGATGGCGTTGATTGCCGCAACTGCATTGCATCCAGATGATTACTTCGCAATTAACTCCACTGTTGAATCCTTCAAAGCATTAGGCCTTCAAGTTCATGAATTACCAGCTTTGTCTGCGATGGTTGGCGAAGATTTGATGCACCGTCCTGGTGGCGCCGTATCCCTTGCAGTAGGTATGGCTCATATCTTCTCTAGATTGCCTAACATGGATCACTTGCTGGGGTACTGGTATCACTTCTGTATCATGTTCGAAGCATTGTTCATCATGACTTTGATCGATGCTGGTACTCGCGTAGGTCGTTACTTACTTCAAGAATTATTAGGTCATTTCCATCCTAAATTCAACGACCAACATTGGGCTCCTGGCGTTTATGGTTGTGCAGCTTTAATTTGTATTTTGTGGGGCTACCTAGTTCTACAAGGTAACATCGGTATTATCTGGCCTCTATTCGGCGTATCTAACCAATTACTAGGTACCATGACATTGGCCGTAGGTACTACAGTTATCATGCGACTTGGCCGTAAACGTTATGCATGGGTAACAGGTATTCCTTGTATCCTTATGGCTATCGTTGCTATCGCTGCGGACTTTGAAAACGTATTTAACAGCTATATCCCAGCTGGTAAATGGATTCTAGTGGCATTCAGTGCTGCTATGTTCCTCATGATCCTTATCGTATTAGTAGAAGCTGTACGCAGCTGGATTCGCTTGTCCAATATTCCTCAAGATTATCGTACACAAGCTGAAATCGAAGCTGAAAGCCTCGTAAAATACGGTAAACAAGTAAAAGCATAATATTTGTTTTTATAACGCATAAAGTGCACTCACCTTTGTGAGTGCACTTTTAGTTTATAAATTTGCTGCCTTTTTTATAAAATAGTAAACTATATACATGTACGAAGCATTTGTTAATGGCAACTTGTAAATGTGTAACAGAGAAAGTATCGGAGCGTATTATGAATATTAGAATGGCAATAATGGCAGCAGTTATTAGTTCTACTGCAGTTTTTACGGCACATGGTGTAGATGTATCGATTCCAGGGGCAAATCCTAAAATGCCTGCAGTAGTATATAGTGATAACATCGTAGATCAAACTAAAGTAGATAGGTTGACAAAAAAACTGTCATCTTTATTTGATAAGAAAATGACCTCAGATGTGACTGTAGAGCCTCAAAATAGAGTAAAGGCAAATATCTTGGATAAAGGTATTATTGATTATAAAGCACATAACTATAGTTCCTCTATTTATGTGCTATCTGGAGAAAATCGTTCTATTCAATTTACCTTACCAACTACATCTAATAAGAGTATAGCGGTGCCTCGGGGTAAAGGCTATAAACAATATGCTATGTCTAATCTTGGTATGATTGGTATTGAGGTTGAGCCTGTAAAGGATACAAATGTTTGGGCTGAATCTGGTAAAAGTTATGCTGAACTTACCGTAGAGGATATGAAAGCTGCTTTCGCAAAACACAATCCAGGTGCTAACAATACTTTTGTCGATGGTGGGAAGTTTACATATCCCGGTATTGAAAATGGTACGTGGGATGTAGCAACCTCGAATGGCAAACTTGGTAAAAATACAATTAGTACGATTAATTTTTCCTATAAAAATAATCCGAACTATATGTACCATATTGGTATTGTAGACACTAATAAGAAGGCTAATTACAAACATAATTTAGGTTTGTTAGCAAATTATACAATTCCTTCCATTATGGAGAAACCGGAGATTACGATTCCTAATACAGTAGAAACATTGGGAGATTTTACATATCGTCGAATTGAAGGAACGACTATAAAAAAGAATGTAGCTGAAGACGGTGGACTTTTTAAAGCTTATGAAACAGATGGGCTAGCACATCTATTATTAGTTAATCCAATCAAAGAAGGAGCTTCTAAAAATAAGCTTTTAACAGCTACATTAGCCAAGCAGATCCTTCATAGTAGCATTGGAAAAGATGGGAAAGTAAATATCTATACTGTATGGCATAACAATACGCCAGGAATACTACTGGATATTCAGTATCCTGCTTTTAATGCAATGGAAATATCTTATATAACAAGAAATGATAAGAATTTATTTATTCACACTATCATTGCTAATCGTACTAAGAAAAATATTAGTCGAGATGATTTGATTAACTTGCTTATCGATGTGCAAATGAAAGGTGAGACTATGGATTCCACCAGTGTGATATCTCCTTTGCCTGAATATGAACTCGAATGATATTAAAACGTTTAACTTTATAGAGTTTTAAAATGTACAATATAACGGAGCCAATCAAAATCAAACTCACAACCTCAACGTGATATAATAGCTCTATGAAACATTACGTGTGTTCCTATTGGACAAAATATAAACAATTATATAAGAAAGGCCTAAAAGGCATTGTTGCTTTTCTTGCCATTGGAGCGATTATTTTCTTTGTGCTCGCTACGATAGCGAGTCGCGGAATGGGCGTTATCTTCAATGAGGTTATGGCTCGACAAACGATGATGCGTGGTTCTGTAACAGTAGAGAGTTTAACCGCAACACCGTGGGGAACATTATCCTTTACCGATTTGGTGTGGAAGGATCCAGAAGGTCGTGAATTGCTCACCGTTCCAAGTGGTAAAATTCGCGTCAATATGTGGGACGTAGTCACTCGTAACTTTAAGGCTTCCGCTATCAATGGAATTGAGCTTAATGATGCTACAATCGTAGTCGATCTAGATGATAACAACCGGCTCGATTTTGTGCCGGCTTCGCCTGATGTGAATAAGCCTCTCGATGAGGTGGAACCCCGCCCTAAGCCGCCTAAAAAAACTACTCAAGATCGGCAAGAGGAATTAGCTAAGAAGGTTCGTAATTTTAATTGGGAAGGCCAACATTTGGATCTTACCATTACACTTAGAAATAATCAGCTAGAAATCTTTCAGAAAAATCGTCACTATGTGATGAAGAATGTAGAGGCTAAAATCCATCTTGATAGTAAGCGCGCTATTCGCGTTGATATGGAAACTGGTAAATTTGGAGGTACTGCTATTGGTGATGGAATGACACTAAAAGGACGCGTTGATTTAAAGGAAGTGTTAAAGCATCGCATGCCTCAGCTAGATTTACAGTTTGATGTGAAAGGCGTAGACCCATCATCACTTGGTTTTGGCGATAATATTCACGATGCTATGACCTTGCTGACGCGAGTAACTGGTGATTTTAATCGACCGTTGGCTAAAGGCCGTGTAACGATGCCTATTTTACGTATTCCTGCGCTTACCTTTGAAAACGTCGTGGGTGATGTAATATACCAAGATGGCATTTTAAACTTTGAAAATGTTAATGCTAATGTGTACAGTGGCAAATTAGAGGCAAAAGGTGTATATAATTTAGACACAAGAGCCTATACCATTACAGGAGTAGCTAAGGATTTAGATAGTAGTGAGGCTCTTAAAACACCTGAGTTCGTCGTTCCTGTATCGGCTAATTTGAACTTTAAAAGCGAAGGTAAGCCTCGCGATATGGAGGTATGGGGGAATTTTTGGTCTGGTGAAGGCCATTATATGCTCATTCCTATTAAGAATATTACAGGAAGCTTTCACAATAAGGGGCGCCATTTGTCCTTTAGTGATGTGAAGGTGAATACAAATATTACGACCATTTCCACAGATGCACTTCGCATCGATAATGGTCAGCTTACCATGGGGCCACTCAATATTACGTCCCACGGGGGAAGTAATTTTATCATCTATGATGAATACTCATTTGATGAGCTAGATGAGAATATGGACCGAATTAAAGAGGGGATGAAACAAGCTGGCGAAAATAGCAAACGTGCATCTGATTCGGCTAAAGGTCTCGATAACTTTAAGCCTCCTGAGGATTTAAAAGCATCCTTTGATGATGTAAAACGCCAAATGGATGGGGTGAAAGATGCTTTTAAAGGTATCAAAATAAAGTGATAAATGAAAGATAAATGATATTGCCTCTCTTTCATGGTGCACTTAGTTATCTAGTTTATAATAAATATCCGTTATCATAATTTTTGATAAAATACATTTTAGTGTTCTCGGAGGTTTTTATGAAAGCATCAAAACAAGTATCTATCGTTTTAGCTGCATCTGTACTTGCATTAGGTGTTGCTGCATTAGCACCACAACAAGTATCTGCATCTATGGATTATAATACTTACAATCCTACAACATTGAGCCCTAACGGTACACGCTATGGCGCAGATACTACATATGTATCCAATAACAACAATACAGATAATAGCACATATGTTATTAAAGACCCTGCTACAACAGAAGTAAAAGACTGGCCAGAGACTACTGTTACTGATGATGATCCAGCAGACTATAGCCCTGAAGCAAATAGCCTTAGCTATTGGCTTGCCAAATTTAATAGAGTGCTTGGTAGAGATTACAAATTCTAGTTTTGAACAGCCATTTATGACTATAAAAAGAAAAGGTCCCGTTATGGGACCTTTTTTGTTTGCCTAGATTGCGTTACATCTTTAATAGATTTATTTAACAATCTAATTGCTTCACTTATCGATCTAATCCGTTAGCGCGTTGGTATTCAGATGTATTTGTAGATGGAGTTTGATCGTCTGTAGTTACAGTCTCTTTGGATACAGATTTTTTGATTTTAATAAGAGGTTTTTCTGTAGCTTTTGGCTCCTCTTTTTTCTTCACATCATTTTGAGATGGTGGTAAGAATGTGTTAAGTTCATTCTTGTGAGATACCTCTGTGTTTGTAGTAGATGCTAATTGGGCACGTTGAGGGGCGATGAAGATTTCATCCTTTGTAATTTTTACATCGTTCAATAATAATTTGAATACTTGAGGTTTTACAAAGATAGTACCATCTACCTTGCGAGCTGCAGGCAAGAAGGATTCAGAAGTATCAAGGTTAATAATCTTTAATTTGCCATGGCGTACTACTTCTGCAGAATCTGGTTGGATTGCTAGTGTAGCAATGTTCATGTCTACTAATGCTGTTTTAGTAGGCTCATCCCAAGCTACTTTATAGCCTAATGCTTCAGATACTTGGCGCAATGCTACGAGCGGTTGACCGTCTACATAGATTACATTTTGCTGACCGTTAATAGGCTCAACTACCTTGCCATCTACATTAATGTGATGAGCAGTTGTAACAGATGCTGGCTTTTCAAGGTTCATTGCTGGACCTGGATTCTCCATGCCGATGGCTGCTTGTGCAGGTTGTGCTGTACCAAATGTGAAAGCTAGTGCACCTACAGCAATGCTAGATAAAATAAGCTGTTTTAATTTCATAAGGAACCTCCATAAGGTGTTATATTTTTCTGAATGCATTAATCTTACCAAATGTATATGAAAATTTTATTATAAACTTAAATTTTACACAATTTAAAAAGAGATACATCTTACTTATTCTTAATAGTTTTTAATTAAGTAATATTTAAAATAATTTTATACTTTACAAAAAAAAAATAACTATGTTATTCTGATGATATGTATTTCATGAATTTATCATGATTGGTGTTGTTAGAGTATGTTTATAGGAGAGTTTTGTGAATATAAAACGCTTAGTTCTTCTGAGTTTAGGTGTATATAGTTTGTCTATGCCTTTAATGGTACAGGCAGCTGATCCTGTTATACCTATGACTCAACAAGAGCAATTACAACAAGACCGAGATACTCAACGAGAACGTAATCTTCGCCTCGATGCGGAACGCGTAGGGACCGTTGTTAGTAAGCCGGCACTTATAGACGTACCTTCAGATAAGAATGGTACGTCTTTTTATATTAAGCAAATACAGTTGGTTGGTGTGCCTAAAGAATTATCGTTTCTAAGTAAGATTGCTCGTAAGCATGAGCAAAAACATGTGACTGTATCAGATATTACTAATATTCGTAATGCCTTTCAACGTAAATTACTAGACAAAGGCTATGTTACCTCTCAGGTATATATTCCAGAACAAAATTTAAATGCTGGGACTTTACAATTTATGGTTATGCCTGGTCGAGTAGAAGATATTCGTTATAGTGCTTCTTCAGCTCATGGTCCTTGGCACACTGCATTTTCTGTGCGGCCAGGAGATATCCTTAATATCCGAGATATAGAACAAGGCCTAGAGCAGATGAAACGTGTATCATCTCAATCGGTAACAATGAAGTTACTTCCGGGTACATCTGTTGGTACTTCTATTATTGAACTATCGATCAAACAAGATAAACCAGTACATGGATCAATAAGCATCGATAATAGTGGTCTAGAGTCTACAGGGGTATATCAAGGTAGTTTTACATCATCTTTTGACCAAGTGTTCAGAGCTAATGATACCTTTACTATGTCGTTGTCAGGTGACCTTAGCGGTGCGGGTAGTATAAAAGGAACTCGTGCAGCTAGTCTCAATTATGTAATACCTCATGGAAAAGATACGTTTAGTTTAAGCTTTTCTAAATCAAGATATCATCAAACCATTCAATCTAATCCTTATGATTTCACATACGGTGGTAAGTCCACTACTATGAAGGCAAAATGGGATCATGTTTGGTCGCGTACACAACGTGAAAAACGTGCATTTGATATTTCTATTAGCACACGGCATAATCATCGATTTATTAATGATATGGAAATACCTGTGCAAGCCTTACGTACGACTTCAATGGAGTTTGGAGTTTCTAATCGTAAATATATTGGGAATGCTACGCTGTATTCTCGTTTGGGATTCCAATGGGGGATAGGTGCACTTGGTGCACAACCTGAACATAAGGCTTCTGTTGCTATGGGAGGTCCTACATCTAGATATCATATGTGGCTTATAGATGTAGATTATCGAAAACCATTTATTATGGGTCATCGACCTGCATCCTTTACCTCTTCGTTCCATGGACAGTGGGTTCAAGGTGGTAAAAGACTGTATAGCGTAGACACCATAAATATTGGTAACCGATATAGTATCTATGGCTTCGATGGCGAATATACACTTATGGGCGATAGTGGTTGGTATGTGCGTAATGAAGTATCATCTGTTATTCCTCGCCTTAATACGGAAGTATATCTTGGTCTTGATGTTGGGGCTGTATATGGTAAAAGTACAGAAGCTCTAGTCGGCAAAACAATTGCAGGTACTGCGCTTGGTGTACGAGGTAACTATTCATCCGGTTTATTGTTTGATGCATTTGTTAGTACCCCTTTATATAAACCGCAAGGATATCATACGAAAAAGTATTATAGCGGATTTACCGTAGGGTACAGATTCTAATCTCAATATAATTATGACTGTATATGTGTTGAACTAGCATGTGTTGAGCTAGTATTTATATAATTGGAGAGTTGTATGTGTAAAACAAATCAAGAACGACGTACGCTAGGACGAAAGATAATGTCTTGGCTAACCTTTGGTGTATTTGTAGCATCTCAATCGATGGTGTTGGCTGCACCAATTATGCCAGATAATAATGCTGTTATTACTGAACGACCGTTAGTTCAGGAAACAGCTAATCAGATTCCACTAGTTAACGTGACGGCCCCTACTAATGGTGGCGTCTCTATGAATAAATATGATCAATTTAATGTAGAGAAACAAGGGGCTATTTTAAATAACTCATATGTAACGAGTAAAACAGAACTTGCTGGCTATGTGCAAGGTAATAGTAACATGGTGAATGGTACTGCAAAGGTTATTGTAAACCAAGTTACATCAGATGCACCGACATCTATGAATGGTTATTTAGAAGTGGCGGGGCAAAAGGCATCCGTTGTGGTTGCTAACCCTAACGGCATTACCGTTAATGGTGGGGGATTCCTTAATACGGAGCATGCTGTGTTAACTACAGGTAGACCAGAATTAGATGGTACTGGCAACTTACAAAATTACCGTGTAGAACAAGGCAAAGTCTCTATTGAAGGTAAAGGCCTTGATGGGAAAAGTGCTGATTCTGTGTCTATATTGTCACGAACTATTGATGTAAACGCTGGCGTTTGGGCAAATAAACTCAATACTCGTACCGGACAAAATAATATTGACGCCAAGAATTTAAAGGCTACAGCTTTAGATTTGTCGTCTACTGAAACAAAGCCGACGATTGGCTTAGATGTGGCTGCAGTTGGTGGAATGTATGCAAATCATATTACTATGGTTGGCACCGAAGCTGGTGTAGGTGTTAATCTTAATGGAGTAGTTGCAGGGACTCAATCTGTTTCAGTAGATGCTAATGGTCATCTATTTGTTAATGGTACGCTTCAATCGGATACAAGTCTTGTGGCTAAAGCAAACTCTATACAGAATACAAAGACAATTGCTTCTGGTGGAGACTTGGGTTTAGAAACAAAAGAGTTAACTAATACAGGGCATATTACATCCGCTAAAAATGGACATGTTAAGGTAGAAGAAACCTTAACTAACAATAATACAATAGCCGCTGGTGCTAATACTCAAGGCGCTCTGACCGGTAATGGTTCCTTGTCTATTGAGGCAGGTACTGTTCGTAATACTGATGCAGTGATTGTATCTGGTGGTACTACAACAATTAATAGTAAAGAAGTACATAATATAGAGAATGGTCGCATTTATGGTGGAAAAGTAGCGATACAAACTAAGGTGCTCGAAAATCGTAAGAATGTAGCGCTAGAATCCAAATTAGATGCTGCTATGGCAGATATGAAGGCTGCAGAAGATAAGCTTGAAGTAGCCTATGCTGTAGATACTACAGCTTTTACATCAAAAACTGAACAAGATGAATATTTGAACCGAATCAAAGAACTATCTCAAGTATATGATGAAAAACTTAAAGCTGTTAAGTTAGTACAAGAGGAATTATCTGCTCATAAAGGAAGTACTATTGCAGGTCGAGAAGATGTAACTATTGAGGCAGATTCTATCTTGAATAGAGAAAAATCTCTTATATATAGTGGTGGTACTATGACATTGGATGGTCGTGATATCTTGCACAATATTGGTGGTACTATTGAGGGGTTAGGAAAAGGTGTCATTCGAAGTAAAGACTATCAAAATAAGAACTCTTCCTTTACCGCAAAACGAGTTAGTCCTGAAATTGAAAAAGGTCTTGCTGGTGCAAGTAATGATGCTATGCTTACAGAGCAAGAAGATCAAATCTTGATTACAGATAAAAACCATAGTGAGCGTGGTCAGGCTTTTAAAAAGTCTGAGTTTAGCTCTTTAAATAGTGGTTATGGTGCAAACCATAATCGTGGTAATACTGCTCCGATGCGGATATATGATGCTGCAGAATATGTTACTGTAGAACAAATTACACCTGAAGAGCAAGCGGCTGGCGAAGAACCAATTCCGGCAGAATATATTGGTACACAAGTACCATCATATGCCTATGATGACCCTATTTTTAAGGAATTTGGCATTACATCTATGACGACAGAGCGTCCTCAAGCAGCAGGTCCTGAACAAGAGGCATGGGATGCACAATTTAAGCCTATTTTGGCATCATTAAATGATAAAATTAAAGCTCATAATGCAAAGGCTGAATTACATAACCAAAAAATTTCTGGTGTGGCTAATGAAAAAATAGACAATTATACTATTATTCGAACTAAAACAATGACCTCTAAAGAAGAGGTGAAAAATAGTACACCAGGTGTTGTGCGCTTTGGTGGTGATGTGTCATTCACCGGAAATGGTACTAATGAAAATAGTCAAATGGTTGTAGGTGGTATATTAAGTACTACGGGAGCTATTGATCAAGTAGCAAAAGAAAATCAAGAAGTGACTACTACATTTGGTACTACAGAAGCTTCGTATACCTATAAAAGAAGATGGCCACATAAATCTAGACGAAGAGGTTATAAGGGTCAAGTATTTATGACTCCACAAGTGAATAAAGAAAATCCAATGTCACTTGGGGTGTCTAAGAAAGAAGACAAAAATAGTAAGGCAAAGGGCGAAGTAGGGGCTAATCACCGTAAAGAGGTACAAGACTTCTTAAATCCATTTGCACAAGATAGTAGTAATGATGCATCTAAACCATCTGCAGGAACTAATATTTTGGCATTGCCTACAGAATCTTTGTATAGAATACATCCTGAAAGCACTGCTAACTATGTAGTTGAAACAGATCCACAATTTACGAATAAAAAGGCCTTTTTATCATCCGATTATATGTATAAAGAGATGAAAACAAAGCCTGAGAATATTGAAAAACGACTAGGTGATGGCTTGTATGAGCAGACTTTAGTTAGAAATCAGATTGTATCTGGAACAGGGTATAGATTCCTTGATGGGTATACAGATGATGAAAGTCAATTTAAAGCTTTAATGGATGCTGGTATTGCATACGCCAAACAACATGGTATTGTCCCAGGTGTAGCGCTGACAGCAGAACAAGCCGCTAGTTTAACTAGTGATATGATTTGGCTTGTAAAAGATGTTGTTATGGTAGAGGGAAAACCTGTTGAGGTGATCTATCCTAAGGTATACCTTAAACAAAGCAATGGCTTACAGTTGCATAATGATGGAACCTTAATGAGTGCTAATACATTGGTTATGAATGCAAAGGAAAGTATACGTAATGAAGGTGTTATTCAGGGTAAAACAGTAGTTCTTGCATCTAATCAAGATATTATTAATAGCGGTCATATTAATGCAGACAAAGTTGGCTTGCAATCGGATACAACTATTCACCAACAAGGTCAAATTGTAGGTCGTGATGCTGTAGAATTACAAGCAAAAGAGGATATTACCTTTAACAATTCTACTGAGCATTTAACAAACCAAGATGTTTTACATAAAACAGCAGGTATTGCTGTAACCGGTAATACAGGTGTTATGATCGTATCTGCTGGCAATGACGTAAACCTAGGTGGTGCAACTATTGAAGCATTAGGTAAAGAAGGGGCTATCACTATTACCGCTGGACATGATATTAATAGCACTACAGATACTCTTACTGCTAAAAAAGATATGACTCAAGATGGCGATAATTACTTACGAACCTATCGTCAAACTGAACTAGGAACGACAATAGAGGCTGGTGGAAATGTATCTATTGGCGCCCAAAATGATATTAAGGCTCGTAATTTGACCGTTAGCAGTGACTCTGGGGCGGTAAAAGTAATTGGAGAACATGACGTATCTATTGAAAATGGATACAGTGAATCTAAAGATGCATTTGCGTTAAAATACAAAGAAAAAGGCCTCCTTAATAAAAAGGAGACTAAGATCAAAACAAATGATGAATCTAAACATGCCTTAATGAGTACAGTTAGTGGTCATACGGTAGTGGTGGGTGCTAATAATGATGTGACACTTACATCCTCGAATGTGGTGAGTACTGCAGGAACATCTGTATTAGCAGGTCATAATGTAATAACAGATGCAGCAGCAGAGCATACGCTAAGTACCGCATCTAAAGATGTCAAAAAATCTGGTATTATGGGTGCTGGCATGGGTATCATGATTGGTAAAAAACAGTCTAAAGATAACTATTATATCGATGAAACTACCCATAAAGCTACTACCTTAGGATCTACTGATGGTAAGGTTACGGTACAAGCTGGTGATACAGTTCATTTGACTACTACAAATGCGGTAGGCAAAGATGGTGTTATCATTGTAGGTCAAGATATACTATTAGATGGTAAAGATGACGTGTATAAACAAGAGGAGCGTCATGAGCAAAAGTCCTCTGGTTTAACGGTAAGTTTAGGTGGCAGTGTTGTTGAAAAATTAGATAGTGCTGTCAAAAAACAACATAGTGCATCTAATAGGAAAAATAATCATTTTAAATCATTAGAAGGTAAACAATCGAGCGATAGATTGCTTTCTGCCATTGGCGAAGCAAAGCGAATTGTTGATAGAAGCTATAATGGACAAATGAGAACTATTGACTCACAATTGGAGCGTATCAATACTGATATAGCTAGCACGCCAGCAACAGACACGACTAAGTTAGCAGAGCTTAAATCTAAGCAAGAACTGCTAATGAAAAAACGAAGTGATTTGGAAGAAAATAAAGGTATGGTTGATAAAGCTACTGATAGAGCCATAGATAGAGCTATTAATGTACAAATAGGTATTGGTTCTAGTAAAAGTGTAGCTGAGTCGAAGTTAGAACGTCATACGTATTCTAGTGGGACTATTGACTCTGATGGAACTGTTTTGATTCATGCTAATAGTACAGCTTCAATTAAAGGTAATATTACCGCGATTGGAGAACAAATCAAAGGGAAGAATGTACAATTAGCTGCTTCCAATAATATTAATCTAGAGGCAGGTTCAAATACGCAACGTATTGAAACAAACAGTAAGTCTAGTGGCTGGAATGTCTCTGCTAATATTGGTATGAGAACTGGTGGGCTTGTAGGCTGGTCGGCGTCAGCTTATAAAGGAACAGAAAATGGCATAGAAGATACTACTACTCATATTGGTACACATGTTGTAGGTTCTAATAACGTATCTATTACAAGTGGAAATGATACGAACCTTATCGGTTCCACTATTTCTGGGGAAAGTGTAACGGCGAAGGTAGGTAATAATCTTACTGTAGAAAGCTTACGAGACAGTCAGATTTATCATGAAACATCCAAGAGTAAGGGCCTATCTATATCTGGTGCAAACTTCATATCTCAACCTACGATTAATGGGGTTAATGTAAAAGGCAATATTGATAGTACTTATAAAAGTGTTACAGAGCAATCTGGTATTCATGCAGGTAGTGGTGGTATGAATCTTGCTGTTGGCAATACGACAACATTAAAAGGTGCCACTATAACTAGTAAGGCTACACCTGAAAAAAATAAGATATCTACCAAATCTCTAGTTATGGAAGATATTCATAATGAAGCTTCGTATAAGGCTAAAAAGTCTGGGATAGCTATGAATACATCTGGATTAACAGCAAAGGGTGTTCTCGGTAAAATCAACCCATTGGGGCTATCTCCGGTAGTTTCTATTCCTGTATCAGATGAGGCCCAATCTACCACAAAATCTGCTATTAGTGATACTATATTAGTAGAAGTAGAGGGTAAAACTCTTACTACTATTAACAGAGATACTGAACACGCACTCAATAGTATTAAACCAATATTTGATAAGACTGATGTAAAAGAACGTATGGAATACGTTAATGCTGTATCTGATGAAGGCTTTAAGTTAATTGGCGATATTGCAATGAAGCAAGCTCAGAAGTATGAGGAAAAAGCAGTCACTACTACTGATGAAGCTCTAAAAAAACGATACCAAAAAGAAGCTGATAAATGGAAAGATGGCGGTATTTATAAAGTTGCCTTACATGGCGGTTTTGGTGCAGTAGTCTCTAATATGGCTGGAGGCTCTAGTTTAGAAGGATTTACAGTATCTAGTGCTAACGAGGTGATGATAGGAGCTATTGCTAAAGAATTAGCTACTCATCCAAATAGTACAGTAGATGTTAATGGTAAATATGTTGATAATTCTGATGTATATAAAATTGCTAGTGCAATATTAGGTAATATAGTTTCACACTCTTCGTTAG
The DNA here is from genome assembly GCA_900550175.1 of uncultured Veillonella sp. Lineage (GTDB taxonomy): Bacteria > Bacillota > Negativicutes > Veillonellales > Veillonellaceae > Veillonella. Next base: position 48,003 of record URQX01000001.1, read on the forward strand.
GAACTGGTATTTCATTATCTGCTACACAGAATAATTTATTGACTCATGAACAAGCAATACAGTATATGAAAGAATATCGTGAAGCTAAGACTCCAGTTGAAAAGGCTGCAGTGGAAGCAAAATGGAGAAAAATAGATGAGGCGCAACGTATTGAATTTGAAAAGATTAGAAATGAATTAAGGGACTCTATTTTAACTGATGCTATCGATGAACATAATCCGGTAAAAAGATTAGAGTTTTTAAATGCTGAAAAGGAATTATATGAACTTAAGGGTTATTCCTTTGATAAGCCAAATCAATTTTTTCCTAAAGGCGTTGCTGGATTCTTTTTAGGTTACAACCCTGGATATATTAAGAGTGAATCGGATTTGAATCTCATAGATTCTATATTGTTAGATTTTACAAAGTTTAATGAAGCACAAGCCAGAAAAGCCCTTATTGCTAAGGGCTATGATCCAGACTTATATCAAAATGCAGAGCTATTAGCTCATTACTATGAGAGAAATGTTGAAAATGTTAGTAATTTGATTCTTATGGGGAATCCCGAAGTTTTAGTAGAACGATTTGGAACTAAAGCTTTAAATTTAGTAAAAAATGGTAGAGTATATAAAAGTTATATAGGGCGAAAATCAGCTTATAAAGTTCAAGGTGAAAGTAAACTATCCAGTAATGCTCAAGAAATGTTAAGAAAATATGAAAATCATGATTGGAAAGGAAAGCCACCTAATATTAAAGGGGAGTTAAATGCAGGTCAAGTTCATAGGAATAAAGATGGTATATTACCGATATATGATAAACAGGGTAATATAATTAAATACAAGGAATATGATATAAATCCTAAAAAGCCAGATACAAGTGGACGTGATGCAGAACGATTTGTTCGTGGTACTGATGAATCAGTCTATTATACTTCAGATCACTATAAAACATTTATTCGCATAAAATAAAGGAGATTTTTATGAAATATATAAATAAATTAACGTATTTCTCTTATGATGGATTTATGGAAGTCGATAACATATATAATAACTATGATTCTGTTTTAGAGTTAGATTGTAAAAGTATATTAACAAAAGAGGAATTTTGGCTTTATATCGGCGCTTATTTTAACTTTCCTACACTAGTTAATAATTGGGCTGCTTTCTCCGACTGGATGAGAGATTTAGCGTTTTGGGATAGAAATAAATCTATTCTGATAATCTTTAAAAATATTGATGAGTTATTTGGTAGAGATTTAACATTACAATCTTTAGCTATGTCAGTCTTTTGGGAAGAAGTATTACCATATTGGGAGAATGAAGTCACAAAAGTAACAAGTGGATCAATGCAGCCACGTCAATTTGATGTATATTGCATTATGAGTCAATATGATGATTTTTAGGCTTTGTTGATTTATATGTAATGCAGATACAAGATATATATGCTTAAAAGGACGCTATAGTCTAATCTTCAGTGGTTTATACTGAGTGATTCAGAATTATAGCGTCTTTTATTTAATCGTTCATTTGAGGCCTGCGTGTATATTACAGATAAGTCATAGCGATGAGAGAAATTTTATTTCATGTGATTATTAAATCTATTGGTGAAACCATTTCTGGTAAAACAGTGAAATTAGTGGCTTCTAATGATGTATCTTTACAAGCGGCAACAAATACAAGTGAAAAGCTTGAAAATGCTAAGAGTAAAGGCTGGTCTGTTGGGGCTAATATTAGTGTTGCCGGCGGTGGTATACTAGGTTTCGATGCAAGTGCTAATGCTGCAAAACAAAAGAGTAATACAAAGGTAACAACACATACTGGTACTACTGTTGTAGGTTCAGATGTTGTTGCTATTACCTCTGGAAAGAACACCCATATCAGTGGTTCCAAGGTAATTGGTAAATCTGTAACAGCTGACGTAGGTGGAAACCTTTCTATTGAAAGCTTACAAGATACAAAGACATATGTAGGTGAAAGCTCTAATAAAGGGGTTAGTGTATCTACAAATGCGGGTTCTCTAAGTAATGTATCTATGAGTTCAAGCAAAGGTAAAATGAAAAGTGATTATGCAAGTGTTACTGATCAAGCGGGTATATATGCAGGTGATGGTGGATTTGTAATTAACACGGCTGAAACAACATCATTAACAGGGGCTGTTATAGATAGTACAGCAGACACTAATAAAAATAAATTATCCACTAAATCATTGGATGTTAAAGATGTTGAAAATACGGCAGAATATACGTCTCGTAATGTAGGTATGAGTTATAATCACGTAGGTAATTTTAAGAACCTTAGTAAAGCAGGAAAAGATGCTGTGTGGAATACATTAGGCACATTACCTAATCTGTTACCAGATTCTAGTAAATCTAGTTCTTCCACTACAAAATCTGCTATTTCAAATGGTACTATAGAAGTACGAGACGCTAACTTTAATATGCAAACACTGTCTCGAGATACAAAAGATAGCTTGAATAAGCTTGATGAAATCTTTGATAAAAAGAAAATTGAAGAACGGCAAGAATTATCTAAATTATTTGCAAAAGAAGCCTTTGGTCAATTACATAATTGGAATCCAACCTCTAAAGAAGGTAAAGCTGCAAAAGCGATAGCTCATGGTGTAGTTGCTGAAGTATCTTCCCGTATGGCAGGGAATAAACCAGGTAGTGGTTTGTATGCTGGTGCTACCAATGAAGCATTAATTGGAGAAATTCAAAAAATTGCTAAAGAAAAACCTGATGTAGCTCAAACTTTAAGTGCTCTACTAGGTGCCGCAGTAAATGGTAGTTTAGGCTATTCACCTGTAACTGGTGCAGCTGAGGCACAATATGGGACTAAATGGAATGAATATCAGACTTTACAAGCTATCAAGAACCAAATAGAAGCATTAAAGCAAGGTAAAAGTGTAATAGTATATGGCAGAGAGATAACTTTAGATAAAATAAGAGCGAATGAGTGGTTAGTATTATATGGAATTGACCCAATAACAAAAGAGTTTAGATATATAGCTATTAATAATAAAGGGGAAAGTTATGATATTATCCATCATGATTATTATATAAATGATGGTTTTGTAAAAAGCTCTAATGAAAATAATCTTCTTACGCTTCCCAAAGGTATTACTTTTTATGAGGGGCAGGATATTCCTGTTAAAATAACAGATGAATATATGTTAGATTCTTCGACTGCCACTGCAGTATCATCTAGAGAAGTATCTAGATATGAGTTAGGTGAATATAATGGTAATATTTCTGCAACAGAGTTTTATACAAAAGCTAGTCCATCTTTTTGGAGAAGGATACAAGGCGAAAGGGTTAAGTATAGTTTAAATAATCTTGATTTAAGACATGTTGCTCCAAGTTACGTTATATCTCGGATAATAGAAGAAAAATATATTCCTCAAAAACTTGCAGATGATTATAAAGTTGTATTTAATGATGGAAAATTTTGGGTAAAATCTGTTAAATATCCAAGTTATAAGGTGGCATTAAGCCAGGCTGATACTTTTATGATTGTAGGCAGGAGTGAATATCAAAAAGAAGCTGAAAAGATGCGACGAATAGGTGCGAATAATGAAGGGTATTTTGGATTAGGTTTGAGATATGGAATAGGTGAAGCTAGCTTAAAAGTTATAGAAGGAATGTCTTCTGATGATAGAATTTTTGTTGGAGGTGAAACAACTATAAAAGGCAGTGTTACTGTGCGTGATCTTGCTATGCTTGTTGGAAAAAAAGGTTTATTTACTAAAGGGGAAACTGACGGATTCTCAAATGCGGCTTCTATGATTAAGTCTCCTTTAGTTCCAGTAATGGGACAGAGAGAGAATAAGACGTTACATACAGGAATAGACGTTCAAGAATTTAAGCCTAGAATATTCACTAATGGAGATACTATAATTGATATAGATCAATCAATTGGAGCGAGAATGGAAATAAAATCTATTTTAGATAAATCAGCTAGAGATGAAATTAACAAGCAGAGTAATAATGCTTCTGCAGCAGAGTTAGTTGCGATAGCATATCATAACCAACATCCTATGGAGGGGGATTTATATTATGGTAGAGATGGTAAAACTATGAGGTTGATAAAGTCTGTACAAAGTCCTACTCATAAGTATGAAATTTTACATGGAAATGCGGGTTGGAGTGTACTTCCTGAACGAGAGTTTAAGGAGGTTTATAAGAAAAATAAAGTGGATGAGAAAAAATGAATAATTTTGCTCAACTAGAGTTTGCTAAATTTAAGATTGAAGTAAAAGACTTAATTCAATACGTAAAGAAGTTTAAAGAACTTACGATGAATGTGCAAACTTATCTTTCAATAAATATTTTAGTTTTCTTGGGCATAGAAGCAAATATTTTTATGCTTACTCTTCCTTTTGATAGAATATATAATCAAGAATATTATAATATGTTATTTTATGTAGGGCATACTCTTTATATTCTTTTTATTTTTATAACAAATTATATGCGGTTGAATTATTATAAAAAGGCTTCTCTTAATTGGCTTAATGTCATTATAATGATTTCTTTAGCAATGGTTTTACTTTTTGGTAAAAGTATTATTATTTCTAGTTCTAATTTTAGGTTTAGCAGCACTACTGAGTATATATTGGGAAATAAAGTGCTGTGGAGCGTAGATATCCCTGAGCTATTCTTACCTTTTCTAATTGGAGTGATACTATTGGGGTCATTTGGAATTGCCAAATTATGGTCTACTCAGGATACTATTGAAACTAATGGGATTATTTTTGACAATAAAGTTATTGATGTGTGGTGGGGCGATAGAAATGATTTAACCGATGGGCAAATTAAGACCTTAAAGTTATATTATAGTCGACAAGATGCCTATCCTTTTTGGATTGATATCTATAAAAGTATTTTAATAGATAGTTTATGGTTTTATGGACGCAGTACTGTTCGTCAGTGGCATATGTTTAATGTGTTTTTTGCGTTCATTATGTATAATTTTATTGTAACTTATACTATTGAGACGCCCATTTTAAGATATGCTTTATATATTTATCTTACATATACTGTAATTACTATGATATGTAGACGCTTGCTGGATACTAATAGTAGTATTTTTTGGCTTATTGGCTTATTTGTACCATTAGTTAATATATATGTACTATACCTGCTGTATAATAAAACTTCTATAATATATGATCAGGAAAGTAACACGATTTTTTATTATCCTTTATAACTTGTTAAACCCTACTATGAGTTTTTCATAGTAGGGTTTATTGTAGTCATTTAATGAGTATCGAAATAGATATAAAGGAATAGTAACGTATTTTAGAAGTCATAAATTAATTTGTCATGACTCTGATAAAATAATAATTGTAAGATGGTACAAGCAAATGTACTGATATAAGTAATTCCTTATATGCTATAATTAAGTATTACATGAATTATTTAATATATCTTAATTATAGAGTTATAGCGTTTATAGAAAGAGGTTTCTTATGGCATCCGGCAGATCTGAAAAAGAGTTACAAGGGGTAACGATGTTAGGTCACAAGACCGATTACCCTACTGATTATGCACCACAGGTGTTAGAGGCGTTTGATAACAAGCACCCAGACAACGATTACTTCGTTAAGTTTAACTGTCCTGAGTTCACTAGCTTGTGCCCTATGACAGGTCAACCAGACTTTGCGACAATCTATATTTCTTATGTACCAGATAAGAAAATGGTTGAGTCCAAGTCTTTAAAATTATACCTATTTAGTTTCCGTAACCATGGGGACTTTCACGAGGACTGCATCAACATCATCATGAAAGACCTCATCAAGTTGATGGATCCTAAGTACATTGAGGTATGGGGCAAGTTTACGCCGCGCGGTGGTTTGTCTATCGATCCATACGCAAACTATGGCAAGCCTGGTACAGAGTGGGAAAAGACGGCAAAAGAGCGCCTTCATTTCCACGACATGCAGCCTGAGCGCGTAGCATATCGTTAATATGGCATACGAATATTTAACAATGGTCACATCGTTCATAATATTTTTTATGATTGGTGTGACCTTGTCTATACACCCTGCGTCGATTATGGTAGGGATGAATACGTATATAGAATCACAAAGCAAATGGACTCGATGGAACGGCTATATTATCTTTGTGTTGCTCCTATTTGTTATGGATATTTTCTTAACTAATGCTGTATATCTAGCCTTTTACGATATATACGGCAACCTTATGAACATAGGACATCTCGATGTTGATTTTATGGCTATTTTCTTTAGTGAAAGCTTTCAAATCCTTGTAGCTGTCTTATTTTTGCTCGTGTTATTCCAAGTTTTGGGTCTCGTCGATGTAGCCCATGGTGAAAGAAATCTATCCTTTTACTACAGCCAAGTAGAGGTTGGCAAGGCGCCGCTATCTTGGATGGAGCGATACATGGAAAGTGAGAAGGGCTCGCTGGGGGCAAGTATAATAGGACTCCTATACATGCTATGGATGACCAAGAGGAGTATGTGGACATATATTGTCTGCGTTGTGTGGTTCAAGGTACTTGCTATGCTAGTCAATGTACTAGTTTCACCCGTTATCAACCGCATTATGCATGAAAATAATGAGCTAGCGACACATGTGATTCTTGATCCTTATGTTATTTCCTATGTAGTGGCGGGATTCTTATGGGGCCATGTAGTGTTACATCATGACTTAAGTAAAGCATCTAGATTGGCTAAGAGCGTGGTTATATCCTTAGTCCCTCGTCTAAGTGTATTGGTGGGGGCCCTTCTCTTTATCGGATTGGCTCTAGCCATTATATTGATGCCTATCACTTGGGATATTGTGGTGGATGTGCTTACAAGTAAATAGATAAACCTAGTTATTTCCTATATTTTTAGGGTTTTAAAAGCGGTTCTCATTCTCTTGACAATGCATAGATGCAGGTGATAGAGTATGATTGTATTTATGAGAATACACAAATGGTTATATCCAGTGTATAGAGAATAACAAGGTGAAATTCATATCGTCCTTGGGATGTTCCTGAGGACGATTTTTATCATCTATCGCCAAAAGGAGGATCAGATGAGCGTAGTTACAAATCAAACAACTGAACTGATTGGTAAAACTCCGGTATATCAATTACCAAATACCAATATTTATGTAAAACTTGAAAAATATAATGTAGGCGGTTCTGTGAAAGACCGTGCTGTACTTGGCATGTTGCAAGATGCTAAGGAAAAAGGACGCCTTCACGAAGATAGCATCATCGTAGAGGCTACAAGCGGCAATACTGGTATTGCTCTTGCCATGGTGGGCGCCATCTTGCATATTAAAACTGTTATTATTATGCCTGAAAGCATGAGTAAAGAACGTCGTGAGCTCATTAAGGCTTATGGTGCACAGCTCATCTTAACACCAAAAGAAACTGGTATGAGAGGTGCTCTTGAACGAGCTAATGAAATTTTAGATAAATACCCAAATGCGTTTACATTGGGCCAATTCGTAAATCCTGCAAATCCAGATATGCATTACCGTACAACTGGCGCTGAAATTGTAGAGCAAGTGCCAAATGTTGATGTTTTCATAGCAGGTATCGGTACTGGGGGTACTTTCACGGGCGTTGCAAAACGGTTGAAAGAACACAATCCTAACCTAAAAGCGATTGCCGTAGAGCCAACAGGTTCTCCAGCAATTACGGAAGGCAAGGGCGGCCCTCATAAAATTCAAGGTATTGGTGCGGGCTTCATTCCAGAGAACTTTGACCAAAGCTTGATGGACGGCGTACAAACTGTGAGCGATGAAGAGGCATTTAGCGAGGTGCAAACCTTCATGCGTGAAAGTGGTGTTTCTATTGGGCTATCCGCAGGAGCAGCTATCGTTGCGGCAAAGCGTATTGCTCGAGAAGAGCCAAAGGCGAATATCGTAGTGATTGCACCGGATGGGGTAGAGAAATACTTATCCCTCTTGGACTTCGGCAATACTGAGTACGTAAAGTAACGAATTTCGCATAGATAAAACATCTTATGTATAGGAATACATACCACATATGTTGTATACTATATATTATATATGAGTAGAGTTATTTGAGATGGAGTCGCTATGATACAAGGTTTACGCGAATTATGGGGCAAAATTCAATATAATATTAAACGTGTAATGGATTCTGACCCTGCTGCAACGAATGTGTGGATGGTCATTTGGACATACCCGCATATTACATCCTTGTTTTGGCATTTCTTTGCGCATCGCCTTTATAAGGCGGGATGGCCAACCTTGGCCCGTCGCGTAGCTCTTCATTCTCGACACGTAACGGGCATTGAAATCCATCCGGGTGCTACCATCGGCCGTGGTTTATTTATCGACCATGGCATGGGTGTCGTTATCGGTGAAACGGCCATCGTAGGGGATAATGTGACCTTGTTCCATCAAGTGACGTTAGGTGGCATGTCCTCTAAAAAGGTAAAACGCCATCCGACCATCGAAGACGAAGTACTCATCGGTACAGGCACAAAAATCTTAGGTGATATTACTATTGGGGCACGCACTAAAATCGGTTGTAACCTCGTTATCAAACACGATATCCCTAAAGATATGGTTATCTTTGAAACGGATCCAGAAAATATGTATGTCCGTAAACCTCGTCGCACTAATAACGGTAAGGCTGAGGAAAAGAAAATTCCTGACGATTACATAGAATACTATATTTAATATAGTGTAATAAAACCTTATATAATATAGAAGGATAGAACCTCTAACTATTAGATGAACTAGTAGTTAGAGGTTTTTTTATAAAGATATTTAAAAAAATCGATTTAATACATTGACAAGGCCTTATTGGGTATGATATGATTACCCAGTAAAGCATGGAGGATTACTCAAGAGGCTGAAGAGGACGGTTTGCTAAATCGTTAGGGCGGGTTACCGTCGCTAGGGTTCGAATCCCTAATCCTCCGCCATGCTGAGACCTCACATCTAGCGATGTGAGGTCTTTTTGTTTATTGTGGTATTTACTGGGTATAGACCTAAAGGCATAAGGACTCAAGTGGGCCTGAGGTCTTGTAAATATTGATGTATACAGGCGTGTAAGGTTATAGAGTTGACGTATGACAAGGGCTTTCATATAATAGATTGTATAAAATGTAATTTTAAGGAGACTCTTATGAATATAAAATATACACGTCACATGAATTTACTTCGTCGCGCTATGGGTATCGGTGCATTATGTCTCGTTGCCTCTGTTGGTTTTGTTCATGCTGAAAGCATTGCTATTCCAAGCGCACGTCCCATGGTAGATGGGGTGAGTGCCGATGTAGAAACTGTTAGTAGCTCTAGTAAAGCACAACATCACGTGAGTGCAGGTGTGATTACGCCAAGTGATTGGACGTATACAGCGTTACAAACGCTAATTAAGCATGGTGCTATTACAGATACACATGGTTTTGTCTTTGATGGTAATACAAGCTATACAAAGGATGAACTCATGCCTCTTATCGATGAAGTTGTAACTAAACGGGAGCAAATGAACGAAAACGATCGCCAATATGCATTGCGCATTTATCAAGAAAATATGCGTGATGTAATGGATTATCGTATTGCTCGCGATAAGAAGATTACGCAAGAGCGCCGTCAAAAATTAGACGAAAAGCGTACTGAAAAAGCTAAGAAATTTGGTAAAACATACCAAGTATCTAAATCTCAACAAGAGGCTTTAGATACAGCTAATGATGAAGTGGCAAAACCAGAAGAGCGCGCTTTAACTGATGAACAAATCAAAGAAAAAATGAAGAAGTTCAAAATTGATGACTCTCGCGTTAAAGTAAATAATAATGTGCGTATCCGTTATACAGGTGGTAAGGATACAAAATCTAAAACCGATGCTCGTATGCAAACGGAGATGACTTTCACTCTATAACCCTATTTAAGGAGTTATAATGATTGATTTTTTTAAGAAACAGCTGTTTACCGTCCACCAAAACGGTAAGCAACATGTGAGCGAGGTCTTTAAATATATAGGGCCTGGCATCATCGTAACTGTTATGAATATCTACTTACTCTATGTAGGCGCATAAGATATAAGCTCATCATTTAAAGCTAATAATGATAGAGAAAAAGACCGTGTTGGCGGTCTTTTTTTTAGTAGGTTATGTATATTGATTATGTAAAAAGCGTATCCAAGAATACCCATGTGGGCTATAAAATATGTTACAATTAAAGATAGCATAATATCTGTAGGGAGTATTCCCTCATCAGTGTAATAGATAGAAATTAGGAGGACCTAATGGCAAAGGAAGTAAAAGTACAAGACGTAATGCAATCTGATTTCAGTGTTGTAGTAAACGATATTGCAGAGGAATTATTAACGCGCCTAAATATGGATGAGGATGGCTCTATTATCGACATGTTCCAAACAGGTTCTTTTGATCCTTGGCAATTATTTGTGTTCTTTGGCGCTTTAGAAAAAGCGCTCGTTGATTTTAGAACAGATAAACGCAAAAAAACAGTTATCGTTCACGCCCAACCTGAGGCCCTTATCGGTATTGGCCGTGTAGTGACACCTGTATCCACTATGCTCGAGCATGTGTTGATGTCTCGTTTGAACGACATGAGTGAAGGTCGTTTGGAAACAGGTATGCTTACAGTATCTGCTGGAAGCATCGACTACGAAGGTGTTAATCTAAAAGGCCGTCACGTTGTTATCGTATGCGACCTTGTAGATGAAGACTCTGATTACCTCAAAGAATGTATTAATTTATGTAAAGAAATGAAAGCTAGCCACGTAGTGGCTGTGCCTCTCATGTTGTGGAATCCTGAGTTGATTGACAACTTGACAGAGGAAACTATCAAGGCGGAGTTATCCCATGAAAATCGTCCTCTCTCCTAGTAAGACAAAAACGATTACCAATGCTACTAGCAACGATGGGGCAGTACATACTGCAGTCCAGGACGGTCAATTTCAACCGCACATTACACAAGACATTGTAAAACATGTGCAATCCCTTGATGTGGCGGCCCTTGGTAAGGCTTTAAAATTAAAGGATGATAAGGCGCAGGCACTCTTTGATTTCTATCAAGATTTTGCGTCTCATCCCGCTGGATATGCTTGTGAAAGCTACGATGGCATTGCTTTCAAATATTTAGACTGGCAGAACTTGTCCAATGAGGCTAAGGCCTTCGGTGAAAGCCATCTTGTTGTGATGTCTGCCTTGTACGGCGTTGTAGAGCCTACGATGGGCGTACGCGATTATCGACTAGATATGGTCGATAAGGTAGGTATTAATTTATACGATACGTGGCGTGAAACGGTGGATGCATACTTTCACAAGGAAGATTGGATCCTAAATCTAGCGTCTAAAGAATATGCGAAAATGGTGAACCATCCAAAGGTGGTAACCATTGAATTTTGGGAATTGCGAGGCGACACATTTAAACAGATGAGTACATCCTCCAAAATGAGTCGTGGTATGATGGCTCATGCATGTTTGACGGAGCAAGTGAAACATGTACGAGATTTGCCGCGTGAAATTAATGGATTTATCTGTGTTACAGATATTGAATCCATTACCATACCAAGCGAATCGATGACGGTTCGTTATGAAAGGAAGTGATTGTTTGCAAGTGCAAGACATTCTCGGGAAAGACCTCGTTGGCGATGAATGGCTAACAGAGGATGAGCTAAGATTTCTCATGTCTGTAACTGATGAAGAACAGTTGCAGTTAATATATAAAAAGGCTTATGAAGTGAAGGCGAAATATGTAAAGCCTGTAGCGTATTATCGTGGCCTCATCGAGTTCTCGAACCGATGCATCAAAAACTGTAATTATTGCGGTATTCGTCGTGAAAATGATAAGACGGAACGCTTTGATATGAACCGTGAAGATATTATCAAGATGGCGCAGTGGGCCTATGACCATGAATATGGTTCTATTACGCTCCAATCTGGCGAACGGTGTGATGATGCCTTTGTGGATTATGTGGTGGATTTAATTCGCGATATTAAAGCCATTGGCGATGGTTCCCTGGGCATTACGATGTGCGTAGGGGAACAAAGCGAAGAGGCGTACCGCCGCATGCGTGAAGCCGGCGCTAGTCGTTATTTATTGCGCATTGAAACAACAAATAAAGAGCTATATCATAAAATTCATCCTCAAGATGAACTACACTCTTTTGAAACGCGCGTTGAATGCTTACGCAGTTTGCGCCGCGTAGGTTTCCAAGTAGGTACAGGTGTCATGATTGGTTTGCCTGGTCAAACAGAAGAAGACTTGGTAAATGATATCTTGTTTTATCGCGATATGGATATCGATATGATCGGCATGGGACCGTATGTGGTACATCACGATACGCCATTAGGTCAAGAGGCATTAGCCATGGGCATCGATGACGAAGCTGGTAAATTGCGCCGCATTCAATTGGGTCTCAAGATGATTGCGTTAACACGTTTATTCTTAAAAGACGTAAATATTGCGGCCACAACAGCATTACAAGCGTTGGATAAACTAGGCCGTGAAAAGGGACTTGCTGCGGGTGCCAATATTTTGATGCCTATCATTACTATTCCGGAACACCGTGCAAAATATTTGCTGTACGATAATAAACCTTGCGTAGATGATAATGCAGATAAATGTAAAGACTGCTTAACGCGTCGCGTAATGTCCATCGGCGATACCGTAGGCTGGAAGCAAAATGGGGACTCCAAACATTACGGTAAACGGACGGGAGAGTTTTAGTATTTTAGAGACTTTTAGTTTGTATATGAGGTTGTATTATGGAGACAAAATGGTATTCTGATTTTTGGCGGTTATTTGCGAGTCCTTTTAAAGGCGGTATTGATCAAGTTGTACAGTCCGGTACATTGAAAAAAGGTTTCTGGGGCACTGTATTCTTGTGGGCTATTCCATATATTATATTGGCTTTATTCGGGACTATGCTAATTCCCTTTCTCCCTCATAATGAATTTACTGGTTTAACCTATTTAATTGGTATCGGTGCCAGCTTTATATTCATCTTTGCATGGCTTATCAGTATCGGCTGGTCCTTTGTGATGGTTGCTATCGCTTCTTATGTATATAACTGGGTTATTACTAAAATGGGTGGTACCGACAATGTACAAGCCATTATGAAAGTTAGTTGGTATCTACAAGGGTATGGCGTACTATTATTTAGTATTGGTTATACGATAGTCTTGGTTTTAATGGGCATATTAGGTCTAGCATCCGATAGTAGTGCCCTTGCTAGTGTCATCTATGTTGTAGGAACAATAGTATTATTTGTTATATCCATTTGGGTATCCTTAGAACTTATGGCAAGACAAGTAATGCTTACGAAGATGAAAGTATTCATTGCTTGCATCTTAACGTCCATAATCATCGCTATAATTTGGGCACTTTTCATGGCACTTCTTAGTGGCTGTGCCTCTTTAGTGGGTAGATAATACTGATTTATAAATTAATATTAATAAAGAGTCCTCTTTTTTTGATAAATTTTTTCGGAAAAAGAGGACTTTTCTATTTGGGTGTCGAAATGTATTAGCAAAAGCCGTAATTTGCCATTAAGGAGGCGATTCCGATGAAAGAGTACAGTAGTGATAAAATTAGAAATGTTGCTGTTGTTTCCCACGATGGTGCGGGTAAAACAGCTCTTGTCGAATCTTTGTTGTTAACCTCTGGTGCAGTTGATTTCGTAGGTAAAGGCCAAGACAATAAACATATTATGGACTTTGAACCTGAAGAAATTAAACGTAACGTAACAATCCAATTGGGCATGGCTCCATGTGAATGGCATGACCATAAGGTTAACTTCGTAGATACTCCAGGCTATAATGAATTCCATGGCGAAGTTCGTGCCGCTTTGCGTGCGTGCGATGGTATGTTAATGGTACTATCCGCCACATCTGGTGTAGAAACTGACACAGTTCGCGCTTGGGATTATGCAGTGGAATTACAAATGCCACGCATGGCATTTATCAATAAAATGGATGTTGATGGTGCCGATTTCTTCGGTACTATTGAAAGAATGCGGGAATTATTTGGCAAAGGCATTATGCCATTGCAGATTCCTATCGGTGAAGGCGCCAACTTTGAAGGCGTCGTAGACGTAGCAAAAATGACTGCGTTTACTTACAAGGACGGCCAACCAACAGAGATTGCTGTACCAGCTCACCTTATCGAAAAGGCTCAAGAAATTCGGGAAATGACCGTAGAAGCCGCGGCTGAAGGTAGCGATGAATTGTTGGAAAAATATTTAGAAGGCGAAGAATTATCCTTAGAGGAAATTCGCCAAGGCTTGCGTGAAGGGATGATTAGTGGCCGTGTGTGCCCAATCATGTGTGGCAGTGCCACATCTCGTATTGGCCTAGATCAAGTATTGGATCGTATGATCCGTTACATGCCGGATGCAACTAAAAAAGTGATGACCGCAACTGATGCGGAAACCGGCGAACAATGTGTAGTACATGTAGATAAACCTTTAACTGCATTCGTATTTAAAACATTGTTAGACCCATTCGCAGGCAAACAAAGCTTTGTACGTATCTTCTCTGGTGAACTAAAAGAAGGCGATCGCCTTTATGATGTAAACCAAGGTGTAGAAGAAAAATGGGGCAAGATGGTTACCCTTATCGGGAAGCAACAAATCCCTGTGTCTGCCGCTAAAGCTGGCGATATCGTAGTGATACCGAAATTGGCTAATGCTAAGACTGGCGATACATTAACTGCTCCTGACTTTAAAGTGACATACGACGCTATCCGTTTCCCTCAACCTCTATACACAGTGGCATTGGAACCTGTGAAAAAAGGTGAGGAGGAAAAATTAGCTGGTGCTGTTCTAAAAGTAGCAGAAGAAGATCCTACTTGCGTAGTAGTGAAAAATGCTGAGGCCCGTCAACTACAAATCGATTGTATGGGCGAGGTTCATCTCGAGCATATCCTCAACAAAATGGATCGTAAATATGGCGTACAAGCTAAACTTGTGACTCCATACATTCCATACCGCGAAACCATTAAAGGCTCCGCTGAAACCGAGTCTAAATATAAGAAACAAAGTGGCGGTCATGGTCAATATGGTCACGTTAAGATTCAAGTGGACCCATTATACGATGGAAGCGAATTTGCATTCGTAGACAAAATCTTTGGTGGTGCTGTACCTAAACAATACATACCAGCAGTGGAAAAGGGTGCCAAAGAAACCCTAGATAAAGGCTTAATTGCGGGATATCCTATGATTGGCGTGCAAGTGACACTCTTGGATGGATCTTACCATAGCGTAGACTCCTCAGAGTTAGCATTCAAAGTAGCTACGTCACAGGCTATCAAGGATGTAATTCCTAAGGCGAAACCAGTCCTATTAGAACCAATCTATGAAGTTAACGTGTTTGCACCAGATGCTTTCATGGGCGACATCATGGGTGATTTAAATAGTCGTCGAGGTCGTGTATTAGGCATGGAACAAAGTGAAAGAACAGGTATTTCTGTTGTTAAAGCACAAGTACCATTGGCTGAAATGTCCGACTATGTGACTGCATTGCGCTCCATCACTCAAGGACAAGGCGTATTTAACCGTCAGTTCTATACATATGAAGAGGTTCCACATAAGCAAGCGGAAGAAATTATCGCTGCTCGTAAGACTCAAGAATAAAGTTAAGAACATGTCCACGTACTGTATCAAATACAGTTAGAATCACTACAACTGAATAGATAATTGCATATCGTAACAACTTAATAGCATAACAATTGACGTAAGTCATAAATTTGAATAGTATTTTACACAAGCCCTCCATATATGTAGCGTATGGAGGGCTTTTACTATATATGAAATAGATTAGGATAGAGCTTGATCAATAATGGAGAATATTGAGACCTAATCACTGGTATGTGTAGATGCATTGGAAATCACAGAATTGCTAGTTCTTTATGTATATATGTGCTAACATTAAAGGTAATACAATTGCTTATGTATCGGGTGTTATTTTATATATTGGGAAAGGATCGTATATGTTTTTCTCTAGCATTACTGCAGATTATACAAAAATGGGCTATCCTAAAGCCATCGTACGAGCTTTAGATTTCTTAAAAAATACAGATTTGAAAGCATTGCCAGGCGGCCGTCATGCTATTGAAGGTGACATGATGTATGCCAATGTGGACGATGTAGAAACCAAGCTATTTGAAACTACAAAACCTGAATCTCATCGCAACTATGTAGATATTCAATTTATGGTGTGCGGCGAAGAAAATATGGGCTTTTTCGTAGATAAAGGCCTTGTTAAACCGCTAGAATCCTATCCAGAACGAGATTGCTATTTCTATCCAAACGAATCCGTTGATGAAGGTCATATCTACTGTCCAGAAGGGTATTATGCAGTATTCTTCCCATCTGATATTCATAGACCACTGTTAGCAGTTAATGATAAGCCTATTAAAATCCGTAAAGTTGTTGTAAAAGTGCATGTCGATCTCTTAGGCGAGTAATTCTATGAATCGATATGATATTATAGGTGTCTTACTAACCCTATTAGGGGCCATTTTATGGGGCGTATCAGGTACTTCAGTACAGTTCTTAAGCAACTATAGGGATATGAACTTGGAATGGTTAGTTACCATGCGATTAATTACAGCGGGATTATTAACCGTTGTTTATGCGTGGTTTAAATATGGTAATTCTATCTTCGATGTCTTTCGTAGTTTAAAAGATACAGCAGGCCTTATCGTTTTTGGTGTATTTGGCATGGCCTTGTGCCAATATACATACTTTAAATCCATTGCTTTGGCTG
The DNA here is from genome assembly GCA_900550175.1 of uncultured Veillonella sp. Classification (GTDB taxonomy): domain Bacteria; phylum Bacillota; class Negativicutes; order Veillonellales; family Veillonellaceae; genus Veillonella. The sequence continues at coordinate 64,707 of URQX01000001.1, forward strand.
GAGCTGGTATTGCGACGGTACTCCAATACTTGGCACCATCCATGATTATTATTTACATGCTAGCACGTTATGGTAAACGGCCCTCTAAAGGGGAGATTATTTCCGTTATACTGGCCTTGGTAGGTACGATTTGTTTGATGGGGAATGATGGCTTTTCTTTTGAAAGTTTCCCTCTTGCAGTGCTCGTGTGGGGCCTCTTATCTGCTGTAGGCGTCGCTGTATATAGTGTTTCTCCTGTAGATTTACTATATAAATATGGAACCTTACCAATTGTAGGTTTTGGTATGCTCCTCAGTGGTATTGTGGCGGCTATCTTGTTCCACCAACCAAATTCCTATGCTTTGTGGGATGTATGGACTGTTATTGGCTGTTTCAATGTTGTCTTTCTGGGGACCATTGTATCCTTTAACGCCTATTTAGAAGGGGTTAAGCGCATAGGCGCTGTGCCGGGCTCTATTTTGTCATCTATTGAGCCGATTTCGGCGGCTTTCTTTGGATGGGCTTTTTTAGACAACCAATTTAGTGCGTTAGGGCTAATTGGCATGGCCATGATCATCGCTACTGTTATTATTATTGCTCTTGAAAAACGTAATTAATAATTGAGGTCTCTTTGCTGTATATTGCGGTTTAGAGGCCTCTTTGTTATGATGTTATAGTGTTTTACTGTCGCATTAGATGGAGGAATTAGATGGGGGAGAAACAGTGGATTGGCATGGCGTTAGCTATTCTAGGAGCCTTGTTTTGGGGCCTTTCAGGCACTTCTGTACAATATCTGGAAGGGGCAAAACACTTAAATGTAGAGTGGCTACTAGAGGTTCGGCTACTCGTGGCCGGGTTCTTGACGATTATATTGGCCTATATGCAAGATGGAATGCGCATCTTTGATATTTTTAAAAATAAAAAAGACTTTGGTAAATTGCTCATCTTCGGTGTTCTTGGCATTGCTCTAGCGCAGTATACGTACTTTAGAGCTATCGCTATTTCCGGCGTGGGCATTGCTACGGTCCTTCAATATGTAGCGCCAACGTTAATTATTATTTATCTCTTCCTACGATACTTTAAAAAGCCGTCTATTGCAGAGACCGGTTGTGTTGTACTAGCCATGATTGGTACCGTTTGTATCGTCTCACAAGATGGTTTAGATATGGAAAATATTAATGGCGAGGCTTTACTGTGGGGGCTCATATCTGCAGCCAGCATCTGTGTCTATACATTGCAACCGATTGAACTATTAAAGAAATATGGCACTACATCGATTGTTGGTTTTGCCATGTTTATCTGTGGATTTATTTCGTTAGCTATGTTCCAGCAAATCGATTCTGAAGCAATTTGGGATGGAATGACATGGCTTGGATTATTCGCTATTATTATACTGGGAACGGTTGTATCCTTTAATGCTTATATCGAAGGTGTGCGGCGTATTGGTGCTATACAAGGCTCTATCCTTTCGTCGTTAGAACCGATATCGGCAGCACTATTTGGCTGGGCCCTGCTAGGGAATGAATTTACCTTTATCGGTATTATGGGTATGATTTGTATCATTGCTACCGTATTCATTATTGCTTGGGATCGGCAACGACAAATCAAACGAGAAGTACTAGAAAAATTGAATAAAATAGAAATGAATTAAAGAAAATTAATTTTTAGGAGGTTCCTATGTCTGTAAAAGATTTTGTACAACAACGAAGCGATGATTTTATCGCTATGCGTCGTGATTTTCATATGTATCCAGAGCCAGCTTGGCTTGAATATCGTTCGGCTGCTAAAGTAGCTGAAAAATTAATTGCCTTGGGTTATGATGTGGCACTCGGCGCAGATGTCCTCGATTTAGACTCTCGTATGGGCTTACCTAGCGAAGAGGCTATGAAAGCAGCCATGGCTCGTGCTATGGATGAAGGTGCTGATCCTGAGCTAGTAGAGAAAATGGGCTATGGTAAAACAGCTATCGTAGCAACTATGAAGTTCAGTGATGATGGTCCTGTTGTGGCATTTCGTGCAGATATGGATTCTAATGATGTTATCGAATCTAAAGCATCTAACCATATTCCTGCTAAGAATGGTTTCCGTTCTCGCCATGATAAAGCGATGCATGCTTGTGGTCATGATACACATATGACAATGGGCCTTGGCCTTGCAGAGTATATAGCTACACATAAGGATGGACTAAAAGGCACCATCAAACTTATCTTTCAACCAGCAGAGGAAGGTGTACGTGGTGCTAAAGCAATGGTAGAGGCTGGCGTAGTTGATGATGTAGACTTGATGTTTGGTATGCACATTGGGTTTAATGAAAAGCTATCCAATTGCTTTGCTTGTAGCGACCATGGATTCTTGGCGACTACGAAACTTGATGCTGTGTTCCACGGCTATTCTTCCCATGCCGGTGGATCTCCAGAAAAAGCACAAAATGCTATGCTTGCAGGCTGTACAGCCGTTATAAACTTACAAGCTATTGCTCGCCACAGCCAAGGTGCTTCTCGTATGAATGTAGGTGTTTTTGAAAGCGGTACAGGTCGCAATGTTACACCTGATGTAGCTGTTCTTAAATTAGAAACTCGTGGTGCTACTACAGAGATCAATGATTATATGATTGAACGCTCTAAGACCATTATTAAAGGTGCTGCAGAAATGCATGACTGTACCTTTGAAATTACAAAACAAGGTGAAACACCGGCAGGCCGTATCAGCGATGATTTAGCGCGCGAGGTGCAATCCATCATTGAACCATTGGGTATCTTTAAAGAGGTGCCATTTGATTATAGCGGCGGTGGTAGTGAAGACTGTGCTTACTTCTTGAACCGTGTAATCGATCATGGTGGTCGAGCAACCTATATGGTATTAGGCTCTGCTATTAAAGCACCTCATCATAATCCATTATTCGATATCGATGAAGAAGACATGTTAAATGGCATTATTGCGTTAGGTACAATTGCTACTCACTATTTAAAATAGGACATATTGATTGAGATATTGTGATGCATACATCCAAACTATAGGTACATAACTATATAGATGTATGCATCGAACTATGTATAGTGTGCTATATATTAGATGTAATATGAGTATTAGATTGTGAGGTGTTATATGATTCAACGAGAGCGTTTAGCTAAAGATTTTGATGCTATGGCACAATTGACTGCACCTGGTGAGGGGATTAATCGCCTAGCTTTCACCGATGCAGATTGGAAGGGGCGCCAATATATTATTGACCGCATGACTGATGCGGGACTCACCGTGGAAACTGATGGTTTCAGGAATGTTATAGGCTATAAGATTGGTAAGAAACCTGAGCTACCGATTGTTATGGTTGGCTCTCATACGGACAGCGTACCTAATGGGGGCAACTATGATGGTGTTGTGGGCGTATTGTCTGCTATCGAAGCGGTTCGCAGTATGACTGATGATGGTTTTGAACATGACCATACCATTGCAGTGGTGGACTTTATGTGTGAAGAGTCTAGCCGTTTTGGAGCGGCTACATTGGGCAGTAAAGCTATGCGTGGTGAATTGACATTACAAGATTTACAACGCTTAGTAGATAAACAAGGTGTGTCCTTGTATGATGCGTTGAAAGGTCGTAATTTAAATCCTGATGCTATTGAGCATATGGAATATGAACGACCTGTAAAGTCTTTCACTGAAATACATATCGAACAGGGTAAGGTGCTAGAGCATGAAGCAAAACCCATCGGCGTTGTAACTGGTATTGCCGCACCAGAGCGGTTCTATGTAACCATCCGTGGCAATGCGGATCATAGTGGAGCCACACCAATGAACTTGCGTCATGATGCGCTCTGTGGGGCGTCTAAAATCATTCTCGGTATTGAGGAGATTGCATCCATGCAAGAGGAGCCTCCAGTGGTGGGCACAGTCGGTGTTGTTGAGGTAACACCGGGCGCGATGAACGTTATCCCTGGAGCCGTTAAACTTGGTGTAGATATTCGCAGTATTTCTAAGGTGGCCCGTGATTCTGTAGTTACCCTCATTAAGGAATTTATTGATGTTATTGCAGAGAAACGAGGCTTATCCTATACGATTGAACCTATTGCACAAGATCACCCTGTGGCGATGCATCCGGCCATGATTCGAGAAATTGAAGAGGCTGTTCAGTCTGTAGGCGTAGACTATATGACTATGCCAAGCGGTGCTGGTCATGATGCTATGCATTGGGCCGACGATGTTCCTACAGGAATGATTTTTATTCCATGCCGCGAAGGTATCAGCCATAATCCGGCTGAATTTGCGGACCTAGATGACATCGTTACGGGAGCTAAGATATTAGACACGGTGCTAAGAAAGCTTAGTTTAGAAAGTACTAAACTTAACTAGGTTGAGTGCGGTGTAATATTTGATGTAGATATAATTTAGTTAGATTTGTGTTAACTACCTAAGATATCATGTTTTACGTGGTTAGAAGTGTGTATTCCGTAATAGAATGGCAGAGAATGCGTTCTATTTGTTGGGAATACCCGGATTGGAGAGATTATGGTTATTGCTGGTATTGTTATCGTAGTGGCGACGTTTATTGCCATTATTAAACAGTTTGAAACACGGCTCGTTTTATTGTTGTCGGGCTTGTTAATGTGCTTTATTGGTGGGCAGCTTAGTGCTGGTACGACAGCCTTTGTAAAAGAACTTACAAATCCAGGGCTTGTACCAACCATTTGTACAGTGCTTGGTTTTAGTTATGTTATGGAGTATACAAAATGTACAGAGCATATGGTATATTTCATCTCTGCAGGCCTTAAAAAGATGACTAAAATCATCATTCCTGGTGCTGTTATTATTACGTTCTTGATCAACATTGCGTTGCCTACAGCAGCAGGCTGTGCGGCTGCAGTAGGTGCACTCTTGATTCCTGCACTTATTCGTGCTGGTGTACATCCAGCGATGGCAGGTTCTGCCATTTTCCTAGGTACTTGGGGTAGTGCATTGAGCCCAGGCCTTATGTTTAACCCGCAAGTAGCACAACTAGCAGGTGAAGACGTAATGACCGTTATTGCGAGCTTCTCTATGCAAGCCATTATTGGTATCGTAGTAGCAGCTATCTTGCTCAATATCGTAGCTATCGTTAAGAAGGAACATACAGGATATGTATTGAACGAGGCTAACGAAGAAGAAGGTAAAGAATTTAAGGTAAATTACTTATACGCCATCATCCCAATCATTCCGCTTGTATTACTCGTACTCGGTAGTAAACAAGTAGCGGTGATCCCAGAAATTTCTGTGCCTGTGTCTATGCTCATTGGTACAGCTATCGGCATTATTGTTGTACGACCTAATGTAACAGATGCAGTTAAGAAATTCTTCCGCGGTACTGGCGATGGCATGTGTGATGTAGTCGGTCTTATGGCTGCGGCGGCAGCCTTTACTGCGGGTATGCAGTACATTGGACTTACAAGTGCACTCATTGATGGTATGAAGAACTCTCAACAAATCGCTCAAATCGGTGCTGCCTTTGGTCCATTCTTATTGGCAGTTATCTCTGGTTCTGGTAATGCAGCAGCCCTTGCGTTTAACGGTGCGGTAACACCTCATGCAGCAGACTTTGGATATGGTATTATGCAACTCGGCTCCATGGCCCAATTAGGTGCTGGCATCGGTCGTAGTATGAGTCCAGTAGCAGGTGCAGGTATCATCATTGCCGGCCTTGCTGGTATTAACCCTATGGAAATGGCGAAACGTAATGCTGTACCATGTATTATTGCTACCGTAGTGATTATGCTATTGTTACTATAGCTCTATATGGGGTGGCTTAGTAAAAGCCTAATAATTACTATGATTAAAGTAGTTATATAAAAGAAAACCCGTCATGATTCTTAAGTCATGACGGGTTCTTTTTTTGCATATATTAAGATATAAGGTATAAGCAAAATTTATGGATACTAAAGAAAAGAGCAATTTGTTTTTATTGCACTTTCATAATATATTATATGTATTAAAGGAATAGATGCTATGCTTTGGTGTTGGACCAGGTTTTCATAAAATTATAAAATGCTTGAACTGGTTTGGACTCAAGTGCACTATGGCGGGTGTACATCCACGTATCACGAGTCATGATGTGACCATCAAGATCCTTTAAGGTTTCCTTAAATAGGTTAGGGTAATCGTTGCCACAGCTTTGGGTGAGGATGGTAAAACCAAGTCCTTGGTTAACGAGCTTCATGCATGTATCGATATCATTTACCTCGATGGTGCGCATTGGTGGTTGTGAGTAGTGAGAATACCACCAATCATCTATGGTTTGCTGTAAATTTGGATCTGTTTGATAGTGAATATATGGCAGACGAGGTAAATCCTCTACGGAACAAGGAGTTCTGTTAAAGAAACAGAATGGTTCAGACCAAATATGTTCTTTCGACTCAGTCCAAGTGTGAGAACCGCGGATGATGGCAGCATGTAGACGACCTTCAAGAAAGTCGTGGTACAGCTTATAGCTAAGTCCCGTATACATGATGATATCGATATGAGGATAAGCCTCTTTAAAGGTCGATAAGATATGGGGAATATGATACTTAGCGAATACATTTGAGCATCCTAGGTTTAATGTACCGCGTGGTTCACTGCCCATCGCTAATAGCTCTTGGCGCACCGAAGTGTAGGAATTGAGCAAATCTTCGGCATAGCGTACAAGGCGCTGACCTTGGTAGGTAAACTCTACACCACGAGCTTGTCGGTTGATGATGGGACAGTTAAATTCCTTTTCTAATTTTTTTATCCGTTCACTCAATGCGGGTTGTGTCATAAATAGACGACGCGCCGCATAAGTAATATTATTTTCCTCTGCTAAGGTTTTTAAAATTGTACAATCTTTCGTGTCCATAAACTCTCCTTTACATATGTATTATTGTACTCTATCCCATAGAGTTGGTACAGATGAGGGGCTGCTAGTTCTATACAGATTAGATATGACTAAAGACTAGGTTCAGATTAGGGATACTAGATGAATACAAATTATTAAAGACTAGGTACTAGTAAGAGGAAGGGAACTTTCACCAATACACATGGTGAAAGTATAGTGTTTGTAAAGGTTTACACATGCCTGAAAGTAATAAAGGAGCAAGTCATGGTTGAGTTAATTTCAAATGGTGTATTTTTATATCACGGTACGGATATCGTTCCTGCAGATTCTAGTGCAGCCCTTGATCAGCAAGAAGTTTTTAATAAAGAGCGCGCCTATAAAGAAACGATGGCGTACCGTATTTTAATGGACCACCAACAACATGAAGGTGATCAAGATTTACGCATCAAATTCGATGCGTTAACATCTCACGATATCACCTATGTTGGTATTATCCAAACAGCTATTGCCAGTGGTCTAGATAAATTCCCAATCCCTTACATTTTGACAAACTGCCATAACAGTTTAGCCGCTGTAGGGGGCACAATTAACGAAGACGACCATGTATTTGGCTTATCCGCAGTACAACGCTTCGGCGGCGTCTATGTACCTCCTCATCTTGCAGTTATTCACCAATATATGCGTGAAACAATGGCAGGTTGCGGCAAAATGATCCTCGGTTCCGACAGCCATACTCGTTATGGTGCGCTTGGTACTATGGCGATTGGTGAAGGCGGTCCAGAGCTTGTAAAACAATTGCTCGGTCGCACCTATGATGTACAACGTCCAGAGGTTATCGCTATCTACCTCGATGGTAAACCTAAACACGGCGTAGGCCCACAAGACGTGGCTCTTGCTATTGAAAAAGCTGTATTTAAAAATGGCTTTGTAAAAAATAAAGTAATGGAATTTGTAGGCCCTGGTATTGAACACTTATCCATGGACTTCCGTAATGGCATCGATGTAATGACTACAGAGACTACATGCCTTACAACAATCTGGCGAACAGACAGCAATACGAAAGAGTTCTTAACACTCCATGGTCGCGGTGATGCGTACAAAGAGCTTAACCCTGGCGATGTGGCTTACTATGATGGCCTGGTAAAAGTTAATCTTGATGAAGTGGAAAGCATGATTGCTATGCCATTCCATCCAAGCAATGTATATACCATTAAAGAGATCAATGAAGGCGGTCGCGATTTATTAGCAGAAATCGAACGCCAAGCTGTTGAACAATTAGATAATAAATCTTTGTCCTTACAATTGCCTGAAAAACACTTTGACGGTAAATTACATTTAGATCAAGGTATCATCGTAGGTTGCTCTGGTGGTTTGTATGAAAATATTATGCAAGCCGCAAATATCGTGCGTGGTAAGAGCGTAGGTTCTGGTCGTTTCGCGTTCAGCGTATATCCTTCTAGCCAACCAATTTACTTAGAACTCATGAAAAACGGTGCCCTTGTAGACTTAATGGAAGCAGGTGCTATCGTACGTACTGCTTTCTGCGGCCCATGCTTCGGTGCAGGCGATACACCTAATAATACGGGACTCAGCGGTCGTCATGCGACACGTAACTTCCCGAACCGGGAAGGGTCTAAACCTGGCAATGGTCAAATCTCTTCTGTAGCACTTCTCGATGCTCGCTCTGTAGCAGCTACAGCTATTAATGGTGGCGCCTTAACGGCAGCAACAGATGTAGAATACGATGATGCAGTACCAGCATATCACTACGATGATAAACCGTATCAAAGTAAAGTATACAGTGGCTTTAATGAACCTAAAAAAGATGCGGAACTCATTTACGGTCCATCCATTAAACCTTGGCCTTCTATTAAGGCATTGACACCAAATGTATTGCTTAAAGTAGCTGCTTATATTGATGATCCTGTAACAACTACAGATGAATTGATTCCATCTGGTGAAACATCCTCCTTCCGTTCCGACCCATATGCATTGTCTGAATTTGCTTTGAGCCGCAAGGTTCCTGAATATGTAGGTCGCGCAAAAGTCGTTCGTGATTGGGAAAAATCTCGTCAAGAAGGTGACAGCGCAGCAGACTTAGTAAGCGCATACAAAGAAGTAAAACAAGCGCTTGGTCTTGGAGAAACTGTAGAAGATATGGCTACATCTACAGCAGTTTCTAGCATGGTATATGCTAATCGCCCTGGCGATGGTTCTGCTCGTGAACAAGCAGCATCTTGCCAACGCGTATTAGGTGGCGGTGCTAATATTGCTATTGAATATGCTACAAAACGCTATCGCAGTAATGTAATTAACTGGGGTATGTTACCGTTTGTAACTAGTGAAGAAGACTCTAAAATGATGGCAGTAGGCGACTATGTATATGTGCCAAATGTGCGTGACCAATTATTCTCCGACTCCGATGATTACAAAGCATATGTTATCAGCGGTGGTGTGAAGAAAGCAGAAATTACATTGCATTTAGGTCACCTCAGCGATGAAGAAAAAGAGATTATCGCAGCAGGTTGTCTCATCAACTACTATGCAAATTGCAAAGCGTAAGTGGTGAGCATAAAGGAGTAAGTTATGAACGGGTATAAAGAAATTCCTGTTACTTATATGCGCGGCGGTACTAGTAAAGGGGCGTATCTGTTAAAAGATACGCTTCCAACTGACCCAGCTGCTCGGGATCGTATGATTTTAGATTTATATGGCTCTCCCGATGCGCGTCAAATTAATGGTATCGGTGGTGCCGATCCATTGACGAGCAAGGTAGCTATCGTAAACCCTTCTGACCGCGATGATGCGGATATCGACTACACCTTTGGTTATGTCGGTATCGCTGATGCGGTGGTAGATTACGAAGGTAACTGTGGCAATATTTCTGCTGGTGCAGGGGTATTTGCTATTATGGAAGGCTTTGTGAAAGCCGTAGAACCAGAAACCGTAGTTCGTATCTTTAACACAAATACAAATAAGGTTATTGAAGCGCATGTGCCAGTCCAAGATGGCAAACCAGTTATTGATGGTGATTTTGCTATCGATGGCGTACCAGGTACAGGTGCTCGTATTACATTATATTTCTTGGAACCAGGTGGTTCTAAGACAGGTAAGTTACTACCAACAGGCAATGTACAAGACACGATTACATTGGCTGATGGACGGACAATCCAAGTCAGTCTCGTAGATGCAGCTAATCCAGCTGTATTTGTAAAGGCTCTAGATCTTGGTTATGAAGGCACGGAATTACCGGCTTTCACAGAAACGGATGGCGGTGTATTACTCAATACATTTGAAGATATTCGCACTACTGCGGCGGTAATGATGGGACTTGCTCCATCTAAAGAGGCTGCCAGTCCTGCAGTTCCAAAGGTATGCATGGTGTCCGCACCACAAACCTACGTGGCAAGCGATGGGCGAACTATTGAGGGGAATAGTATAGACATCGTGGCGCGTACAAAGGCACTAGCTGTAATGCATAAAGCCTATGCTGTTACAGGTGGTATTTGTACAGCTACGGCAGCGCTGATTGCGGGTACTGTGGCGAACGAAGTAGTAAGCGAACGTGCTAAAGCGACAAATCGCGTTACTTTGGCGCATCCATCAGGAAAATTTGATTTCGAAATATGCTTGACTAATGACTCTGGTTGGCATGTGGAGAAGGCGGGCGTCGCTAGAACAGCGCGACCGATCATGAAAGGCATAGCTTATGTTAAAGGAGAGTAAGAATGAGTAAGCTACTTAAAATTGCAATTATGTTTGCCATTCCTCTGGCAATGTGGTTCATTACACCGCCAGAAGGTTTGAGCGTTGAAGCTTGGCGACTGCTAGGTTTTTATTTAATGGCTATCGTTGGTCTTGTTGTTAAACCTTGGCCAGCACCAATTATCTTGTTATTATCTATTGCAGGTTCTGCAATTTTCTTGAATGCTACGAAAAACGTATTGTCTGGTTATGCATCTACAACAGTATGGTTAGTATTCTCTGCGTTCTCCCTCAGTGTGGCGTTCGTAAAAACAGGTCTTGGCCGTCGTATTGCGTACCTATTGATTAAATCCTTAGGTCACACTACATTGCGCCTTGGATATGTAACTGCTTTATTAGATCTTATTATTTCCCCAGTAACACCTTCCAACACAGCACGTTGTGGCGGTATCGTGTTCCCAATCATGAACTCTGTAGCAAAAGCTTTGGGCTCTGAGCCTGGTGAAAGCGCTAAAAAAGCTGGTTCGTACCTCATGGTTAACACTTACATGGTGACTAAGGTAACAAGCTTGATGTTCGCTACAGCAATGGCACCAAACTTATTGGCTGCTGACTATATGAACAAAATCCTCGGCGTAGATATCAACTGGGGCCTTTGGGCTTTAGCACTCGTAGTACCAGGTCTTGTAATGCTTCTTATTACACCTGCTTTGGTATACTACTTAGACAAACCATCTATTCAACATATCGATTCTCACGGCATTGCTGATGAAGGTTTGAAAGAACTTGGACCTATCACTGGTCGCGAGAAAGCGCTTATCGCTATCTTTATTCTTGCTTTAGTTGGTTGGGCTTTGCCTTCCATCTTGACTCAAGGCTTTGGTATTAAATTCTCACTTGATGCAACAGCTGTAGCTATCGTAGCTATGGTGGCTGCTCTCGTGTTCGGCGTTATTAAATGGGAAGATATGCTTGAATCCAAAGGTGCTTGGAATACATTGATCTGGTTCGGTGGTATCATTGGCATGTCTAGTGCGTTGTCCAAGGTTAAATTCTTTGAATGGCTAGCTGACTTTATGGGTACACACTTCAACTTCGGCGACAACCCAATGCTGGCTCTTATTATCATCGGCGCTATCAGTATCGCTGTTCGTTACTTGTTCGCCTCTGGTAGTGCGTACGTTGTAGCTATGCTTCCAGTATTCCTTACTGTAGGTAAAGTAGCGGGTGTAAACCTAATGGCGTTGTCCTTGTTACTAGCTGCTACAAACTCCTACGGTGGTGCGTTGACTCACTACGGCGGTGCAGCGGCTCCAATCGTATTCGGTGCTGGTTACAACACAGTTAAGAGCTGGTGGATTATCGGCGGTATCTTCGCTATCATGTGCTTCATCGTAAACCTTACAGTGGGCTACGCATGGTGGGAAATCCTCGGTATCCTATAATACCTAACTAGAGACAATAGTTATTCTATACATATAGAATGATCATCCCCTAGGTAGTGAAAGTTTCTAAACTTTTACAAAAAATATAATAAAAGAGCTGTTTCGGAATCAGTACACACACATCTGAGTTCTGGAGACAGCTCTTTTTATTTGTTTATATAGTTTCTTTAATGCATTTGCACTATTTTCGTTGTATTACGGCGTTACTTTAGTTTTAACGCAACCCATAGGGCAGCGCCGATAAAGGTAAGGCTACATGCCCAGAAAAGGGTTGTGAAGCCAAATTGAGCGGCTACGATGGAACCACCAAAGGAGCCTAGAAAGTAACCCATAGACAAACAAGACTGATTGTACGAGAATACTTGTCCCGTATATTCCTTAGGTGTTTTTGATGCTAAATAGGTATTGAGCGCAGGTAACATACCACCTAGCCCAAAACCTTGCAAGAAACGGATAAACCCAAGTACATACACAGAGTCCACATAGGCTTGCGGTATATTGAGTAGACCTACATAGATCATCGAGTAGATGAGCACCTTTCTAGGGCCTATGCGGTCTACTAATTTCCCCAGTGGAGAGCTACTAAAGAATTGGGCGATACCCATGGCAGAGAACACAGCACCAGATATGAAGGCTATATTTTCCGTATTGCTTGGTAGCATTCCTTTAATGTAAACCGTCATAATGGGGGAGATGGCAGTAACCGAAATGGCATACAGGAAGGAGGTTGCAGATAAAGCGACTAAACTAGAAAACTCAGGTAAGTGAGTTTTTAGATTTCTAAAGGTTTGCTTCTCAACAAGTGGCTTTGGAACATAGTTTTCATGTACTAGCATAGCCGTCAAGCCAAAGGAGATAAGCATAAGGGCCCCGATGATAAAGAAGTCATTTCGAATACCTACTACATCACTGAGATACCCTCCTACAAGCGGACCGGCTAGTGAGCCTGCAAGGCTAAAGGATCCTATAATCCCTAGAGCCCAACCTGTATGGTTTTGCGGTGTTTCTGACGCGATAAGTGTTACCGATGCGGGGTAAAAACCGCTTACTAACCCTTGCAATGTACGAACGAGGAACACACCTTCTGGTGTAGTCTGAAAGCCCAATAATATACTACATATAGCCATACCAAGACTAGAGCGTATGAGGGTAATCTTACGTCCCTTACGGTCTGCTAATCGGCCCCAGAAGGGAGCTGCTAAGCAGACAATGAGGAAGGTGATGCCCATGGAGGCACCGGACCATTGTGCTATCGATCCTGTATCGCTTAAGCCCATTTCATGGAAGTATAGAGGGAGAATAGGGCTTACCTGACTAATCCCGAGGGACATGAAGAATATGCAGAATGCGCAAATGTACACCGTTCGTTTCCACGTTTCCAAAGTATCCCTCCTTTAGTCTTTCTTTTTAACTTCTTCCCAATCGCTTAAGTCCGGAAGTTTATTGCTTGTTATAGATTCTTGAATCCAGTAGTTAATAGAGGTTAAGTTGCTAGATTCCCGTTTAAAGCCATATACGATGTCATCTTCTACGTCGTCTTCTATAGTGATATAGAGAGAAATGTGTAAGTTTTTACCTTTTCCGCGCTCGATGAAGTAGCTAATACCTGGATCGTCGAGGTTAGATGGGCGAACCGCAATGATATCGTACGTGCCATTGGCTACGCCTTCTAAGGCATCCTTAATCATTTGATTGGAAAGTTCATATTGATTGAGGTAGAAGATATCGTTGTCACAAGTTAATACATATTCTCGAGGAGGCGTAGTATTTTTGTACTGTTTTTCCCATCTTTCATCAATAACAGGCAATGTAGCATTATCATAGAAGTTTTTAATTAATGCGAGACCTTCAGGAATGGACATTTCTTTAAAGTATCTTATTTCATATACCCTAGGATCCACGTTTTCATCTAGTTCGCTAGGCTCCTCAATGTAGCCGTATAGATAGATAGTACAATTGTTTTTGTCTTCATTGTGGAACATAACGATACTGTACACATCGTAAATTACGTTTTCTATGGATTGGCGATTATCGTAGATGATAAAGCTGAGATATTTTTGTGTATCCCATTCCCGTTGAATGAAATTCCAGTCGTATTTATTCGTGCGCCAACCAGTAGTAGAGTCCTCAAAGATTTCTAATACATCTACGGAGTTTTGAGGCCAAGCAGGGGGCATAGGATTACATGTTGTAGAAGATTGCGTTATCCCTTCTTTGTACTGATAATGTCCATCAACGAGTTCAAAGGCCTCTAATCGCTCAGAGGCTTCGTCAGGAATTACCAACGGCTCACCAGTACCTAACCAATTATCGTTTCTTGTGTTGAGACGTCTGATGCTTTCACGAGCATGCTCGTAGAACGTAACGGCTTGGTCTAAATCAGGTTCTTTTGTAATGGCACCAATTTCGTAGCAATAGCCGGCTGCCAGTTGCCATAGATGGTCCGCATAGTCATAGCTACCGTATCTATCGAAACATTTGCTAGCCTGATTGACGCACTCTATGGCGGTTCTTATAGCAGGGGTATTACCTTTTTTAAAAGTAAATACATAAGCGAGATATGGCCAAATCGCATCGAGAGTGTAAATGGCTGGTTGTTGTAATAAGTGAGCGATGCGAGACCAGTCTTGGGACTGACCATCGATATTCAATGTGCGAAGGATGATGGCCTGCATGGTAGCATAAGCGTGGTCATTAAAGTCTAAATAATCTGGGCTTATAGCAGCACGCTCGTAGTATCTGAGGGCCTTTTGAATATCCTGAGGGATTCTTTTATTAGACTCACATGGTTTTGCATAGTACTCGGCAGCTTCACGCAAACACATGCCATTATTCATGGCGGCACCGCGCTCAAAATATTCGAGCGCTCGTTCATGCTCCCCGCGAGACTTACAAATATCGCCAGCTAAATACATCATGAGTGGCAAACCTGCTGCAGCCCCTTCAAAAATGACTTGTTCTTCCATTGCACTATTATCTTGCTCTATATAGGTAATGCGTAAGTTGCGGTATGCAATAATAAGGCCTGCTTCGGCGGATTTACGCAACCATTTCTGAGCAATGGTAGTTATTTTATTTGCGAACCTACGTTGATCTGCTTGGGCAAACAAGCCTTTTAAGAAACGGACAAAGGTAGATGGTTCACCTTCATTAGCCACCTTTTGAGCCGATGGTAAGATGTGGTAATCCCCCCATTGGAATACATTGGCAATGGCGTAGGCACAGTAAGAACAACCCTTTTGGGCGCCTTCATAGACGCGCTGGAATGCTTGGTCCTTTGTCATAGGCAACTCTTTTTCAATAGTTGGTGTAAGGGCACCAGAGGTACGCATAGCTTGTAAAATAGCGATGGCACTGCCTTTGCGAATAGCCGTATGTAAATAACTATACGCCTTTGTGTCATCCTCAGGAAAGCCTGCTTCAATCCAGGTGAACTGAGGGCCGGAATAGACGCGCGCCAAAATAGCGTACACATCGCCAATACCAGGAATCTTTTGGCCTTCCTCGTCAAGTTTCACAAGGGCATCAAGCTCAGCCTTACCCTCCCAAGCGATATCTTTATTACATTGATGGAATATTTTATTGAAAGACTGCTGTATTTGATCAGTAAAATAAAAACTCATGCTCTCTCCTCCGCATAATAATCAGTAGAAGCTGATAACATATGTAATTTCAGTATACTATTAGTGTTTAGAGGAAAACAATATAAATATTCTGAATTTGCTAAGGTGAATAGGGATACATTATTTAATCACAAGTAGCGATATTATATGGTTGATGAATCTAAGGATAAGGTGAAAGTTAAGATTTTCCTTGACTTTCATTCTATAGAAACATTATAATCAGATTATAATTTTATACTCGCCTAAAAGAAACCGATGAGGTGGAGATAAAAATAGGAAATGCACTCACAGAGAGCGGGATTAGCTGAGAACCCGTAGTACGCAGCTTATTAAATGGACCACCGAGGGCGCATGGAAAAGAATGAATTTCATTCCTAGTATGGTGCGACGTCACACGAGCGTTAGTCGTGAGGGATATGTTAGTATCCTGCGAAAGGGGAATGCGTTGCATTCAAACAAGGTGGTACCGCGATTTATAGCATAATACAAGTATTTTCTAATAATTGTATAAGAATAGAACTATAGACTCGTCCTTGACGTTATATTGTCATGGGCGAGTTTTTTTATTGGCAAACGCCAGATGGAGGTTCTCATGATTTTCCCTAGTCTTGACCGTGTGAAAGCTATCGCACCGGGCTACGATATCGTGCCTGTATATATGGAAATTTTATCCGACGTACGCACACCGATTAGTGTGTTGAAAGCATTAAAACAAGTGAGCAGTCATACGTACTTGCTTGAAAGTGCGGATAATAGTAATCATTGGGGCCGTTACTCCTTCTTGGGCTATGATCCTAAGATCGAGCTCTTCTGCAAAAATCATACAATGACTATCAAAGATGGTACAACGCGTACTTTTGAGTGTTCTGACCCAGCTGCAGAGATTCGCAATATTTTGAGCCAATATAAAAGCCCTCGCTTAGAAGAGCTACCAACCTTCACAGGCGGCTTTGTAGGCTACTTCGCATATGAATACATTCGCTACATCGAGCCAACATTGGATTTCCCAACGCCAGATGATAACTCTGCGATGGTAAACGATGTAGACCTTATGCTCTTTGATAAGGTAATCGCCTTTGACCATTATAAAAATAAAATCTACTTGATTGCTAACATCAGTACAAACGATTTAGAACGCAACTACAACAAGGCTGAGCTTGAACTTAAAGCACTAGCTGATCTTGTAGTAAATGGTAAAGAGGCGGACATTCCAAAAGGCATCCTTAAAACAGAGTTTACCTCTGAGTTTACAAAGGATGAGTTTGAAGCAGTTGTTAAAAAGACACAGCACTACATTAAGGAAGGGGATATCTTCCAATGTGTTGTATCTAATCGTCGTGAAGCTGAGTTTGAAGGTAGCTTGTTAAATGCATACCGAGTATTGCGTACATTGAACCCATCTCCATATATGTTCTACTTATCTGGTGGCGATGTAGAGCTTACAGGTGCCTCTCCAGAAACATTGGTAAAATTAACAGATGGCAAAATGTATACCTTCCCAATTGCAGGGACTATGCGCCGCGGTAAAAACGAAGCAGAGGACCTCGCTATTGAAGAAAAACTCATTAATGACGAAAAAGAGTTGGCTGAACATAACATGCTCGTTGACCTTGGACGTAACGACTTAGGTAAAATTTCTAAATTTAGTTCCGTAAAAGTAGAGGCGTTACACATGTTACAACGCTTCTCCCATGTTATTCACATTACATCTACTGTAAGCGGTGACATTCAAGACGGTAAAGATGCCCTCGATGCTATCGGTGCTACATTGCCAGCAGGTACTTTGTCCGGAGCTCCTAAAATTCGTGCCATCGAGATTTTACATGAACTAGAAAAAAGCCCACGCGGTGTATACGGCGGCGCTGTAGGTTATATCGATTTCTCCGGTAACATGGACGTATGTATCGGTATCCGCATGGCCATGAATAAAGGTGGCAAGGTTTACGTTCGAGCTGGCGCTGGTATTGTTCGCGATAGTGTTCCTGCAAGCGAATACAACGAAACCTTAATCAAAGGCCAATCCATGATTTCCGCAATTACAGATGCACAGGAGGTAGAATAATGGTACTCCTTATAGATAATTACGATAGCTTCTCTTTTAATTTATACCAATTAGTAGGCTCTATCGATCCAGATATTAAAGTCATCCGTAGCGATGAATTAACAGTTGAAGAAATCCGCGCGTTGAAACCAGACTATGTGATACTTTCACCAGGCCCTGGCAGACCAGCTGATGCGGGCGTATACGAAGACCTATTGCGCGAATGCAAAGGCGAATTCCCAATCCTCGGCGTATGCCTTGGTCACCAAGCCATCGGTGAAGTATTTGGTGGCACCGTATCTTACGCAAAACAAGTGATGCACGGCAAACAAAGCGTAGCCAAACAAGTACACCCATCCAAAATCCTAAAAGGCGTACCAGAACAATTTGAAGTAGCACGCTACCACTCCTTGGCGATTGTAGACGAAACTATACCGAGCGAGCTTATCGTCACATCCGTTACAGACGACGGCGAAGTAATGAGCGTAGAACACAAAGACTATCCAATCTACGGCGTGCAATTCCATCCGGAATCCATCATGACACCAAACGGGGAACAAATGATTCGCAATTTTTTATCGAAGTAGCACGGTGGACCGGTATTTGCTTTAAATACCTTAATAGTCGAGCTAGTGGCCCTAAAGCCTCCACTGGCCAGGTCTATCCCTTCGGGATAGGGCCAAAGTCGTTTTATGACCACCATCTCGACTAAACTTTACTTTAAATCCAAATCCGGTCCCATCACTACCATTAATAAAAAATTGCAAATCATTATAAGGGAAAAGAACGGCTACGCCGTTCTATCTTCCCACCTCTTATAAAGAAATGACCTGTGCGTTACTCCATATAATGCGCAGGATCATTTAAGAGATATTGAATTGTTGTTCATTTTATTGTGCGTGTGACAGTGCGTAGGGCATAGGTCCACGTGAATCACATGTAGCATTAAAGCAGATATATGCCCTATTATCGTTGAAGCGAAGTAAAATGAACAACAAGTAAGGAGATATAAAATGATTAAAGACGCATTATATGCAGTAACGCATGGTCAGGATTTATCCTACGACCTTGCTAAAGATACAATGAACAAGATTATGAGCGGTGATGTAGCCGAGGTGCCTATGGCAGGTTTCTTGTGCGCTTTGGCGGCAAAAGGTCCTACTGTAGATGAGGTTACGGCTTTTGCTGAGGTTATGCGCGAGAAGGCTGGTTCTGTGCCTCATGAAGGTACTGTTGTGGAAATCGTAGGTACTGGCGGCGACGAAGCGAATACGTTCAATATTTCTACTACTTCTGGTTTTATCATTTCTGCCGCAGGTATTCCTGTAGCAAAGCATGGTAACCGCAGTGTATCTAGTAAATGTGGCGCTGCTGACTTGATTGAAGCATTGGGCGCTAAGTTAGAGCTTAATGGTGAACAAAATGAGGCAGTCCTCAACAAAGCCAATATGTGCTTCATGTTTGCTCCTGTATATCACCAAGCTATGAAATATGCTGGCCCTGTACGTAAAGCATTAGGTGTTCGTACAGTATTCAATATCCTCGGACCGTTGGCAAATCCAGCAGGTGCTACGGTTGAGTTGATGGGCGTTTACGATAAATCTTTAGTAGAACCATTGGCTCGCGTATTGGCTAACCTTGGTGTGAAACGCGGTACTGTGGTACACGGCTTCGATGGCCTTGATGAAATTACGGCTACCAACAAAACGTACGTATGCGAAATTAATAATGGTACTTTCACAAGCTACGAATTCGATCCTAAGGACTATGGTTTCGTATACGCTGATAAAACTGAGCTTGAAGGTGGCGACGCTACAGTGAATGCTGAGATTACACGTCGCGTTCTCGGTGGTGAGCAAGGTGGTAAACGGACCGCAGTTCTCCTCAACGCTGGTATGGCGATTTACCTTGCAAAAGATGGCCTTACATTGGCGGAGGGTATTGAAGAGGCGAAAAACATGATCGACTCTGGCAAGGCCCTTGCTACAATGGAACAGTTTGTGAAAGCAACCCAAGAGGTATAATCATTGATTTTAGATAAGATTATAGAGGCTACCAAAATTCGGGTAGCCCAAGAAAAACAGGTGGAATCGCCTGAGGCTGTAAAAGCAGCGGCGTTGGCGTTACCATCGGATACAGGATTTCCTTTTGAAGCAGCCCTTCGTCAGCAAGACTTTAACTTCATTTGTGAAGTAAAGAAGGCATCTCCATCTAAGGGAATCATTGCAGAGCACTTTCCCTATTTAGACATCGCCAAAGAATATGAGGTTGCTGGTGCAGCAGCCATCTCTGTTTTGACGGAGCCAGACTTCTTTAAAGGTGATAAGAAATACTTACAAGAAATTGCAAGTACTGTCAAAATCCCTGTCCTTCGTAAGGACTTCATCATCGATGAATACCAAATCTACCAAGCAAAGGTATGGGGTGCTAGTGCAATCCTCTTAATCTGTGCATGCCTCGATGTGTCAACATTGACCAAGTTCCGTGAGTTAGCGGACTCTCTTGGCTTGTCCTCTTTGGTAGAGGCTCATGACGAAAAAGAAGTGCAAATGGCTATTGATTGCGGTGCCCGTATTATTGGTGTTAATAACCGTAATTTGAAAGACTTTACTGTAGATGTACAAAATAGTGTGCGCTTGCGCAATCTCGTTCAAGACGATGTGATTTTTGTATCTGAAAGCGGTCTAGAAACGCCAGAGGATATCCAAGTGTTGCGGGATAATAATATTGGAGTAGCCTTGATGGGTGAAACCTTCATGCGTTCTCCTAACAAGGTTGAAAAGTTAGCATATCTTTATGGTCCCACATACTACACGCCAAAGGTTAAGATGTGTGGCATCTCTAAAGTAGAAACAATTCCGGCTATTGTAGATGCAAAACCAGACTATATGGGCCTTGTATTTGCACCGAGCAAACGGCAAGTGACGGTAGACCAAGCTAAAACATTAGTAGAAGAACTTCATAAACAATACGCAAAAACATATGGTGTAGTTGAAGCGCCAATGAATGCTGAAACAGCACAAGATAGTAAGGAATTTGTCCAAGAAAATCCTAATTTTGAGAACATTAAAACGGTTGGCGTTTTCGTCAATGAAACTCTAGAAAACCTCGTTATGATTGCACAAAAAGCCCATCTTGATGCAGTGCAATTGCACGGCGATGAAGATGAAGCTTTCATCCAAGCTTTCAAAGAGAAAACAGATGTAGAGGTTTGGAAGGCAGTTCAAATTCGTAGTGCTGCTGATGCGGAAAAATGGATCGATAGCAGTGCAGATATGCTGTTGTTTGATGCGTATCATAAGGATGAACGCGGCGGTACGGGCGAAGTGTTCGACTGGTCTTGCTTAGATGAGTTTGAACGTCCATTTATGCTCGCCGGCGGTATCGACAGTACTAACGTGGCGCGTGCTATTCGCACAGTTCGCCCTTACGGTATAGATATTAGTAGCGGTATTGAAACAGATGGCGTGAAGGACGATGAGAAAATTAAAGCTTTCACCAACATTGTGAAAACAATAGCTCACTAAATCACAAAAAATACATAAATCTAAGATATAATAATATTTTAGACACATCCGATGGAATTCATCGATTGTTGAGATAGATGCCAATAGTAACGCTGTACAGGCGTGTTAGTAGGAATGGCATATGGAAAGGTAAGTTATATGAGTGAACAAAGACATGGTTATTTTGGCTCCTTCGGTGGCCAATTTATGCCAGAAACATTGATGAATGCAGTCATCGAATTGGAAGAGGCATACAACAAGTACAAAGATGATCCTGATTTCGTACGCGAACTTGAGGATTTACATAAAAAATATACAGGCCGTCCATCCCTTTTATACTATGCAGAACGCATGACAAAGGACCTTGGGGGCGCTAAAATCTACTTAAAACGTGAAGATTTGAACCATACTGGTTCTCACAAATTGAATAACGTAATCGGTCAAATGTTATTGGCAAAACGGATGGGTAAAACTCGCGTTATTGCTGAAACTGGTGCAGGTCAACACGGCGTGGCAACAGCTACTATCGCTGCGTTGATGGGCATAGAATGTGAAGTATACATGGGTGCAGAGGACTGTGAACGTCAAGCACTTAACGTATACCGCATGGAATTATTGGGTACTAAGGTACATCCTGTAACAACTGGTACAAGTACATTAAAAGATGCTGTATCTGAAGCGATGCGCGAATGGACAAATCGCATGTCTGATACACACTATGTATTGGGTTCTGTTATGGGAGCGCATCCATTCCCGATGATCGTTCGTGATTTCCAATCTATCATCAGCCGCGAAGCGCGTGAGCAAATCCTTGAAGCAGAAGGCAAATTGCCAACAGCTGTTATGGCTTGCGTAGGCGGTGGCTCCAATGCGATGGGCATGTTCTATCACTTCATTCCTGATGAAGGGGTTCGCCTCATCGGTTGTGAAGCAGCTGGTCGTGGTGTTGATACAGAGGAACATGCAGCGACAATTGCAAAAGGCTCTGTGGGTATCTTCCATGGTATGAAATCTTACTTCTGCCAAGACGAAGACGGTCAAATTGCTCCAGTATATTCTATCTCTGCAGGCCTTGATTACCCTGGCATCGGACCTGAACATGCGTACTTGCACGATAGTGGTCGTGCTGAATACGTGCCTGTAACAGATGATGAAGCAGTGGATGCATTCGAATACTTGTCTCGTTTAGAAGGTATTATTCCAGCTATTGAAAGTGCTCATGCAGTGGCACATGCTCGTAAAATTGCTCCAACCATGAGCAAGGATGATATCATTATTATTTGTTTATCTGGTCGCGGTGACAAAGACGTAGCGGCTATGGCGAAATATAGAGGGGTGGATCTTCATGAGTAAAATTAAAGACGCTTTCACAAAGGGCAAGGCATTCATCCCCTTCATCAGCGCTGGTGATCATGGCATCGAAAATACAGAACGTTATATTCGCGTCATGGTGAAAGCCGGCGCCGACATGGTGGAAATTGGTATTCCTTTCTCTGATCCAACAGCGGAAGGTCCAGTTATCCAGGAAGCGAGCACACGTGCATTATCTACAGGCGTAAAAATTCACGATATCTTTGATATGGTGCGTCGTTTGCGCAGTGGTGATGATGCAGTGACAGTACCGCTCGTGTTCATGACCTACTTGAACCCTATCTATGTATTCGGCCGTGAAAAATTCTTTACCCTCTGCGAAGAGGTTGGTATCTCTGGTGTTATCGTGCCAGATATGCCCTTTGAAGAAAAAGGGGAACTCGCGAGTGTAGCTAATAAACATGGCGTTGAAGTGGTATCCTTAATTGCGCCAACATCCGAAAACCGCATCGAAATGATCGCAAAAGACGCGGAAGGCTTTGTGTACTGCGTATCCTCCCTCGGTGTTACAGGCATGCGTAGCGAAATCAAAACGGATATTAAATCCATCGTTGAGACGATTCGCAAATATACAGATATTCCTGTAGCCGTTGGTTTTGGTATTTCTAAACCTGAACAAGCGGAAGCAATGGCTCGTGTATCTGATGGTGCTATCGTAGGCTCTGCTATCGTTAAAATCGTTGCAGAACATGGTGAACATGCAGACCAAGCATTATTTGACTACGTACAATCTATGAAACAAGCTGTACTAAAAGCTGACGCATAATAACAGCTACCGCATAATAACAGCTACCGCATAATAAAATAGATAATACAATACATACTAAAAAGGACGTTATACATGTGTATAGCGTCCTTTTTAGGTTAGTTAGTTTAGTTATGTGTTATATGACTGGATAACCAGTTATGAAAGGGGAATGATTAGCCGTTTGTAGATTCGGAACGTTGATGACGTTCACTGCGTTTTGCAGTGGCATTTTTGTCATGTTTTTCACGTTCAGAAATTTTGTGTTTTCTATGTTTCTTTTGATCTGGTTTGAACCATGGATGAGCACTGCTGTCCACTGTGCCATCATCGTTCTTTACCATGCGATGGTTTTCACCAATTTGGAAGTGGTAATCTTTGGCTTGTGCTACATTGGCACCAATGCCTACTGTTAAGAATGCTGCCAAGCTGGCCATAGCTACTACTTTAGTCAATTTAGCGTTCATAATTATTATCTCCTATACAAACTTAATTGCACGAATTTTAGTTGTAAAAAATATATTATTAGTATAGGTAAAATTAATGAAGAAAAAATGAAATGTAAGCCTTGGTAAAGCATAGTATAATAGTAATAGCTAAGTTTGTATCATATCTAAATATAGTAGGAGTTTTATGAAACAGAGAGTATATGAAATCCTCTATCGCGAGCTAGTAGAAAACTATGCAAATGGTAAAGGACGAACAACGACAGCCGACTTTTGGCTCACCATAAGCGCTATGACCTTTATATACGGTCTAGTTACATTTATAACAGGTCTTGCTACCTTCATACCTTATGGATTTCTATATGCCATATCCTTAGGGGGCGGCGTATTGACTGCATTGACGGTATTATTAACATTGCCGACTATTATGCTAGTAGCAAGACGGTTGCGTGATTCTAATAATGATCCAACCTTGATGATTCTTGTCTTTGTTCCTATTTTAGGATGGTTGATTTTGTTGTACCTATTATGTAAACGGTCGCCTCCAACACAAGAAGTAAACGTAACTAATGAACAGATATCTGCAGAACCAAGTATAAAGGAAAAGAAATCAATTTCGGGTGTCTTCATCGTGGCTATCCTTGTTTTAGGTTGGGTTGCTAGCAGTGTAGGGACATCTATGATGGGGCATAATTATATGGTAGAAGAAACTGCCTTTGGGAACTTGGGGCAGGGGGCTTTCACCAAAAAAGCAAACCGTTTACTACGTAGTGATTCTGCTACAACAGAAGGATATCTAGTGGTGAAGGAATATTACAAAGCACTGGCTAATGGCGATTATCATAGTGCGTATCGCGATTTGAGCAGTCGTGAAATGGAACGATACGGCACCTTTGATCTCTGGCAGCAAGCTAAGGTAAAGGAACAACGTTCTGCTGTAGAATCTATACGATTGGATTATGTATCCCAAGATGTTGATGATGATGTGACGGTGGATTATATCGGATATAGGGTAGACTTTGTGGATAAAAGCCAATCCATGTTAGTCCGTTTATATAATGTAGGTAACGGATGGAAAATCGTTGGTTTTGAAGAGTTTGAGGAGGACTAGGTCATGGCATCAGTAAATGTATATGATTTGAACTATACCGATGCCTTCGTGCTAGGCATCAAAAACTACACCAATTTTAAAGGTCGTGCGAGCCGTAGTGAGTATTGGCGATTTATGGCCGGAATGATGATGGTTCAAGGAACATTAGGAGTAGTAGCCATACTCTGTAAAGGTGTTGGTCTCTATAATTTTGAGCCTATTATTAATACTATCACGTTGTTAGTCACTTTATTTTTCGTGCTTCCCAATATTGCCATCACAGCACGCCGTATGCATGATATTGGACGTAGCGGTTGGACTCAGCTGATTTCTTTTATTCCTATTATAGGGTTCTTTATATTCTTAACTTACGAATTGAAACGTGGCGATGAAGGAGAGAATGGTTACGGTGAAAGAACTGCCTATATTCCTATTACTAGAAATATAAGTGAAGCTACGGGGCTTGAAGAAACTCCATCTCGAAAACAAGACTGGATTATGGGCATTACCATATTTGTTCTTCAATCCATCGTATTTGGTGATACCATCGGTGATATATTATGGTATGGTATTAACGCCAATGGCTACATTTAGTATTAACCTGCATTAAATAGCATAATTATTATTTTATTTTATAAAAGTTTAACAACTCCTTTATAGACAATATAACACTTTGTAGTAAAATGAAATCAAGATGAATTTAAAAATATAGATATGATTGCGTTACAACATATCTAAGTTACTATATGTGTTTAGCACAACAGGACTTTATGAGCTTCACTGTTTCCTGCTGTGAATGGAAGGAGTTTAGGATGAGACCTTGTCCATATTGTGGACACGAGGTGTTAAAAAGTGAACGATACTGTCCAAACTGTGGACGTATTCGTAAAGCACCCATTTCGTTAGATAAATATAGTCTAGGCATGATTGAGAACTTTAAACAATGTTTTGTTTATAAATACGCTGACTTTGAAGGCCGTGCTAGCCGTAGTGAATATTGGAACTTCTTTTTGGTGTATCAATTACTCTTTGTAGCTATTCTATTCACCTGTGCATTCTTGAGTTATATTAGTCCTCTCTCCAGTGCAGTTGGTGTTGGCTTTGGCCTAGTAATTTTAGTCCTATTGTCCGTTGTCATGGTCATCCCTGGCGTGGCTGTTGCAGTACGACGCTTGCACGATCAAGGCCGTTCTGGTGGACTTGTCTTTGTTGGCCTCGTTCCTGTTATTGGTACAATTATATTATTGGTGTTAATGGCTCTTCCTGGTGAAAGCCATACAAACCGTTTTGGATCACCAACAGGACACGTTATCCTCACAAAACAAATGGCCCACGAAATTGGCTTAATAGATGCTACACCTACAACAGGCCTTACAGCAGGATTACTATGTGCTATCCTTGTACTATGGTTCCTGGTAGATCGATTACTAACGACAAGTATGATATAAAAAATAAAATATATATACAAAGAACAGCCTCTTGCATGGTGCAATAGGCTGTTTTGTTGTATAATAAATTAATTTCAATTTGTCATTTGATAGGAGAGAGAATTATGACTGATTTAAACATTAAAAACCTTTCGTATATTGATAACTTTAAGCATTCTGTAGTTGGTAATTTTATAAACTTCAGTACTAGAGCTAGTCGCAGTGAATATTGGCGCTTTACAGCGGTTACAGTTGTCATAGGTTTTGTATTTACTCTATTAAGATTTGTTTTTGGCCATTCATTCTTGGGATCACTTATTAATTTATTATCCTTTGCCTATACTTGTGTTATGTTTTTACCGTCTCTTGGTATTGCAGTTCGTCGTTTGCATGATATAAATAAATCTGGATGGTTTTGGCTAATTATATTTGTTCCAATCATTGGTCTTGTATATGTCATTTATTTATTGGCTAAACCGGGTGATGTAGGCGATAACCAATATGGTTCTCCAACAAGCTATGAAGTAATTACTGCTGAAGAAGCTGCTCGTACGGGCCTTAAAGAAACACCATCTGAAAGCATGGACCAAAAAGCAATGCTAGCATGTATTTGCCTTACAGTTTTTAATATTTGGATGTCCTTTTTAGCACTATAATGAAAAGTCTATTTATATGAATATGCCACCTTTATTGGAACGTAATAAAGGTGGCATTTTTATGTGTTATATCTATAAATTTAAACTATCTATACAGTTGACAACTCCCCCTCACGAGCCCTATAATTATCTATTATATGAAGATTGCGTTGAAAAAGACGGCACGTCTCAGACGGATTTAGTAGAGACCAAACTCATGGGCTGAAAGGTTTGGAAATCTAGAGATTTGCGGATCACTTTGGAGCAAGCAGGAACCCTGCCGGTGAACACCGTTATATGTCTAAGTGGCTTTCACAAAATGAAGCCTAGTTATTTCGTATGCTCGGAATATTCTAGCTTTCACAGAAGGTCAGTAGGGTGGTACCACGGATATTACGTCCGTCCCTTCGGGGGCGGGCGATTTTTTTATGTAAAAGGAGCACATCATGGATTACGGTAAGACGTTACATTTGCCTGAAACAGAATTCCCTATGCGCGGCAATTTGCCTAAGCGCGAACCAGAAATCTTAAAGTTCTGGGAAGACAACAAAATTTATCAAAAACGTTTGGAATTGCGTAAAGACGCAAAACCATTCATCTTGCATGATGGCCCTCCATACGCAAATGGTAAATTGCACATCGGTCATGCCCTCAACAAAACGTTGAAGGACATCATCATGAAATACAAAACAATGACTGGTCATTATACTCGCTATATCCCTGGTTGGGATACGCACGGTTTGCCAATTGAGCATGCGGTTATTAAAAACACTGGTCTTAACCGTCATGAAATGGCGCCATTGGATTTGCGCAATAAATGTAAGGAATATGCATTAGAATGCGTAGAAAACCAAAAACAAGACTTCATTCGCTTTGGTGTATTAGGCGAATGGGAACGCCCTTATTTGACATTGCGCCCTGAGTTTGAAGTAAAACAACTTGGTATCTTCGGCGAAATGGCAAAACGTGGCCACATTTATAAAGGGCTTAAAACTGTATACTGGTGTACACACTGCGAAACTGCATTGGCAGAGGCAGAAATCGAATACGCTGAGAAAAAATCCTTCTCCATTTACGTAAAATTCCCTTACGTATCCGAGAAAAAGGTAACATTGCCAGCTGGCGTAGATCCAAAACAAGCGTTTGCTGTTATCTGGACAACTACTCCTTGGACAATGCCTGCCAACGTAGCAATCTCCGTTAACCCTGAGCTTGAATATGGCTGGGTAAAAGTAGGCGACGAATACTACTTGATGGCTACTGAACTCGTTGATGCGGCTATGAAAGATATCGGTATTGAAGACTACGAAATCGTAAATCGCTTCTCTGGTGCAGATTTGGAATTGGCTGAATTCAAACATCCATTCGTAGAACGTAATGCTACAGTATTGTGTGGTGACCATGTAACACTTGAAGCAGGTACTGGTTGCGTACATACAGCTCCTGCACACGGTGAAGATGACTTTAACATCGTTATGCGTTATAACAAGGAAGGCAAAACTGAACTTCCTATCGTATCTCTTGTTAATGAAACTGGTAACTACACTAAACAAGTGGACGACAATCGTTATGGTGATACTGAGTTCCCATTGGCTGGCGTAGAAATCCACGATGCAGAGGTGCCTGTTATCAAAATCTTGGCGCACAACAATGCATTACTTCACAAATCTAGCTTGCGTCACCAATATGCTCACTGCTGGCGTTGTAAAAACCCTGTTATCTACCGCGCCACAGAACAATGGTTCTCCTCTGTAGATGGGTACCGTCAACAAGCGCTTGATGCTATCGATAACCAAGTACAATGGATCCCTAAATGGGGCCATGACCGCATCTTTAACATGGTTCGCGACCGCGGTGACTGGGTAATTTCTCGTCAACGTATTTGGGGCGTGCCAATTCCTATTTACTATTGTGAAAGCTGCGGCGAGCACATCATCAACGATGATACTATGTCTGCATTGCTTGAAAAAGTAGCTGTAGAAGGTTCCGACGCATGGTGGGCACACAGTGCTAAAGAATTGTTACCAGAAGGCTTCAAATGCCCTCATTGCGGTCATGATGAGTTCAAAAAAGAAACAGATATCATGGACGTATGGTTTGACTCTGGTTCCTCTTGGTCTGGCGTACTTGAAGTTAACGGCTTAGATGTACCATGTGCTATGTACCTTGAAGGCTCTGACCAACATCGTGGCTGGTTCAACTCTTCCTTGTTAACTGCAGTGGCAACAACAGGTAAAGCACCTTACAACTCCGTATTGACACACGGCTTCGTTGTGGACGGCGAAGGTCGTAAAATGTCTAAATCTGTAGGTAATACAGTAGCACCTAGTGACATCATCGACGTATACGGCGCTGACGTTATGCGTTTGTGGGTATCCTCTGCAGATTACCAAGCAGACGTACGTTTGTCCAAAGACATCGTAAAACAATTGTCCGAAGTATACCGTAAGATCCGTAATACATTCCGCTTCTTGCTTGGTAACTTGGATGACTTCAATCCAAATACTGATAAAGTGGCTTACGCAGATATGTCCGAATTCGATAAATGGGCATTGTTGCGCTTAGAAGAAGTACGTCAAAAGGTTACTGAAGCATACGAAAACTATGAATTCCACATGTTGTACCATGCAATTCATAACTTCTGCACAGTAGACTTGAGCTCCATCTACCTTGATGTAATGAAAGATACTATGTATGCTGAAAGCAAAAACAACGTAGCTCGTCGTTCTGCTCAAACAGCAATGTATGAAATCTTAAAAACATTAGTAGCAATGGTATCTCCAGTACTTTCCTTCACAGCAGAAGAAGTTTGGAAATACATGCCTAAAGAAGAAGGCATGCCTGAATCCGTTATGCTTCAAGATTGGCCACAAGGTCATCCTGAACACTTCAACCAAGAATTGGCTGATAAATGGAACCAATTGTTAGACTTGCGTACATCTGTACAAAAAGCATTGGAACTTGCTCGTCAAAACAAAACAATCGGTCACCCACTAGATGCATCTGTTACAGTATACGCTGAAGGTGCTGCATTCGACGCATTGAACGCCCTTGGTGAAGAAGGCTTGGCTAAACTTGTTATCGTATCCGAAGCTCACATCGTAAACGGCGCTGCTCCAGCAGAGGCTGTAAAAGACGAAGAAACAGGCGTTGCAACAGTAGTTGCTCCATCTGAACTTGAAAAATGTGAACGCTGCTGGATCCACCGCGATACAGTAGGTCAAGATAGCGAACATCCTACACTTTGCCATCGCTGTGCAGAGGTTGTTACATCTCTATAATTATAGATAAAACCATACAATCTATACTCACAGATACAAGATTACATACTATGAGTTAATCATATACATTGTTTATTCTGTAATCTGTAAATAAGAAACCCTTCTCTAATATTCTTTAGTTCGGTTTGAACTGGGAATATAGAGAAGGGTTTTTCTATTATGATCAAGTTTCGTAGGTACAGATATCTTAGTTTACAAAATATTAAGAAAATATATAAAATTATGAACTCGTTGTATGCTATCTTTCTCATATAACTAATCGTATTAATTGTGACATTGTCATTTTCCTCATGAAAAATTAATGTGTAAAAATTTACTCATTTCACATTAAATTTAATATACTGGTTTAAGATATTTATAGTTAGTTTAGTTATTGTGCTTATATGAGAAGGAGGAACAGCAATGGTAGCAACTATCGTTAAAGCAATCTTGGCTGCGCTTACTGGTTTAGCAAACGCAATCTTGCCTTTATTCAAATAACAATTTCATTCCCCAGAAAAAAGACCACCTGGCTTGCAGGTGGTCTTTTTCTTTTGCCTGAAAATAGAAATTAATTTGTAACATAATGATTTAGAGAATCTTTAACTATCGTTTAACTATAGGGCTTTATATTGACTATGGAAAATAGCGTACCTATAATTAAGATGAATTAACCATGAAATAAGCGTGAAGGGCATATAGTTTGTGTGGTTTTATTTCTTATGCAAAACGAGGGGAGAGTGTAAGTTATCAGAAAAGGTTGCTGCCAGTGGATTTGATGTAGGATACTCACGAACTTTCAAAAATGCTCGCTGGGCTCGTGTTCATGCGGACTATTATAATTGGCGTGGTAGAGAGGCTGTAAGAGTAGGGTATTATAAATTAAAAAAACGTGATGCCATAAAAGGTTTTAAAGTGGGTGCAGAATTCCATATCACACCGCATCTTACCCTTGATGCGGGTTACCAAACGGCATCTCATCATTTGAGTGGTCCTTATGCGACCTTGAAATATACCATCGGCACATCCAAGTTTGCTTGGCGTGGTGGTAAACATAGTGAAAGCGTGATTACAACGGCTCGTTCCAAGATGCTTGATAAGGTACATCGTAGCGATATGGTTGTACAAGAAACTGTGGAAAATATTTATGAGCAGCAGTTTGTCGATGTTGGTTTATAGGCGTTTGGCGTAATTTACCCTCATGATCATTTATAATAGTTTAGCCTATTCGTAGGTTATAAAAAGGAGCTAGTACTTTGTGTACTAGCTTCTTTTATATTCTTGGTTATTTTTATTGTAATGCCTTTGGTACGCTGAGTTTTTTCCAGTTATCTAATTCAGGTATCTCCAAGGTGTTGATTGTTTTTTGAATCCAGTAGTTTAAGGATACTTCATTACCTAACTGTTGTTCAAAGAGATAGGTATTACCTGGCGTATCTTGAGGTTTTCCATCCTTGTCGATAGAGTGGCGTACGGATTCTTTCAAATAGAGTTGTACTCTAAATGGATTTGCGTGACTGCCTCTAAAAATGAAATAAGATGGGCCAATAAAGTCGTGAGTACGGACATTAATTTGTTCATACTTTTTGTCTTTTAAGCCTTGTAATGCGGTTTGTATCATGGCATTCGCATCATCGTATTCCTCAAGCAAGAAAGCTTGTTGATCTACATCGAGTACATAATGCCAAGTAGGTTTTTCCTCGTTCGTTTCGATGGACCAGTTGTCGCCTAATGCAGGCAATTGGTGTGTATTGTAGAGGTCTTTTAATAGCTGAATGGCATTTTCTTTCTTGAGAGCTGCTCGGTAAATGGTTTCTTGACCTTCTGTGGAGTCATAACCATGTACTCTGACCTGGTACGTATCACGTGGCATGCGCTTTACATCTAGCTTAAAGATGTTGCGTAGCCTGTCTGGAATGGAGAGGAAATGATTGTAAAAGCTAAGCTTCATTTCTTCTTGTGCTTCTAAGGCGTGCTCGATGGTTTGCCAATCATATAAGGTAGTGTCCCATAAGAAGTCATCCATGTTTACAGATAAGCGGGCTGCATTTTGAGGCCATTCCGTGTGACCAGGCCGTACTGTTGAGGTAGACTCTGTAAAGCCCTCTTTATAGTGCCAATGACCGTCTATTTCTTCGAAGGCCGCTAGGCGATCTTCGGCTTCATCATCGATAGGGATATCCTTTAACTCCTCATCAAGGGTTGCCTTGTGAGACAGCATATATTGATGGGATTCCTCGTAATAGGCTACAGCAGTATCTAAATCTGGTTTGCCAGTGACATAACCTTTTTCATAGGCATATCCTAAGGCCACACGTGTTAAAGCCCGTGTAATATCGTAAAAGAGAACGCGATCTTCCTCTTCTAAGGCACGTTTTTCTTCATCTAGTACACGTGTTAAGGACTGTACGCCAAAGCGTATATTCTTGGTTACTCCTAAGCCGTGGATACGCATGTAACCGATGTATGGCAAGGAGAACATAAAGCGCTCTTTAGTGGCTGCCATATGTGTTAAGTCTGCAATGAGACCCCAGTCGAGCGGTAGGTGGCCTATGTGGAAAATATAGCCGAAAGCAGCTTGTAATGCAGCATAGCCTGCGTCGCTGAAATATTTAGTAGCTGCACGGCGGTATAGACCAATAGCCTTTACAGGATCATAAGGGATGACTCTGCGTAGCTCTTTAGTATCATAGAAATGATAGTAATAATCCGCTAATTCTGCGGTACTTTCAGCTTGACCTAAGGCGGCACCTTTCGTAAACCATGTGAAAGCGTCCTCAAATTTTCCATGCTCATGACAGTCTAGGCCGGTGTAGAGCATCATGGTTGGATTACCTAGCTCAGCAGCAGTTAAAGCTACGCGGCGCGCATTATTAAAATCGCCTTCGTCGATATAGATGTTGCGTAAATTGCCTTGGAACATGGCAAGCCCGTTATCGAGTGCTTTATTAAACCATTCTTTGGCCAATTTAGTAGCATTTTCTTGCAATGTTTCATCTGAGACTGTGCCTTGTAAGGCTGCTAGGCGTTCCGGTATAGAACCTTTTTGTAAGCTTTGCTGTATGCGTTTAGACCAGCTTTTACGAGGTGGTCTAATCATATCCCTCGCAAGGCTAATGCGGTCGTCATCGCGCCAGAAAAAGACATTGCCTATAATGTATTGGCAAAAAGCATCACCTTGCTTGGCATAGTCATAAACGATACAAAATGCATCATCAAAGGATATTAACATATCCTTTTCAACCGTAGGTGTAATGGTTCCATTGATACGTAATGCTTGTAAGGTACCGATAGGGCTACAACGGCGAATGCTATCGTGCAAGCATTGATAAGTGCGCATGTTATTTTCTGGGAAGTTTGATTCCTCCCATGTAAAGCGTGGCCCTGCATAGATACGAGCCAACAAAGCATATGCATCAGCTATTTCTCGAGCCTCCGGATCATTGGCTATTTTTAATGCGTCCTCTTTAGTGTCGATTTCGTTTTCCAGCGATGTAGTCATGTCGTTTCTCAACGCCCGATGATTCGGCTGCTCAGGACTATGCTGATTATTTACAATCAGTTCTAATTGGCGCAAACCTTCTTGGGCCATTTCTTGATTGTAGGATTTAAAAATCATGTGGAAGACCTTTTGTAGGCGTTCCGTAAAGTACTGTGCCATAAGGCCTCCTTTAATTAGTTACGTTTACTATAGAATACGTATTTATTATATAACGAACGCGAGGGACCGTGAAAGAGGGAATACATAAAAGAGGAGATTACTAGTGACTAAAGTAAAATTCTTTGTGCGTAGAGGGACTAGAATAAAAAATCCCCTCTGAAAGAACTTTGAAATCACGATACTGTGAGAACTGAAGTCTTTCAGAGGGGTCATATGTATCCTAGTTTATAGAGATTATATATTCTAGTTCATAGGGATAGATATTATTTTTTGTTGTAATCGCCGAACCATTTGTCGTAGATTTTTTGGTAAGTGCCATCTTCTTTAAGTTCTTTAAGAGCTTTATTAACAGCTTCTTGTAAAGCTTTGTTGCCTTTTTTTACGCCAAGAACTGTGCCTGGGGATTGAGTAGGTTCGCCTACGAGTTTAAGGTCTTTGTCAGCACCTTGTTTGAGGTAGTACATAGCAACTGCGTTATCGATAATAGCACCATCGATTGTGCCAGCTTTCAATTCCATGAAGATATTAGCATTAGAATCGATTTGTTTTACTGTTGTACCAGGGATTTTTTGAGCCATTTCAACAGGGATTGTGCCGATTTGAGCACCTACAGTTTTACCTGCTAATTCATCCATGTTGTGGATTGTTGTATTGTCTTTACGAACAACTGTGATGAAACCGCCTTGATCGAAGTATACATCGGAGAAGTCCAATGCTTTTTCACGTTCAGGCGTAGCATTGATGCCTGCTGCAATCATATCGATATCACCAGATTGAACTGCTGGAATCAAAGCATCGAAGCCCATGGATTTGAATTCCATTTTTAAACCTAATTTTTTAGCGATGGCTTCGGACAAATCAACGTCGAAACCAACGTATTTGTCGCCTTCAGTAAATTCGAATGGTGGGAATGTAGTTTCAGAACCTACACGCAATACACCTTCTTGTTGTGTCATTTTTGGTTTGTCATTACCACAACCAGCCAATAAACCCATTGCTGCTACCGCTACGAGGGCGATGGCTGTCAACTTTTTGAACTTAAACATAGAAACCTCCTCAAACATCCATATACATGGTTTATCAAATTCTGTTTATATTGTACGGAATTTTACAATAATAGGCAATAACATTGTATAATTAAGAGTAAACGATTTTTATATTCGAACGAGCTTTGTCTATTCTTATATTAATTTATATATAACAAGTGGAGGCAATATGTCCCTTACGAATACCTTTTCAGATCTTTGTAAAAGCTTCGCAACTGATGCGTTTGCCATTAATTATACATTAGCTAAGAACCCTGAACTTTCCAGTCATGAATTTGAATCCGTCAAAACGATTGGCGCCGTTCTTGAAAAACATGGCATGGATGTAACCTATGAATTCTGTAACTTACCAACAGCTTTCAAGGCTTCTGCTGTGAAAGTAGATAATCCAAAAGGTCGTTTGGTAATTCTGTGTGAATATGATGCATTGCCAGAGGTAGGCCATGCATGTGGTCACTCTGCCAGTGGTTCTATGAGTGTTCTTGCCGCACTAACACTACATAAAATGCAACAAGACGGCGTAGTTTTCAATATGGACATTGATATTATCGGTACACCAGATGAAGAATCCACAGGTTGCAAGGTGGACATGTGCAATGCAGGCGTGTTTAAAGACTATGATTTGGCTATCATGGTTCACCTCGATGGGGAAGAAACACGACCAAATTCACAATTCTTGGCACTAGACTGTTTCCGTGCTAAATACCATGGCAAACCAGCTCAT
Source organism: uncultured Veillonella sp. (assembly GCA_900550175.1). Taxonomy (GTDB): domain Bacteria; phylum Bacillota; class Negativicutes; order Veillonellales; family Veillonellaceae; genus Veillonella. The sequence goes on from URQX01000001.1 coordinate 100,234, forward strand.
GCGGCAGGGGAGCCTTGGAACGGAATTAATGCGGTAAACGGCGTACAACTCGCTATTCATGCGATGGATATGATGCGCCAACAAGTGCGCCCTGAAACGCGCATTGGTACATGGATTATTGCTGGTGGTACAGCGTCTAATGTTATCCCTGAGTTTGGTGAGTTGGAAGTAACCGTGCGTCACACTGAACGTGAATATTTGAATGGTCTATCTGAACAGATTAAGAATATCTTTGAAGGTGCTGCCCTCTGTACAGGTACAACAGTAGATGTGGAGTTCTACGGTAATCCTTATGATGATATGAACCAAAACCATAGAGGCACCGTTCTCATTGAAAACGTAATGTCTGAGATGGGTATTGATTTTAAGCCCGGCCCAGCAGATATTGGGGGTAGCTCAGACATTGGTAATGTGAGCTATCAATGTGCTGCCTTCCACCCTAAATTGCGCCTTGCTGGGGAAGATAAGGTGTGCCACTCTAAAGAATTCGCTGCGGCTATGCTTGAACCTGCTATTGAAGAAACGATCATTGATGGAGCGAATATTATTGGTCGTACATTATTGAGCTTGGTGGAAAATCCAACGGTATTAGAAGAAATCGTAGCTGAATTTAATACAACTAAATAAGCTTTTAGCTAAAATATCTTCCTATCTATTTATATGCACCGCTTATTATATACGTATTGTCTATATTACTTGTTATCTATGCTACTTAAAGGAGGCTTTATGTGCTCAACTGAAACATTACAAATAAAAAACTACATAGGTCTCACTGGCGATAAACCTATACGGTTTATTGCATCCGACGTAGATGGGACATTGGTTAATGATGCAAAAATTATCCCTAATGAGGCTATCAAGGCTATTCGAGCCGCTCGTGAAAGTGGTATTCGCGTAGCTATCGCTTCTGGTCGTGCTTGGAATGAGATGAATGATGTTATCGATAAACTGCCATGCCTACGCTATTTCATGTGTACCAATGGCGCCTATGTAATGGATAAAGACGAAAACCGCACCTTATTCCATGTGGCCTTTGATAAAGAACAAGCACTCTATTTATTACGCAAGCTCTTAACTTATGGAGTTTATGTAGAGGCCTATGTGAAAGACAAAATTTTTGGTATGTATCCGCCATCTCGATGTATCACACCTGAACGTTTATGTGCTTGTGTAGATGAACGTAATGAGGGCAATGACAGTAATACAAAGAGCTCTCATAGCGTAATGGATAATCATCTACCTGGTGAAACCCATGATCACTATGCCTTAGCCGAAGGTGATGAAGCAGCGAATATAAATATGTCTGAGTGTGAAGTCGAACAGGCTAATTTTTTCTTTAGACCTAATATTCGTCCATTTATCTTAGCAACCCGTACAATGGTGCCTGATTTACTAGCTCATATGGAAGCTTTAGATGAAGGCCCTGAAAAGATGCAAATCTTCTACGGCGATGAGCCAATGCGCCAACGCATCTTACAAGACTTACGCGATGAATACCAAGGTATGTCTCGCGATGGTACAGGACGTGAACGATTCTATGATGTATTACTCTCTAGTGAGGGAAATTTAGAGTTTGTATTACCGCACACCACAAAAGGAAGCGCCGTAGAAGCTTTGGCAAATCACTGGGGCTTTAGTCCGGACGAAGTGATGACCTTAGGGGATAGTGAAAACGACCTATCTATGCTGCGCTTTGCCGGTGCTAGCGTTGCTATGGGTAATGGTAAACCAAATATTAAAGAAGCCGCTCATTACGTAACTGCGGATAATAATCATCATGGCGCTGCAAAAGCAATCTATTCAGCGATTGCATATAATAATGAACTCGGTAAGAAACAATAGGCTAATTTTAATTCCGCTGATTATGTATTAGCTTATTGTCTATCAAATGAGATACTATATATTTTCCTTTGTCCGGTAGCCATTTAGTCGGTTTTACAGTTGTGGGATTACTCGAAAGGGTATTAAAGGGGATACATGATTTCAGCCGACATTAGATTGGATGCTAAGTTAGTTTTGTAAAACTTGTAGGCGGTGATGTGTAATGGGAAATTTAAAGTTTGATATAGATGACACGTGTGTTAAGTGTGGTGCGTGTGCTGTGGATTGTCCTGTTCAATGCATCACCAAAGGGGCGACCCAGTTCAATATTGGGAACGGCTGTATTGGTTGTGGCGATTGTTACTCCATCTGTCCTGTAGGAGCTGTAAAGATGTCTAAATGTGAGACTGATAAAGAATAGTCTCTTGAAAGGGTAGAGCCTCTTATGGGTCATCTCATTGTATTGAGTTTTGTATAGAGTAAAACCAAAATCCGAACATTAAAATATTAATCATAAATTTCATACGGAATATATGGAGTCCATATACTTCATATGGTATAATGAAATGTAATGAAATTTAGCGTTTTACTTGAAAAACGCACCGCTAGTACAGAAATGTATAGGCAATAAAAAATAGTGAATATACTTTCACAAATAGATGCATATGGAGGAAGGCATGGAAAACAAGGAATTTGTTATTGTTGTTGACTTTGGTGGTCAATATAATCAATTGATCGCGCGCCGTGTTCGTGAAAATCACGTATACTGTGAAGTATATCCATACAACAAAGCGCTGGACAAAATTAAAGAATTAAAACCGCAAGGTATCATCTTCACAGGTGGCCCTAACAGCGTGTATGAAGAAAACTCTCCAAAAATCGAAAAAGAGATTTTTGAACTTGGTATTCCAGTTCTTGGCATGTGCTATGGTATGCAATTTATGGCGCATACATTGGGTGGCGAAGTTAAATCTGCTGACAACCGTGAGTTTGGTAAAACACCTACTAAAGTGGACACTACATCCCCATTGTTCAAAGGCTTGGACGAAGACCAAGTTGTTTGGATGTCCCACGTTGACTATGTAGCAAAAGTACCTGAAGGTTTCGAAATCGTTGCTCATACAAAAGACTGCCCTGTTGCATCCATGCAAAACAAAGAGCGTAAATTATACGCTATGCAATACCATGCAGAAGTATTGCACACTGAACATGGTAAAGAGATGCTTCACAACTTCTTGTACGAAGTATGTGGTTTCACAGGCACATGGACAATGGCAAACTATGCAAAAACTGCTATTGAAGAAATCCGCAACACTGTAGGCGATGGCAAAGTATTGTTGGCATTGTCGGGTGGTGTAGATAGCTCCGTTGCAGCAGCTCTTATTTCTAAAGCTGTTGGCGACCAATTGACTTGTATCTTTGTTGATCATGGTTTAATGCGTAAAAACGAAGGCGACGAAGTTGAAGCAGCTTTCAAAGATTCCGGCATGCATTTCATTCGCGTCGATGCAGAAAAACGTTTCTTAGATAAATTGGCTGGTCTTGAAGATCCAGAAGCTAAACGTAAAGCTATCGGCGAAGAATTCATCCGCGTATTCGAAGATGAAGGCCGTAAAATCGGCTCCGTTGACTTCTTGGCGCAAGGTACAATCTACCCTGACGTTATTGAGTCCGGTACTGGTGAAGCAGAAGTTATCAAATCTCACCACAACGTAGGCGGCTTGCCTGCAGTTGTAGACTTTAAAGGCCTTATCGAACCATTGCGCAACCTCTTCAAAGACGAAGTGCGTGAACTTGGTTCTGAATTAGGCTTGGCTGACTACCTCGTATGGCGTCAACCATTCCCAGGTCCTGGTCTTGCAATTCGCGTAATGGGCGAAATCACGAAAGACAAACTCGACATTTTGCGTGATGCGGACTACATCTTCCGTGACGAAATTGCAAAAGCTGGCCTTGATCGCGACATCAACCAATACTTTGCAGTATTAACATCTACACGTACTGTAGGCGTTATGGGTGACTTCCGTACATACGATTACACATTGGCATTGCGTGGCGTAACAACAACAGACTTCATGACTGCTGACTGGGCACGCATCCCTTACGACGTATTGGACACAATCTCCCGTCGTATCGTAAACGAAGTACAACACATCAACCGTATCGTGTACGATATTACATCTAAACCACCTGCAACAATTGAGTGGGAATAATAAAAACATATTAATTAGTTTTACAATAGTTGGGATGACACTGTATAGTATCATCCCAATATTTTTAAACGTACACATATAGCAAAATGGCTATATAAAATAGAGAAATACTATTTCTAAATATAATTAAGGTAATGAATAGGAATGAAAGATATTGTTATTAATGGAGATTCAATAGAAATATTGAATGCCATGGAGCCTAACAGTGTTGATTTAATTTTTGCTGATCCTCCGTATTGGATGAGAGTTGAAGGCACTTTGACACGTGTAGAAGGAACTGACTTCGATGGTTGTGATGATGAGTGGGATCAATTTGAATCTTTAGAGGCTTATGAGGCTTTTACAAAGAAATGGTTAGAAGCCTGTTACAGAGTGTTAAAGCCTAATGGTTCCATATGGGTAATTGGTGGAATGCAATGCATTTATACCGTTGGTGCAATCATGCAAGAAATTGGTTATTGGTTCATAAATGACGTTGTTTGGCATAAGAAGAATCCTACACCTAATTTTATGGGTACTAGATTAAACAATAGCCATGAGACGTTGATTTGGGCGACTAAAGGTAAAAAGTCTAAGTATACTTTTAACTATAAAACAGGAAAAGAATTAAATTTGGATACTGTTACAGAAGATGAATTTGCCAAGGGGACTCGTAAGCAAATGGGCTCTGTTTGGCGAATGGCTGTATGTGCAGGAAACGAACGCTTAAAAACAGATGATGGCAAGAAACTTCATAGTACACAGAAGCCATTAGAAATGCTAGAACGGATTGTGGCCATATCTTCAAAAATGGGTGATGTTGTACTAGATCCGTTTGGCGGTACGATGACGACTGGCGTAGCTGCTAAAAAGCTTGGTAGACAGTATATCATGATTGAACGTGATCCTGAGTATTGTAAATATGGTGAAAAACGATTAGCGGATACTGTCTTTGAGGATAGTGCCATCGCTAGAGCGGATTATGATAAAAAACCTCTTAAAGTTACAATGCCAGAAATGATAGAAGCTGGATACTTTATAGAAAATGAGGATTTTTATTTTAGAACAGGGGACGCGGTTGCCAAGCTATTAAAGGATGGAAAACTTAAATATGAGGATCAAATTCTTGATATGCACTCCTGTGCAGCAATTGCTAGAGGGGTAAAAGCTAACCGATTAAATGGTTTTGATTATTGGTATGTCATTAGAGACGAAAAAAAGGTTTCTATTGCGGACGTTCGAGAGCAGTATAGAGAAAGCAAAAAACAAGGATAGTATTATAAACTCTTGGCTCGGTTATTAAATTCATAACTTTACTGCATGAAAATACCCCCTTACTGGTTCGCCAGTAAGGGGGTATTTATTAATTATTGGTATTTTCTAGTTATATGTCATCAATTCTGAATGGTAATAGTTCGCGTAAACTAAAGTGATAGTTTACAACAACACCTTTATGTTGATTGTTTACAATATCACCTTTGCCACTTTTTCTCTTAAAACGTCGTTTATTTGTATAGTGATTATAGATTTCCTCTAAGACGATAATATTTTGATAGAAGTATTGGTGCTGGTCAGAAGGCACAATGCATGGCCTTTCACTTAAGACCCATAGAACATAAACTGGAACAGGCTCCATTTTGTCAACTTTGAAATATCGTACTAAATCAGATTCGTTTAGCGCAACTGTTTCAGATGGAATTAAATTACCCTCTGGTAAATATTTAGTAACAGCCATAAATGTACGACGTTGAGCTTTGACCTCTATATAACATCGTATGGGTCCCCCTTTATAGGGATATACTTCTATATCTGGATAACCATCTTTGTTGGTTTTCTTGGCATAATAACCATAGTCTGTTAGCTCTTTAATTAGTTTATTCTCAAAGTGTTCAGAGTATTCAACATCACTTTTAAATTGATAGAAACCAAGACTTTTGCCATCACATCTATTTTTACAAGTCGAACAATCGAATAAGTATGCCATATTTATTACCTTAATACATCTTTAATTTAAACTTTTATAGAAGCTTAAGATTAGTACTTGTTGGGAAAAGCTCTTTTCTTAATTGAACATATAAAGGCTTATCTGAGATAAGCTTTTGGTAAAGGTTAGGACCATTTATTTTTAGTTGTTTTAACGCATTAAGCATTTCTGGGCTTGTGTCGAAGTCGGGGATGTGCAAAATTTCATCACTTCGTTCTTGCTTATGTTTTCCTAGGTACTCACAAATTTCTTCCCATACATCATTACGATTAAATATAGTATCGAATAAAGCACCACCATATAGAATGTTAAGGGTAACATTACTCAATGTGTTCTGGGATGCTTCATTTGTGTAGAAGTTTTTATTTTTTACCAAACTATCATCAATGAACCACATCGTAGCATTGATGGTACAATCAGGATATTGTGTTTTTAGTAATGTGTATTTTTTTCTAAAATTATCGTATTGTCCACGCTTTTTAGTACTATCGTGATCATCTCTTATTTTTTGTTCAATTAAATATATTGTATTATCTTCTCTAAATGCCTGATCAGCATTTAGTTGGTTACCTTCAGTATCGGTTCCTATATGTTTGTTTAAGTTAGTATATCCCATAGCGTGGATATAGTCGGTTACAATATCTTCCATAAAATCGCCAAGTTTAATTTCTCGGCTCTGTGTAACGTTTTGAATGAGTTTGGTTTTAGCATTTGTAAGTCTAAAAATGCCTACGTATCTATGAGGATTTTTTATAACCGTACATAAGAGCTCATAGTAGAAAGAGTCATCAGTTTTGATTTTACTATTAAGTTTTTCTACAAAATAATCGTATGATAAAATCATGATTTATACCTCGATTAATACGACTTCATCTTTTTATTATATTTTAACTTTTGGCATACTATAAGTCTACATATTTTAAGTGTTAATGCATCGTTCTATGAAAAACATAGCTTTAAAGTAAAAGAGAATTCATTGCCTATGCAGTATCGGAATGTGTCTAAATATACGAAAAGATGATGGGGCGGATAATCTGTATAGTAAGTAACTAATCAAATTGTTAATAAAAGGGGCTGTTTTGTTACAGCCCCATCATTGATGGGAGGCTTTTGTATTTTTTACAGAAATTGGTATACTGATTTTAAGTTATAGATTTTGGTTTAAATAATTTTTTGAAAATAGAGGTCCTATGAAAACGACAAAATCTTTTGGCGAGTATCCCAAATATTCTCTCCACGATGCAAGGATACAGAAAATAGAATACGTAGACGATAGTTTAATCTTTACATTTGACTATATTTTTTCTTATGAAAATGGTGTTGAACAAACTCATAAGGCTCAAGTTATATTTGAAAAATGTGATATTGATGATTTAGAAATTCTCGTCTTCAATAGTACAATATTAGATACTTTCACAGGTAAAAGGATTGAGTTACCTCAGTATCAGCAGGATTATAGTGGAAGTGAGTTCGAGGTCATTACGGAGACTTATAACTGGGGACGAGCTGTGTTGCAGGGTTGGTTATGTACCGAAGGGAATCCCGTACACTGTATAATGAACATATGCTTTACAGGTGATATGGTATATGTAGTTAATGAGGCCTAATATGAGCGATTTAGATTTTACTATTTGCTGTATAGTTACTTTCTTCAGCAAGAAGAGGGGGACTCCGCCGAATTTGAATAATGGAAAATATTGCCCTCATTTTGTTATAAAGGGCTCTAATCAGCTGTTAGGTGTAAACTTTATTGATGGTGAAGATGTCATCTTTGATAAAGAAATAGGAGCTAATGTGCTGCCACTGTATGAAACTGTAGATTATTCTGCTTTGCAAGGAGGTACTGAGTTCCTTATTATGGAAGGTAGCAATATTGTGGGTGAAGGAGTTGTAAGAGATATCTTTCAACATAAACCATATGGATATAAATAGAAACTAATAAGGAGTTTATATGATTAAAATTGTTGATGGCAAACCGTATTTAAATCAAGTAAAAGAGCTAATTCAAGAGTATAGGAAGTGGCTTGGTCGTGATTTGGCCTTTCAGAATTTAGATAAGGAATTAGCAGATAGACGATTCCTTGCCAATGCAGTATCGGAATGTGCCTAAATATATGAAAAGATGATGGGTCGGATAACCTGTATAGCAAGTAACGGGTCAAATTGTTAATACAAGGCTACACGTACATAGAGTTACGTGTAGCCTTTGTTATGTAAACGGTATATACTAGAACAGATATGTAGATACGATGGAGAAGGATATGGATATATTAATACGAAAAGCGACAACTGAGGATTTAGATGTAGTAACGAAAATAGAGGCTACATGTTTTCCGCCTGCAGAGGCGGCACCTCGTGAGGCCTTTAAGGAACGATTAGACCATTATGCAGGTCAGTTTTTGATTGCCTTTGACGGCGATACACCGATTGGTTTTATCGATGGTTTTGTATCTGATGATGAAATCTTAACGGATGAGATGTTCGCCGATGCTTCTTTGCACAATCCGAACGGTGCATGGCAGATGATATTTGGTTTAAATACAATGCCTGAGTATCGGAAACGCGGTGTAGGGGGTAAGTTAATCGAGGGGTTCATAGAGCTCGCTAGAGAAGAAAACCGTAAGGGTGTTATTCTAACTTGTAAGGAAGGAAAGATACCTTATTATGACAAGTTTGGTTTTGTAAATGAAGGTGAATCAGAGTCTGATCATGGCGGTGCCAAATGGTATCAGATGCGCGTTCAGTTTTAGCACCTTTTGGGTTGAAAAGTGTAGATATTACAAGGATAGATGTACCCCTATACGTTTATTGACATTGTATATGGCGCATGCTACGATGAGAAAAATCACATATGATTGGGTTAGGTGTTTATAGACTTAATAGAGAATTTGGTACAAGCCAAAGCGGTCACGCCACTGTAACAGCGAGGGACTTTGCATAAAGGACGATATGCTCTTAGTCACTGAGATAATATCTTGGGAAGGCGCAAAGTAACGTTAAGCTGGAGCCAGGAGAACTGCCTAATTAACAATTGCCAATTGACCTGCGAGTGACAGGGATGGGGATTTGCATAGATGAATGGTCGAACTATAAGTATATAGTTGGTAGTTCATTCTATCTATTAGCTTTTAGGCGTGGTAGTTAGTCTAACTGAGATAACAGCCCGTTTCCTCTTCGTGGGGAAACGGGCTGTTTGTGTTGATAACATGTGATTGTATGTTTTGAGAGTTTTTGAATCGAGGTGCTTTTATGTTTAAGAAAAAGAAATTTATGGCTTATCTTGCCACGGTGCTCCTGCTAGTTGTGAGCATGATTATGACAGCTTGTGGTGGTCCAGCAGATACGAAAAAGGATGCCGCACAATCTGGCAAACAAATTGAAATTACCGACGTAACAGGTCAAAAGGTTACCTTGAAAAAACCAGCAGAACGCGTAGTAGTTCAATTGAGTGCTTCCGGTGGGGCCTTCTTGACTATGGCTGCATTGCAAGGCAAGGATGTGGCTAAGACTATTGTTGGTATTGACCCTTATTTGAGTAAATTGCGTACAGATATGTGGGATCGCTACAAATCTGAAGTGCCAGAGTTGGAAAAAATTCCTCTCATCGGTAACGTAAATGATAAAACATTTGATGTGGAAAAAGTAATTTCCTTAAACCCAGATGTTATTTTCATGCCTTTATATTTTAAAGATCAATATGAAGCTGATTACAAACCTAAAATTGATGCAGCTGGTATCCCTACTATCTACATCGATTATCATGCTGAAAAGCTTGAAAACCACCAAAAATCTATCGAAGCTATCGGTAAAGCATTGGGTAAAGAAGAGCGTGCAGCAGAAATCAACAAGTTCTATACTGACCGTTTAACAAGAGTTATGGACCGCATTAGCAAAATCAATAAACCAAAACCAACTGTTTACATTGAAACAGGTAACGAAGGTCCAGAAAGTTTAGGCTTTGCCTATAGTGCAAACGTAGCATGGGGCGCATTAGCAACTCAAGTTGGTGGCGACCTTATTACTAAAGATGTAGTTCAAAAAGCAGGTCCTGTTAACCCAGAATTTATTTTGGAAAGAAACCCAGATATTATCATCATTATTGGTTCCTACTGGCCTAAGAAACCGACGTCCATGCGTTTAGGTTTCGATACAAATGAAGCAAAATCTCAAGCGTTATTGAAAGCTTTCACCACAGAACGTCAAGGCTGGCCTGAATTGAAAGCCGTTCAATCTAAAAACGTTTACTCTACTCACCATGGTTTACCTCGTGAAGTATATGACGTTGCAGTATTTGAATATTTAGCTAAAACATTCTACCCTGAGGAATTCAAGGACGTAGATCCAGAAGGTACACTTAAGGAATTCTATGACAAATTCCTTCCATTCTCTTACGGTGGCGTTTGGTTTATGCAGTTGAACTAAAAAGGAGTTTTCGTAGTGACAGAAACTAACAATCAGTACAATTATAAGAAACAGAGCTATAAAAAGCTCATGTTTATTATTATCGGTCTGATCATTTGCGCGGTAAGTTTTGTTACCGATATTATTGTAGGTCCTGCATCACTTACGTTGAGTGATGTATGGCTAGCATTAACAGACCCATCCGAGGTTTCCAAAAACGCGTATGTCATCATTTGGTCAATTCGCCTTCCGACGGCCATTATGGCATTACTGGTAGGCGCCTCCTTGGGCATTGCTGGTGCTGGTATGCAAACTATCCTCGATAACCCGTTATCTAGCCCGTATACACTTGGTATATCGGCAGGGGCTGGCTTCGGTGCTTCTCTCATGGTAGTTGTAGGCGCTAGTGCATTAGAGTTTTTAGGTGTCTTTATGGTTCCATTCGGCGCCTTCGTATTTGCTAGTTTGACGAGCTTCTTTATCTATTCCATCAATAAGATTAAGAATTTCTCTTCTGAAACGATGATTCTCGCTGGTATTGGCATGATGTTCTTGTTCCAAGCACTTCAATCTTTGATGCAATATATGGCATCTCCTGAGGCCCTTCAAAACATCGTATTCTGGACAATGGGTAGCTTAGCAAAGGCAAACTGGATTAATATCTCCATCGTTCTCCTCGTGCTAGTTATCATGCTTCCACTCATGATGCGTGAGTCTTGGCGTTTAACGGCTTTAAAATTAGGCGATGAAAAGGCCTCTGGTCTAGGTGTTGATGTTGAAAGCTTGCGCGTAAAAGTATTTGCTTTCATTTCCCTTATCACTGCCGTAGCCGTTTCCTTCGTTGGAACTATTGGTTTTATCGGTATTGTAGGTCCACATATTGCACGTATGCTCGTAGGTGAGGATCAACGGTATTTCTTACCTCTATCTGCAGTGTGTGGCATGGCGATTTTGTCTCTCGCATCTATTGCGAGTAAAATGCTCGTTCCTGGGGCGATGTTCCCAATCGGTATTGTGACAGCAATCATCGGCGTACCTTTCTTCTTCTCGTTGGTATTAACTAGGAAAAGGAGCTATTTCAAATGATTGAAGTTCATAATTTAACCTTTGGCTATTCCTCTGCGGAAGACGGACAAATCTTGAAGGGCGTTGATTTTGCCGCTAAAACTGGTAAATTGACGGCTCTCATCGGTACTAATGGTGCTGGTAAATCTACACTGTTAAAAACAATTATGGGTATCTTGAAAGGCAAGGGCGACATTACCATCAATGGTAAATCTGTAGCTGAATATTCTACAAAGGATTTCAGTAGTACAGTGAGCTACTTGTCTCAAGATAATGACTGTAGAGTCAATTTGACTGTTTTTGAAGTCGTTATGCTAGGGCGCATGGGATCCATGTCCTTCCGCGTAAGTGATGAAGACATTGCAGCTACACAAGAGGTGTTGGAACGGTTGAACTTGCAACGCTTTGCATCGCGCAGCATTATGGAGCTCAGCGGTGGTCAACGCCAACTTGTGTTCATGGCGCAGGCCCTTGTAAAAGAACCTAAAATCTTAATTCTTGATGAACCGACGAGTGCGCTAGATTTGCACAAGCAATTTGACTTGTTAACATTGCTAAAAAATCTGACTCAAGAAAATGATTTTACAACCCTTGTAACATTACATCATCTTGATCTAGCGGCTATGTTCGCAGATGAAATCATCGTGCTCAAAGAGGGTAGAGTATACGCTCAGGGGGCACCGCAAGACATCTTTACAGAAGCCATGATGGAAGATGTATACCGTGTTAGAACTAAAATCTATATGGATGACAAAGGCATGCCTCACGTCATTCCATTAGAAGCGATTAACTGATTAACGCATCAGTTGAACAAATAAAGAAGCTGAAATCTTTGCAGTGCATTGATTTCAGCTTCTTTTTTGTTGGGAAACATATTAAGTTTCTATAATTAAATTAATTTTACTATGCGGATTTACCTATCTTTGTGTATGTCCAAATCCATATGGTTAATTAGACTATACGGATCTGTCTATCTTAGTGTATATCAAAATCCATATAGTTAATTAAATAATTTCTTTAACTTGCGCCACGCCTTTATCGGTCAGCATATAGTACCCATTTGTTACATACAACAAGCCTTGTTTCTTAAGGTGTGATGCGGCTTGGTGTGTATAGTCTGGCTTCCAGTTCAAGTGTTCGTGAATGGTGCCGATACCATTTTCGATGGCCGCTACAGGTGTATTCATATGGGTGTAGATGTGGCAGAGCATCATTGTTTCTCGATAGTGACGACGCAAGTGGCATTGGCGAAGATAGGCTGCAATATAGCCTGTCTTTGGTGTGCAAATAACGGCAATTAATAATGCGAGACCGATCGTTGTTGCGATAGCGCCTGCAATGGATACGTCTAGGGTGAAAGCGACTTCCGTACCGATAACGGCACAGATAATGCCGATGATGATACTGCTAGTGAGCATGGCTTTCACAGAGTCCGTCCATAAATAAGCGATAACCGCAGGTCCGATCATGAGGCCGATAACGAGGATAGCACCAACTGCTTGGAATGAAGCCACCACAGTGAGGGATACCATGGTCATCAGCACGTAGTGGATAAGGGCGGGCATGAAGCCGAAGAGCCCTGCTAATAGTGGATCAAAGGTGGATAGCTGTAATTCCTTGTAGAAGAGCACGACTAATACGAGATTGATAAGTGCCACGCCTAGAGAAATCCATAGTGATACAGGACCTAGGTCGGTGCCGTTTACAATCCATCTGTCGAATGGGGCGAACGCGATTTCCCCTAGAAGTGCGGTATCTACGTCAAGGTGTGCGTTGCCGCTATAGAGACTGACGAGAATGATGGCAATGGAGAATAGAAGGGGAAAGATAATACCAATGGACGCGTCTTCGTTGACGAGGCCCGTATTATGAATCATCTCTGTAAGCCACACCGTTCCTACGCCGACTACGGTTGCCCCTACTAAAAGCAAGGGAGAGTTTAAGTCTTCCGTTACAAAGAAAGCGAGCACGATGCCGAGGAATACGGTGTGCGTAATGGCGTCGGCCATCATGGACATACGGCGCAGCACGAGGAATACACCAGGGATAGCACACGCGATGGATACTGCGATGGCGATGAGTAAAATCTCTGTATGTACTGTCATGGGGCACCTCCTATGCGAGGCTGTCCACTCTCTGCTCTATATATCTTTTGTTGCAAATCGGCAGGACTTATCTTTGCAGTTTCTGATAGTAAAGCTCGTTTTGATTGTTTGTTTTTACGATATTGCCACAAGATGCCTCTATTAGGTGCAAATATGAGGCTCAACAGTACGATAACCGACAGAATGACGATGATCGCAGGACCTGTAGGCAGTTTTTGTACTGTTGTACTCCAAATGGTACCACCGATAGCAGATACCATGCCGAAACATCCTGCTAGTATACACATGGTACCTAGCTTGTTCGTCCATTGACGGGCCCCTACGGCCGGTGCAATGAGTAGGGAACTGATTAAGATCGCACCTACTGATTGAATGCCGATGATGATGGTCATGATCAATAGTGAACGATATAAAATGAGTGTAAAGGTGACGGGAATTTGCAATGTTTTAGCGTATTCTACGTCAAAGGAAATGAGCTTTAGCTCTTTCCAAAATAAGGCTGTTAAAACGATAATGATGAGCGCTGCCGCCGATGTAATGTACACATCGCGGGCTAATATGGTGGCGGCCTGTCCAAATATAAATTTTGAAAGCCCCGCCTGACCTGCATTGTTTAGACTTTGAAGGTAGGTAAGTAGAACCATACCAAGACCAAAGAAAGCAGATAGTATAGTAGCCAAAGCCCCATCAAATTTGATTTTACTATTTTCTACGGTGATGGTAATGAGCCATGCTGCAGTGATAGAGGATAGGGCGGCACCTATAATGAGTACCTCAATGTCTTTTATACCGGTCAGCAAGAATGCGATGACTACACCAGGCAGTGCCGCGTGAGAGAGGCCGTCACCGATGAGGCTTTCCTTGCGCAGTACAGCGAAGGTGCCTGCAATACCACTGGCAAGGCCCAAGAGAGCTGTACCGAGCAATACCATCTGTGTCGTATAGGATTGGAGTATGGTCATACAATCCTCCCCTTGCCGTAGGTACGCTCGATGGCTTCGTCTGTAAAGGTATCTGCCACAGGTCCATAGGCAATAGTTTGCTTGTTGACCATCGTTACCCAGTCGAAATATTGAGGTACCGTATTTAAATCGTGGTGTACGACGATTACCGTTTTGCCGCGCGCTTTCATTTCTTGTAAAAGAGAGATGATGGCGTGCTCCGTCGTTTTATCGACGCCCTTGAAAGGCTCGTCCATGAGGTAAATATCTGCCTCTTGTACGAGGGCTCTCGCGAGGAATACACGCTGTTGTTGGCCCCCTGAAAGTTGACGAATTTGCCTGTTTACATAGTCGCTCATGCCCATTTTTTCAATCATGGAGAGGGCTAGTTCCTTATCCTTTTTACTTGGTCGTTTGAACCATCCTAGATGACCATAGCGGCCCATAAGTACAACGTCTAATACGGTAGTAGGAAAGTCCCAGTCTACGCTACCGCTTTGAGGGACATAGGCGATTTTCTTGTAATCCTTTTTGTCCATTGCAAGGTGGTGGTCGATATAAAACTTAACACTACCTGAGATAACTGTTAATAGGCCTAACATGGCCTTTAATAATGTAGATTTACCGGCTCCATTAGGGCCGACGATAGCCGCTAAGGAACCGATGGGCACCTTCATATCTACGTCCCATAATACGGGCTTTGTCGTATAGGCTACGGTCATATCTTCAACTTCAACGGCCCATTCCATAGAGACCTCCTTTTATCAATAGTGCTACTATCGCTGTATTGTTAGTAGTACTTGTACTTACATAGGACGTACACTGTATGTCGTCCTTGTTTTGAAACGTTATTTGTTATTTAAGTGCTTTAACGATGGTATCGATATTAGCTTTCACCATGCCAATATATGTGCCACCTTCAGTGCCTTCAGAACCGAGGGAGTCGGAATATAATTCGCCACCGATGGCAACGTTCCAGCCTTTAGCCTTAGCTGCTTCTTGAACGGCTTCAATTGTTTTGTGCGGTACAGAAGATTCTACGAAGATCGCTTTAATCTTGTGATCTACGATGAATTGCACAAGTTCATTTACATCTTGTGTGCCTGCTTCTGTAGCAGTACTAACGCCTTGTAAACCTTTTACTTCAAAGCCATAAGCACGAGCAAAGTATTGGAATGCATCGTGTGCCGTTACGAGGACTCGAGATTCTTTTGGAATAGATTCTGCTTGAGCTTTGATGTATGCATCTGTTTCATCTAATTTAGTGAGGTACGAATCATAGCGTTTTTTAAAATCCTCTTTGTGAGCTGGATCTGCTTTAGCAAGACCTTCGTAAACTGCTTTTGCCGCAAGTTTCCAATTTGCTACATCGAACCAAATATGAGGGTCTTTAGTTTTCACGCCATCTTCCTCGTCAAAGTCGAGTAGAGTAGCTGGATCAATAGCGTCGGATACGCGGATGGTAGCTTTATTTTGTTTTGTTAAATTGTCGAAAATGGAACCCATTTTACCTTCTAAGTGAATGCCGTTGTACACCACAACATCTGCTTTAGACATAGCTGTTACATCGCCAGCGCTCGCTTGGTAGAGGTGCGGGTCTACGCCAGGACCCATGAGCCCTTGTACAGACACATGATCACCGCCGATTTCTTTTACTAAATCCGTTAACATTGTCGTTGTGGCAACTACGTTTAATTTCTTCTGACTATCTTGAGCTGCATCCTTACCACAACCTGCAAGAGCTAATAACATAAGTGCTAATGATACGACGACTAATACGATTCGATTGAATTTCATAATAAACCTCCTTTTTATAGTTAGTGAATTTAAGAACTTTAGCTATCTTGTTAATAAAAAAATGATGTAATTTACACTGATTTTAAACGGAAAAATAGCCGCTACTAACGTAGCGGCTATTGGCAGTTATACGTTCTTCTGCTAAGGTCACGATCCATTAGTGGATGAGAGCTTGTAGATGGTTTGGCCCAACGAGGGCAATGATACCAAGTACCATCATGACCTTCATTTGAATACGCTTTCTACGTCTCATGATGAACCTCCTTTGTGTAATTTTTTGTCATATCTACCTGATATGTAAGTCCGAACAGTTATCTTGAAATCAATATACCATGAATGAGAAAATTTATCAATAAGAAAATATTCTTTAAATATTCATCTTTATTTAGTATGATATTATTCATAGACTTACAATAAATAAGGAGGCATATTATGAATAAATTATTCCGATTCACTGCGGCGGCTTTACTTGTTGCATCCTTTGGCGTATTAGGTAACTATACAGCTGATGCGGCTAAGTTCTTAGAATCTCCGCGCGAAGTGGAAATTGTAAAACCTGAGTTGCCTGAGGTTCCTCAAACAGCTACAGTAGCGCCTAATATGCGTGTACGATTCTTGATTGATAAAAAAGGGAATGTAAAAAACGTATTCGTAGAACGTTCCTCTGGGTATGCACCAGTTGATGAAGCTGTGAAAAAAGCCATTCTACAATGGAAATTTACACCTGCTATCGGCGTAGACCAAAAGGCTCATGAATCTATTATTGGGATGACAATTACTCTACCTAAACAAGCTGTAACAGCTAAATAAGGAGAATGTGATGAATAAAGTGTTGCGTTGTACTGTATTAAGCGCATTGTTTGCAACTAGTATGGTAGCCTCTGTGTTGGCGGCTCCATTTCAATTGCCTGTAGCAATATCTACACCATCTATAGATCAAATTAATATTGCTGGTTATGGCGATTCCATTCATAGTGCAGATGTGCGTTTTACAATTAATGAAGATGGCTCTGTAGGGGATATAGAGGTCGTAAAATCTAGTGGAGTTAGTGCTCTTGATGAGGCTCTTGTTGATAAAATCTCCACATGGCGATTTAATCCGGCTACAGATTCTAATGGTAACCCTGTGGCATCTTCTAAAACTGAATATATAGATTTTAGAAATTAATAGAAGGCACTCATACATTGTATGGGTGCCTTTTTCTCAAATATATTTAAATGTGTATCTATAGCAACTGAAAATTACTTTCAAAATAGATATAATAAAAGTATATTTAATATAGTAGTAATATATTGTAAATACTAATAGTCTTTAACCCGTGGAGGTATAAGCATATGTATCCATTAAAGCAAAAGCTAGACATTAATAACGAACGGTACAGAATTATTGTATCTATTAAAGAGGATTATTTAGACGGCAAATTATCCTTAGAAGAGGGTAACCGTATTCTAAAAGAGAAGTTAGGTACTTGCACGCCTGATGAGTTTGCCTATGCAGAGCAAAGTTTGAAAGGTGTATATAAGGATGAAGAAATCCTAGATAAGATGGATGATCTATTGAACTTATTTGACGGTGTGTTGGTGCGTGCCGAAAATGAGTACCCTGAAAATCATCCATTGTGGGTGTACTTAGAAGAAATTAATGCTGTTGAAAAGGTAGCTCTTGAAGCGGATGAATTGTTAAAGCAAGATAGGTTTATTAAAAATCCTTGGCTAGGGGTATTCGATTCCTTAGCACAATGGCGTATTCATCTATCTCGTAAACAAAATCAATTATATCCAATGCTTGAAGATCATGGATTTGATCGTCCTACCCGTATTATGTGGACCTTTGACGATGGTGTGCGTGATGCTATCTCTGCGTCTTATGCATTACTCCGTGAAGATAAATATGAAGAGTTTCTAACATCTGTACCAGATACATTGGCAAAACTTCGTGATTTAAACTCTAAAGAGTTAGAGGTTTTATTACCAACATCCTTTAAATTACTAAGCGATGAAGAATTTGTGCGCATGAGCAAAAATGATCATGAAATTGGTTATGCTATCATCAATACACCAGGTTTGTATGTAGTGCCAGGCATCAATGATTCTGCAGCACAACTAAATGACAATAACTCCGGTCAAAATGGTGCAGTATCTAACGAATTCTTAAACGATTTAGCAGGCCTATTGTCTAAATATGTTGGTCCTGTAGGTGGAGCACAAGTTGGTAAGGATGCTGTCCTCGATGTAGCTACTGGCAAATTAACATTAGAACAAATCAATCTACTGTTCCGTCATCTACCTGTTGATTTATCCTATGTAGATGAGAACGAACTCGTTAAGTTCTATAGCGATACGCCACATCGTATTTTCCCTCGCAGTGCTAATGTTATTGGCCGTGAGGTGAAGAATTGTCATCCCGCAAAATCTGTTCACGTAGTAGAAGAAATCGTTGAGAAGTTCCGTTCTGGTGAGCAAAGCCAAGCTGAATTTTGGATTAATAAACCAGGATTGTTTATCTATGTAATCTATACAGCAGTACGTGATGAACATGGTAAATTCCGCGGTGTCTTAGAAATGATGCAAGATTGCACTCATATACGTGAGCTTGAAGGATCTCGTACATTGTTGACATGGGATAAGACGGATTTTGTAGGAAATACAGATAATAATGGTAATGATAAATCCTTAGCTCAAGAGGCGGCAGAAGAGGTCGATGAAGAACCACTTACTACCGATGCAGATGGAAGATTCCATATCGATGCGAAGACTACTCTATCTAACTTGATTAAGCAAAGTCCTGAAGTGGTAGATTATTTGATTTCTTTGAATCCTAAATTTGAGAAGTTGAAAACACCGATGGTAAAGGTTATGGCTAAGGTGGCTACCATCAAGATGATTGCAGAGCGCGGTGATTTTGATGTAGATGATTTGATTGGTAAAATAGATGGCTTTATTAATAAAGCTAAAAAATAAATATGTTGCACTAATTCAAAATAAACATACAATAATTTCCTATAATTCATCTATTTTGTGTATACAAATTTGTCTGAAAAGGGTACAATAAAACATAATGAAAGTATTTGCCGAGGCAGTATTTTCTTATCTTAATTTACTTTTACAAGAGAAATTACGTATATATTAAAGGTGAGGATCTGGATACTATGTCGACAAGACGCGTTTGGAAGCAAAGTGAAATTAAAACAAACCCATTATTTTCTAAGATGCGCAGTACTATTGAAACTGCATTTTATGGAAACAATGTAACGCCTATTACATCTGTGGCACAAGCGTACCAATTCGCCACTGAAGAACCTGGCGTTATCGTCCTCGATATGCCTGTACATAAACCATGCGAACAAGGTTTGCCTGCAGATGCGAAGGTACTTGTTACAAACGACGGTAAAACTACAGGCCGCTATGCAAAAGCTCGTCGCATCATTGGCGATGAAGGCATTGATGAAGTAGAACTCGCTAATATTGCGCGTGATGCTGTTTATGATAGCCGTGGTAAAGAATGGATTTCTGCTGAAACTATTGTAGGCCTTGATAAAAAGTTCACAGCTCGTGCGCATTTGATGATTCCAAAAGATCACGCATCTATCTTGTATTCTTGGATTATGAACTTCAAGTTCTTTGATGCAGCTGTAAAAGAGTTCTACAATGACAGTGTAGAAATTCCAGAAGGCGATATCTATATCTATTCTGATCCTGATTATGTGGTACCAGGTCATCCAGGTGGGCTTGCTATTTTTGACCCAGCTCATAACTGCGCTATGATTCTTGGTATGCGCTACTTTGGTGAGCATAAAAAAGGTACCCTTACATTGGCGTGGTCCTTGGCGAATCGTTTCGACTATGTAGCATGCCACGGCGGTATGAAACGTTACAATCTTGAGAATGGTAAAAGCTACACTATCGGTGTATTCGGCTTGTCCGGTTCTGGTAAATCCACATTAACTCATGAAAAACATGATGGTCGTTATGATATTTCTATCTTGCATGACGATGCATATATCATCAATACTAATGACTTGAGTTCTATTGCTCTTGAACCTACATATTTCGACAAAATGCAAGATTACCCTGTGGAACATCCGGCTAATGAATTCTTGTTAACACTACAAAACGTAGGCGTAACTATGGATGAGGATGGCCGTAAGGTTGTGTTGGCTGAAGATGTGCGTAATAACAATGGTCGCGCTATTAAATCTCAATTCTGGACAGATAATCGTGTAAACTACGTAGATCAACCAGTTAATGCTATTGTATGGCTTATGAAGGATAAAACATTACCACCAATCCTTAAAATTGATGACCCTGTTTTGGCATCTACAATGGGTGCAACACTAGCTACACGTCGCTCTACTGCTGAAAAACTCGATGCTCACGTTGATCCAAATGCACTTGTTATCGAACCATATGCAAATCCATTCCGTACATATCCATTGGTTCGTGACTATGAAAGCTACAAAAAATTATTCTCTGAATGTGGTGTACAATGCTACATTATGAACACAGGCTTCTTCTTGGAAGACAAAATTCCTAAAGAGGTAACTCTTGATTTATTGGAACGTTTGGTAGAAGGTACATTGGACTTCAAACCATTCTATAAATATGAAAACCTCTCTTATGTTGAGGTTCCTGGTTTTGAACCACCATTCCAAGTGCGTGAATACCATCACCAATTACACAAAGCTTTCGAGTTCCGCTATGACTATGTAGAAAAACTCATTGGTCATAAAAACGAATTGCCACAAGAAGTATTGGATGTATTAAAAACGCTAATGTAATCTATTGTCGTTAATTATTCTGCAGTGAGTTCAATTAGTTTCATAGCTAGAGATTAATACTATAATACGATAAGGTGAATTAAATACTTACACAAAAGGCCTTCCCTAGGGAGGGCTTTTTTGTGTACAATTTGCATACTTCTAGAGTAGATGTATTTAATATATCTTGTAATTTAGTAATATATAGTTATAATAAAATAATAATGTTTTGTTATAAGGTGTTTATATGGATATAAAGGATATTAAATATATAAGTACTATCGTCGAGATGGTATCATTTTCAAAGGCATCTAAAAAACTATATATTTCTCAGCCTGCATTAAGTCAAAGTATTCGTCGCATTGAGGCTGAATTAGGGGTGCCGTTATTTGCTCGAGATCGCACAAAGGTTGTACCAACAGCTGCAGCGTTACAAATTGCTAAAGAGGGGATGCCTTTAGTTAGAAAGGTAGAGGCTTTAACGCAGTCTATCATTAATCAAGGGTCTGATGCGGCTTATCATGTGCGTATTGGCTTGTCTCAATTCTATGGTCATCATATGTTGGGCAAAACATTGAAGAGCTTTCAACAAATTGAACCGTCTTGGGAATTCCATGTGGTAGAGGGTGAGTCTCATTTTTTGGAACAACAAATTTGTGATGGTTTAGTAGACGTAGGGCTATTTCCAACGCCTATTTACTCTCAAGATCTTGAAAGTTATCCTGTATTAGATGAACAAATTTTATTGGCCATTAGTGTAGAAAATAAAAAGGCGATAGCCATTGCTGATTCGCTCATGACACCAGATGGTATACATGACATAGCACCATTTGGCGCGTTTCCGTTTATTCTGCTCCGAGAAGGTCTTAAGTTACGGACGTTGGTTAACCGTTTGTGTCAGGCTGAATCCTTTGTACCTAAAGCAGTTATTGGCTCTGAAAATCTGGATACTTGTAGATCCTTGGTGGAGGATGACTATGGTATTACATTCTTGCCAAGCACATTAAATAGGAAGGGCGATGATGATAAAGTTAAATTTTATCCCCTTGCATCAAAACTGTGTTTCCGTCAATTAGTTCTTGTAGCGAGATCAGATAGAGCAAAGCGATTCCATTTGCCTGAAGTGGCAAATATTATGCAGAAATTCTTATAAATCATACAAATGGAATATTAGAGTGTTTAGTACTACTTACGAATAATAATTCATATAAAACAATATCTAAAAATAGTATTCTATAGTTAAAAGAAGCTAAAAGAGGTTAATTCCCGTAAAATATAGGGATTAACCTCTTTTGGTTTATGAAAGGAAACTGAAAGTATCGAATTTGATAAATGTAGTTATTATAATAATTTATAAGCATAAATGGGTCAAAAATTTCTCAAAAAATAATTGACAAATGTCCTGTCAAAAAATATACTTAAATTAGGTTAAAACATATTTAGGAGATAGGATTTAAAACCCACAAGTATGGTGGATTTAAAAAATAAAATAAAAGTAGAATATGTTTTCTTATTATTGTTAGCTGGCCTACGTAGGCCCCTAGGAGGTTTATTATGAATAAAGATGTGGAAAACAAAAACACCCATGACCACAGCCATGGCGAACATCATCACCATCATGATCATGACCATCATCACCATGACCATGACCACTGCCATTGTGGCGGTCACCATCACGATCACGACCATGATCACCATCATGACCATGACCATAGTCATGGTAAAGCGTTGCCAACGGATAAATGGGTGCCACACACTCATGAACCAGGGGTACCTCATGAACATGGTGTAAATGACTACATGAAAGCCGTTGCGGAATACCGTAAAACTTGGCCTACAAAACAAGATGTTATCGAACAAACACCAGATCCAGCTGTGCGCGAAATGATTCTTCGCATGGAGCAAATTGGTTGTGATACAGTATTTGACCGCTTCGATAAACAACAACCACAATGTACTTTTGGTATTGCTGGCGTATGTTGTCGTATCTGCTTCATGGGTCCATGTAAAATTACACCTAAGAGCCCTCGTGGTGTCTGCGGTGCTGATGCTGACCTTATCGTAGCTCGTAATATGACACGTGCTGCTGCAGGTGGCTTAACACAACATGGTGCGCATGCTCGTGAAATCTTGATTTCCTTGAAAGCTGCTGCTAATGACCAATTGGATATTCCAATTTTAGGGGAAGAAAAAATCCGTACTGTATGTAAAGCTTTCAACATCCCTGAAGAAGGTCGTTCCTTAAAAGAAGTGGCTAATGACTTGGCAGATGTTCTATTAGAAGATTTGAGCCGTGCATTGCCTGGCGAATATAAAACAATTACAGCGTTAGCTCCAGCTGAACGCCGTGAAGTTTGGAAAAATCTTGATATCTTGCCTATTTCTGCGTACAATGAAGCCTTTGATGCATACCATCGTACATGCGTAGGTACAGATGGCGATTGGGAAAGCAACATGAAACAATTCTTGCGTTGTGGTCTTGCTTTCACATTCACTGGCGTAGTGGCAGCGGACATCGCAACAGATGCATTGTTCGGTCAAGGTGGTCGTCGTACATCCAAAGTTAACATCGGTGCCTTGAAAAAAGGTTATGTTAACATCGCTGTTCACGGTCATTTGCCTACATTAGTATCCCAAATTTGTACAATTGGTGCCTCTGAAGAGTACTTAGAAAAAGCAAAAGCTATCGGTGCTAAAGGTATTCA
Source organism: uncultured Veillonella sp. (assembly GCA_900550175.1). Taxonomy (GTDB): domain Bacteria; phylum Bacillota; class Negativicutes; order Veillonellales; family Veillonellaceae; genus Veillonella. The sequence continues at coordinate 124,002 of URQX01000001.1, forward strand.
ATTCTACGGTATCTGCTGCTCTGGTTTGTCCAGCATGTACCGCTACGAAAACGTTATTCCATTGTGTAATGCTATCGGTGCGGAACTTGTACTTGGTACAGGCGCTCTTGATTGCTGGGTAGCTGACGTTCAAGACGTTTACCCTGCTATCATGGACGTAGCACGTTGCTTCAACACAAAAGTTATCACTACATCTGATGCAGCTCGTTTACCAGGTGCAGAACACATTGGTTACGATCACCATCATACTAACTTGTCTGAAACAAAAGAATTGGCTCGCAAAATCTTGGATCGTGCTCTTGAAGCTCATGAATTGCGTAAAGGTATGCCTGTATTCATTCCGCCATACGAAATCACTGCTGAAGTTGGTTTCTCTCCAGAATCCACTGTTAAACATTATGGTTCCTTCAAACCATTGGCAGAGGCTTTAAAATCTGGTAAAGTTCGTGGCATCGTAAACGTAGTAGGTTGTTCCAACCCTCGCGTTATCTACGAGAAAGCAACTGTAGATATCGTTGATACACTTATCAAAAATGGCTGTATCATCACAACAAACGGTTGTGCATCCTTCCCATTGATGAAACTTGGTTACTGTAATACAGATGCTATTAAGAAATGTAGCCCTGCATTGCAAGAGTTCTTGGGCGATGATCAACCGCCAGTATGGCATGTTGGCGAATGTGTAGATAATGCACGTTCTTCTGGTATTTTTGCTGGTATCGCTGGTGAATTAGGTCTTAGCTTGCCACAAATGCCATTCGCTATGTCTAGCCCTGAATGGTCCAATGAAAAAGGTATTGATGCATCCCTTGGCTTCCGCTTGATGGGTATCAACTCTTACCACTGCGTTGAGCCACCTACACAAGGCTCTGATGCTGTTACAAAATGGCTTAAAGAAGACACTAAGGATATCTTAGGTTCTGTTATGTATGTAAATACTGATCCTGCTAAAGTAGCTGAAAAAATCTTAGCTGATATCGATGCTAAACGCGCTGCTTTAGGTTGGGCTGAAGTAAAATAGTTTATCTTTTGATAGATAATAATTTGTAGTTACGTATAAAAACACCCTCTATAGATCTTATAGTTATTATGACTATTAGAATTAAGAGGGTGTTTTTTATTGTTTGTGGATATATTTTTTACTAGTCTTGTATTAGCCGTAGTATGATGTACTAATTGTTTTAGACCTATTAAAGTGTGATGGTTTCACCATCTTCAGGCACTGCTACATGGCTTTCAATGTTGTTGCCTTTGATAAATTTGCGCACATCCTCACGACTTGTTGCTGTGTGATTAACTGTATCCATGTGAACCGCAATGATTTTAGCCTCTGGTTTGCGTACCACCATGCGGCCAATATCTTTTGTACCCATAATAATACTATCTTCAAAGCCTAAAATTTGAGCATATCCAGTGTTCATAATAATAACGTTAGGGTCGAAGCGAAGGAGGGCCTTCTCTACATCACTTGTCCAAACTGTATCGCCTACAAGGTACACAGTTGGTTCGTCTGTTGCTTCAAAAATAACTCCCATCGCATCGCCTGCTAATTGTGCGAGAACTGGATTTGCATACATTTCTATAGTGCCGTGGGAGCCACCTGTTTTTCTTAATGTGATACTATTAAACTTTAGACTTTCAAAAATGATGCGTACATCATTAAAGCCTTGTGAAGTAATAAGTTCTTTATCCGCTGTATTTTGTACAAAAATAGGAAGTGATTTTGGAATAGCATTAATTGCCGTATCATCCCAATGGTCAAGATGTGTGTGTGTGACTACCACTGCAGTTACATTGCTTAATAGATTGTCCATTGATAGAGGTAAATCAACCATAGGCATTCTTTGTTGATAGTTAAATGTTCCTTCAAAGCCAGGATAAGTATCTTTTGGTGCTAAAAATGGATCAATAAGGAATGTTGTATTTTTTATTGTTAATTTTCCTGTAGCATTTCGAATGTGAGTATATTGTGTCATAGTTATCTCCTTAATTAAATTATTGTCGATTTAATTGAATAGATTATCATTTGTAATCTCTAGAACTAGTGTACCTTGTTTTGTTATACTAGTCTCAACAATAATTAACACTATGTTTATTAATAGACACATTGTATAAAAGTGTCTATGTTGGAGGTTATATGATAACTCGAAAAGAAATGACACGTATGTTGTTAAAAGAAGGCTTGCTTAGTTGGTTAGCAAACAATTCCTTTGAGACTGTAACAGTAACATCGTTGTGTAAAGCTTCGGGTATAACTCGTTCCACTTTTTATTTACACTATAGTAATATCAGGGAAATTGTTGATGATTTAGTGGATGATGCAATCGCTTATTCAAAGCCAGGAATGGTAGATAACAACAATTTACAAACTATAGCTAACACCTTATCAGCTGCTTCTAATTCTGTTTCGTTGAGAGAAGCATACGATTCTATTTTTGATAGATTGCCTTTATGTCAGCGTATTATACGACATAAAAAGTATTTACCTTTATTTTTAGATGAACAAATTTCAGAATATGTATTACAACGCATTATAGGACGTGAAAAAGATCGACAAGGGCTCGTTATGGCAGAATCTCTTGGTGTTTCGTTTGATGTGGGGGTATCTGTTTTTGTATTTTTAGTACACGGTCTATATGCTGTTAATAAACGATATAAGTGGTCTCAGAGCGATGAGTGGTTAGAAGCTCAGAAAATTATTTTTGAACTAGTTTATCGTGGATTACAAAGTAGATAGAATTTATACACGCTTATATTTTGAGATTCATTAAAGTTTTATACAACGAAAAAAGGACTCCAACTGGAGTCCTTTTTTCATGTAAGGGGAGTGTTAGTATTAATATCAAATGAACCATGTATTTAAACAAGTAGTAGGTTTGGGGTTAGTAATACTTGTCGGGAGATAAATACACGTATGGTAACCAGGGAATTGTTACCTCTATTTATCATTTGACATTGTCATTATAAGAACAATAAATGAGTTAAAAATGAAATTTTTTAAGAAAATTCTTTTAATTTCTTGAAATTCTAAAAAAGATAATAATTAAGTTTAATTATTGTTGATAAATAAGTGATAGTTTTGGTATTATATATAAAGGAGAAGTTGTATATTTTATAAAGGTTTAATCCTCATTAAAGTTTTATAAAGTATACAGCTCTAAAGCATGGAGGAGCAGTCATATGAGTAAGATTTTAATGATATTTTCGCTACTGTGGCTACTCAGTACAGGGGGGACTGCTAACGCAACGGACTGGTATTATGTTGGACCAGATGCGTCAGGAAACCAATTATTTATTGACAACGACAGTGTTCAAAAAAGTGATTATGATGCGCTTTTGTGGCTGCGAGTCAATGAACTGGGTGGCGACGAATTGCGATATAAAGTGTATATAAGTAGATATAATCGCACCATGGAAACATTAAAGGTAGATGCGTACATGGCAGACGGTACACCTTATGAAAATGTAGAGTACAATGAAAACCCTGAACCTATTGAAGGTAATACAAATGGTCAAGCTATTTATAATTTATTATGGCAATAAAAGAACCATCTAGCACAGCAAACTAGATGGTTCTTTTTATATGTGTAAAAAATTTATAAATCTTAGGAATATTTTTTTATATACAACATTCTTTGAGGAGAATGGTATATACGGAAATTTAAACTTGGGCAGAGTTGCGACTTAATTCCAAGTCTTGAATCATTTGGAGATCGTCTTGTGGAGAACGACCACCAGTTGTTAAGTAGCCACCAACCATGATACCGTTAAGGCCACCTTTTAAAGCATAAGCTTGTAAGTCACGAAGATTTACTTCACGACCGCCAGCTGTACGAATCAATGCGTTTGGCAAGATGAAACGGAATACAGCAAAGGTACGTAAAATATCTAATGGACGTAACGCTTTATTGCTTTCAAATGGAGTACCTTTAACAGGGTTTAAAATATTGAGTGGTACAGAGTCAATATGCAAACGTTTAAGCTCGAATGCCATTTCTACGCGTTGTTCTAATGTTTCGTTAAGACCAAGGATGCCACCAGAGCAAACGCGAATACCTGCTTTTTGTGCATTGTCGATGGTAGACATTTTATCTTCGTAGGAATGGGTTGTACAAATATCTGGGAAGTGACTAGGTGCTGTTTCGATATTGGAGTGGTATCGAGTTACACCCACTTCTTTCAATTTGAGAGCTTGTTCATAAGTTAACAAACCAAGAGAACAGCAAATTTCGAGACCTACTTCGTTTTTAATACGGTCTAATACGCGAATGATTTGATTGAATTCGTTTGGGTTATTAGTATTACGACCACTTGTTACTATGGAGAAACGAATAGCGCCTGCCTCTTTAGCTTTGCGAGCCGCATTGAGGATGCTTTCATCATCCATGAATGGATATTCTTGAACACCTGTTTCGTGATGGGCCGATTGGGCACAGAATTTACAGTTTTCCGGACATTTACCAGATCGTGCATTTACAATGGCGCATACATCTACGGAGTTGTCATTGAAATGCTGGCGAATTTTATCGGCCATAGCAAGTAGAATCATCGTATCATCATCAGATGTATGAATTAACTCGAGTGCTTCTTCTTTAGTAATTTCACCACCATGCATAATACGATTAGCTATGGTAAGAATTTTTTCGTATGTTCCCACCTGGGATGGTTGTTGATCTGTAGGCAAAGCCATAATAGCCTCCTAATTGTTAACTTAATAAAAACATATTATATTGACAATTTGATTGTAAACGTTCGTGTATAAATTGTCAACTTAATGTATTTTTGAGTTAACAAAAATATTTATGTAGTTTTTAGAGGGATGTTAATATAGGGAAATCATATGACTTAAAACCAATTTTAGAGGCTATATTTTACTGTCTATGTTAAGGTGTTAAATCTATGTTAAGGTTTTAAATGATAGTTATTTTTAAGTAATCTTTAGGGTTTTGTAGTATAATAGAATATTGTAATTACTATATATAACTATAATAAAAGTACTAATACAAGGAGTGGATATAGATGCAGCCATTTCGATTTATACACTGTGGTGACCTGCATTTAGGGGCACCCTTTCAATATGCTACAGGTATTAGCCGAGCCGTTGATCGTGCCGTGAGCGAAGCTACCTATGTAGCCTTTGATACAATTATTGACACTGCTATTGATGAGCATGTTCATGCTGTTGTCATAGCTGGTGATATTTATAATAGCGAAGACCATAATCTAGAGGCACAGGTTCGTTTTGTGCGTGCTATGTATCGTTTGGCGGAACATCGCATTGCAGTATATATGGTGCAAGGTAATCATGACCCTGCTGAAAGCTGGAAAGCACAACTACAAATGCCAGACAATGTGCATGTATTCTCTAGTGAACAAGTGCAACGTTTTCCACTGATTGTTAACAATATAGAAATCGGTGGCGTTTACGGCATTAGCTGTGGCCATGGTAATGAAAGCGACAATTATGCACGCCAATATCGCGCCTTTGAACGAGATGAGTTTTCTTTGGCTGTTATGCACGGCACAGTCGGTTCTAGTGCAGGCTCTGAAAACCATAATGTAACCGGCCCGTGCAGTTTAACTGATCTAGCAGAGGCGGCTATGGATTATTGGGCGTTAGGACATATTCACAAATCTCAAGTTCTTAGCGAGGAACCTCTTGTTATTTATTCCGGTAATCCTCAAGGTTTACACCGCAAGGAAATAGGCCCTAAGGGGGGCTATCTCGTCTCTGTATCCCATAATGGTCATTGCGAACCTCGATTTATTGAGACCAGTGCTATCCGTTTTGAAGAAATCAAAATTGATATTGCAGGCATGAAAACTGAAGCAGAATTCTTAGAAATTTTACGCCATAAAAAAGAAAACTTGCGTAAACAGTATAAGAAAAACATTTTGCTTTCTATTGTTCTCGTAGGCACAGGACCATTGCATCGTTTATGTACACAAGAAGGTGTGCGTAAGCTATGGTTGCAAGAGTCTCAAAGTGAAGAGAAAAGCAAGTCTATATTCGTTATGCCGTACCGCGTGATGTGTAATACGCGTCCTAGTATTAATTTAGCGGAGCGTAGATTGTTATCTGATGTGGTAGGTGATTATTTGCGTGCCTATGATGATATGGTTGACGGCAATGCGGTACAGACGGCACGTCAAATTTTGGCAGAACGTCCTGAATTTAAACGCTTAGGTGTATATGCCGATTTGTTGAGTGATGAATTATTGCTTCGCGCCTTGAAGCGCTGTGAAATTGAAGGTGTTACTGTATTGATAGGGGCTAACGATGAACATTAAACGCATACGATTTGATGAATTTGGCCCGTATCACGACTGGTCTTTCACTACCGGTGATCATGGGGTTCAGCTCATGTATGGTCCTAATGAAAGTGGCAAAACCTCTTTGCTTGAAGGGATGCGCACCCTTTTATTCGGTGGTACGCATAAGGCTTATGGGCCTATGACGGGTGCCCTCGATGTAAATCGTAATGGTGAAAGCTACTACATTGGTCGTAAGGGTAAACAACTAGACTTTTACAGTCCTGGAAATTCGGCCATTCATGAGGAGCCTGCTCAACATTGGTGGCATGGTATTGACAAAAAGACATATAACCGCATTTTTGCATTAACTCTTGATGATTTACAAGGCCTCGATGTTCTGCAAGAGGTAGAGGTTCGGTCTCGCTTCTTTGGTGCTGAAGGGGGCGAGCATTTAGGCTCGGTCGTAAAAGATGTGGAAAAAGGCGCTACTGATTTATTAGTAGCATCCTCCAATGGTAAACGTCGCATCAATGTGTTGATGGATGAGCTTAAGGAAAATCGTCAAAAGTTAAGTCATTTAGCCGAGCATGAAGCGCAATATGTAGAATTGCAAAAGGTCTTTCACAGTACTGAGCAGACTGAGGCAGAATTGCAAGGGCAGTTGCAAGAGTGGAAGGAATACCGCGATGGTATAGATGTGGTATTGCGCGCGTGGGATACGTATCGTCGTAGCGAAGAAGCGCGGATGCACATGCAGCAGTATAATAGCGAGCTTGCTTTGAGTCGTGATGAGTTCCTTCGTATCGATGAGGAAATTAAACGAGCTCGAGACAATATGCAGTTGTGGCAGGAAAAAGAAGCGTCTTTGATGCCAGCCAACTTTAGTCCTGATAGTCCGTTTGGTACGTATGGTCAAGATATTGAAGATCTTATCCAACAAGGGGCTAAATGGGAACAATTGCGCCGCGAGTGTGAAGAAGGGGATGCGTATATCTTTAAGGTACGAGAACAATTAGAGTTTT
>URQX01000002.1 GCA_900550175.1 uncultured Veillonella sp.
TATCCCCTTCATGAATCAATACCACTGTAGACTGCGAATAATCTGCAAGCTCCAAAGCATTAGAAAAACCAGGATGTTCCAGATTTAGCTTATCAAGCTTAGATGGCGGATTTTTAGGATTCGATTTTGCAAACTGACTATATGACTCTGCCTCTTGCTCCGCAACTTTATTAATATGCCGATAATTCTCATACGCATTAGCAGGAATACTCGCATCGGCCCCAGGCACAGGTGGCTGTCCTTTTGGCACTTCGATCTGCACAGCACTTACATTCATGGTGAAAGCAGCCGCTAATGCCATCATGATTATACTTTTACGTAACATAAAACCCTCTCTTCTTTTCTTCTCTCACATTACAACAAAATAAGCACAACCTTATTAGCATAAGTATACTATGCAAATAAGACTGTGCCTATTATTAATAATTTTATAATTTAGTATATATGAGTTACTTCTAATTGATATTTATAAGGTTTATCTCCATTTGACGATATATATCTTTATCCCTATAATATAAGAAGATAGTCAGACGAGTAGTGACGTCAGGCTCATCTCTAAATCAGTAAAAAATTAGGAAATGGCCTTTCTGTTTACTTAGCTACCATGCGGTAACGGAGGGCTATTTGCTTTTTGTAAGGCAAATAAGGGCTATTAAGGCTCCGAAAGCAATGACAATAGCCAGTACTTGTAAGAGGAGCATGATTATTTCATAATCACTCATAGACTTATCCCTCCCTTCAAAAACGAAGAGAGGCCCAACCTCGTCTAACTATCCTAATTCTATTATAGAACGAACTAATATACGATACAATAAGGAACGAATAATAGAGATATACAGATAAATGCATAGAAAAAAGTCCGTTAATAACGGACTTTTTTAGTTCCTAAAAATATAATTCCTATTTATACAAACTTGCTATAACTAGCAAAATAATTACCATCTTTTTTCACTTTCATCGAAATGAGAGCCATATGCATAAAAATAAACATATTCCGCCACATAGTATCGATCTGAAGTAAATTTTACATCCACAAAATGATTATCATCTTTTGAAAGTGGTCCTTTAGTAACTAACTTACCATTATAGTCAAAAACCCCTGCACCTTGAACATTAATCTTAACTCCTGAATTACGGTGTTTACGAACATGAATCAATGCCAACCAATCTTCAGATAGAATATTAGGATATAAAGCCTTTATTTCACGCTGATAAGATAAAAAATTATAATTTTTATCATAAGCAAAAATTGCTCTTACACTAAATATTTGCCCACTCTTTTTAACTTCATAAAATTCAGATTCTACCTCTTGTTGTCTTGACTCATTAATCTTAATATTTGCATAATTTTTGTTAACATATACAGATTTATCCTGATTACTATAAACCTTAGTATAATTATCTTTATTCTGCAAATCTACAAATGATATAGCGGATAAATTTAACGGAACCAAAATTATAGCGAGAATTAATAGTAACACACGGAACATAGGACCTCCTCATTATAATAAAACCAAACTATAAGAACGTATTAATAACAATGAATAAAAATCGCTAATACTTTTAAACAAACCAAAAATGTTAATATTATACCTTTCTCCATCATTCACATAAACTCCTCTTTGTATTTTCTCCAGTTTTTATGGATAATTAAACTATACTTGATATATGCACCGCAAGTGGTAAGGGTGATTTAGTATGTGTCTCTAACTAGTTTGTAGTTTAGGAGGTGGCATATGGACTCTTTAACAATTATATGGGTCATTGTTTGTGCCTATTTATTACTGAATTTATTGGTCGGCGTGTATTGTCATATTCGTGTAAAAGATAGTACTGACTATCTTCTCGCAGGTCGTCGTATTGGGGTTCTTATGACGGCAGGCACGTTAGCAGCTACGGAGATCGGTGGCGGGAGTACCGTTGGTGTAGCCGCGAAAGCGTATGGTTCTTGGGGTTTATCTGCAGGTTGGTACGTAGTCTCTGCAGGGATTGGGGTTATTCTCGTTGCTTTCATCGCACCACTTTTACGTCGTGCTATGGCAACAACCGTGCCGGAGATCATCGGTCGTCGCTTCGGTGGCTCTAGCCATTTAATTACATCCATTCTGTCCATGCTAGCAACGATTACATTAGCCGGTGTGCAGATTACTGCAACAGCAACGATTATTAGCGTTCTTACCGGGCTTTCAACAGAGCTAGCTATCCTCATCTGCGGCGCGGTACTCGTAATTTACACCATATCCGGCGGCATGTGGAGCGTAACGATGACGGACGTTATCCATTTCTTCGTTCTCGTTGGTGGCTTTACCCTCGCTGTGCCGTTCGTATTGCACAATGTGGGCGGTTGGGATTCGGTAGTTACAAAACTACCACCTGAACAGCTCGGCTTTACTAAGGTTGGTTGGAAAACTATCATCGGCCTTATTATCATGTACTTCATGACCTTCTCCACAGGGCAAGAATCAGTTCAGCGGTACTTCGCCGCGAAAAACGAAAGAACGGCTGTTCTCGGTTCTATCATCTGCGGTCTGATCATGGCTCTATTCGCCTTTGTTCCCGCCGTATTAGGCCTCGTAGCACTAGCTGAATTTCCTGGGATCGAAGCCAACAATGCGGTGGCCACGGTTGCACTTAACCTCATGCCTCCAATCATGGCAGGCTTTGTTATGGCCGCTGTCGTATCGGCGACGCTTTCATCAGGTGCAGGCGACCTATTAGGCGCTGCTACTGTATTTACCAAGGATATTGTAGAACATCATTTTGGTAAAAGCCTCACTGATTCTCAGCTCACAAGATATAGCCGTCTATGCGTGCTATTCCTCGGCATTATCGCCATCGTTATCTCTCTCGTAAGCAAAGCCATCATTCCGATGCTCGTATTTGCTTTCACCATGAGATCCGCTGGCCCATTCGCCGCATTCCTACTAGGCCTCACATGGAAAAATGCAACAGCAGGCGCTGGCATTTGGTCCATCGTCCTCGGCTCTATCGCAGGCGTGTACTGGGAATTCGTGGGCAACCCATATGGCATTATGTCCATCATCTTTGGTTCCATCGTCAGCCTCATCGTCTTTGTGGCTGTCGTATGCATTGAAAGAGCCATGGGTAAACCACCAGCTCCACCGGCAATTCCTGATCATTTAAAAGAATAATGTAAAAGAATATTCTAAAAGAACACACAAAAGTGCACATAAAAGAGAAAACTCCTATCAGCTAAGCCAATAGGAGTTTTCCTTATTTTACAAGACCTCAACACATTACGTATTATACACATTCATCACAATTTGACGATATATCATAACCTTACTATAATATAAGTAGATAGTCAGACGAGTCGTAACGTCAGGCTCATCTCTGAAAACAAAGAATCTTGAGAAATGGCCTTTCAGTTATCGAATCATCTAAGATAACGAAGGGCTATTTGTCTTTTCCAAGACAAATAAGCGCTATTAATGCCCCAAAGGCAAATACACAACTCCTATCGGTCAAACCAATAGGAGTTTTTCTTATTTTACAACAATATCATCGAATTGCGCTCCATATACACGTTCATACAGACGGTTTGCCAAGAGGTATCCTGCAAAACCAAAGTCTACAGGGGCCGTTGCCATTCGTCTGTCTCTTGCTTCGCTTTGTGTATCATACCGGTTCCCATCTATATGATATTCTTTGAAATCAACAACACTAGATGTGATACCTGAGTTCTTTTGTTTAAGCAGCCATAGGTCTTTATAGGATCCTAATTGATGGGACTCTAGCTTCTTGATAAGACTAGCAAAGGACTGCTTTGTATCAAAGGTATACAGAACCTGCTTTTCCTGAATCACATCACCAGCAGGCATGAGTACATACTGTGTGAGGGCAATTTGCTTGGTTCCATTTGGTCCGTTAGAGGCCTTGATGGAATCCTTATCTATATAGGTGCCATCACCGTTTCCGCTTTCACCAAAGCCATGAAGCATTTCAAAGCGGCTCGTATTTTGTAATTCCTGCATGGACATGCTGTGCGCGGGCACCACACACGACAGCGCCAACGCCATTGCTATATATAGTACTTTCATCATGGGCCTCATTTCACCACCACATCTTCAAAATGCATACGGTACGCTTCATAGAATAACGTATCTGCTATATCGTAGCGCGTCGTATTAGGAGCCATGCGCACAATAGCACGAGTCGATGCTTTCACCTGAACCGGTAGCGACTGTCCATCAAAGGAGAATTTTCCCAATGGTTCCTCTGTGCCCGTCATACCAGTTTTCGTCTGTGCCGCATCAATAACCATCGTCAACGAAGCATCCGCTTGTTTCGCGCGATATACCTGACTCGCTAACGATAAACGCGTATCATAGGACACAGTCCAGGCATCACTAAAAATGATATGTTTCCGCGGCGACTGATACACATTGTACACAGTAGCCTTGATCTTATACATAGGCGGCACGTACTCTAGCACCTCAATAGAGCTCGTGTCTAAATACCACGTAGTATGCTCATTGGCATTGGGAACATCAGGCGTTACCTCAGCAACCACCTTAAACTGCGGTGATGACTTGAGCTCCTGTATTGAAATCGCTTGGCTAGGCATGGTGAAAGCTAGCGTCAGTGCCATCATCACTAAGAATTGTTTTAACATACATCTCTCCTAGAACCTCATAAACTATTATGTAAACTATATTTATTATACATCATATGTAAGCTCAATTATCTACATAAATCTGCTACAATGGTACTCATTTATCACAATTTGACGATATACAACTTTGTCCCTATAATATAAGAAAGATAGTCAGACGAGTCGCAACGTCAGGCTCATCTCGGAAAACATAAAATTTTGAGAAATGGCCTTTTCGTTTTATACTAATCTCCAGGTTAGTGGAAATGAAGGGCTATTTCTTATTTCTTTAGCTTCTTTTCTATCTTGCTTCTTAACTGGTTAGCGTTTTTAAAGTCTAAATATTCCATCGTATTGCGTAACTTTAGATGATTGTATTTAGTTTTACCATCTTTATACGACAATACCATAACATAGGAGTATTCATCATCTTGTATCAAATGGAGTATACGTGATAGCTTACCAGGGTTGTATTGATCCATGATATAGGTAGGAACACCATTATTCAACACCATCGCAGATTGGATTGGTACATTTTGTAACAATAATTTAGAGGATCTATAAATAATATCGTTAAAAACACGTTTAGGATATGCAACCATTGGATGATCTTTTCTCTGTATAGGACCTCTTGTTACAACTAACCTCATGTCTGGTCCCTCATATACACGACCTTCTGCATGTGGCCCCTCTTTCATTTCTGATTGTAACTGCATACCCTTAGGCAAACGATAGGTTACATCCCCCCATGTAACAGCATCACTTGTACGATCTACATCATCTATTGGCTGTAGTGATGGTATTACAAAATTAGCCATTGTACTCTCTACCTTAGTAGTAATTGGGTGATTTATATGGCCAAGCACTGCCACATAATTATGGTTTGGTTGTTTATCAAACGTAACAGCAGCCATCATTAAAGGTGTATTCTCACTAAGATATTTGTCTGTTATACTCCAATTTCCTTTAGTAATACCAGGATAATTAAAGGCACCCTTTTGTTTAGCCGATTTATAAACTGCATCATCTACAAAGCTTTCACTAGAACTAACAAGCCCAGCAATAACACTGCTTTCAACAGCAAAAGAAGATACCTCATTTTTCTGATGATCGTCCTTATAAAAACTTCCAGTTACAACAATAGGCACTGTCATTTTAGCCCGATGGTCACCTTCGTGCAGCAAGATAACCGTAGATTCATGAGAAGATATATCCATAGACTTATCATGTGCTTTCTTCCATCGTTCTGCCTGTTCTACACTTCTTTTATTCTCTTCTACCTGTTTATCTAGCATTTCATATATATGCTTGCGCGCTAAAATGATTGCACTCGCATTAGCATTAAGAGCTTCTCCGAAACGATAGTTCTGATATGCAGTATTCGGAATACTAGCGTCGGCCCCTGGTACAGGCGGTTGTCCTTCAGGAACAGTATATTGCGCTGCATCAATAGGCATGGTGAAAGCTACGGCCACAGCCAAGCTCAACAAAGTACTTTTTAGTTTCATATACACCTCTCAAACAATAATAGGCACGTTCTCTTATTAGTATAAGTATACTATATCCTCGAGAACGTGCCTATGTATGGTCCAAGCGTAAAGCTTAGCTATTATATAACTTATGTGACTATTATAAATACTACAATTACTGTAATTTTTTCAACGTTGCTTTAATTTCGTTAACTTCAGCTCGTAGTTCTTCGTTGTCTGCACGCAGTGATGCATTGTCCGCTTGTAGGTCTTTGATTTGTTTTGCCATTTCAAAGCGGCTTGTTTTAAGTGTTGGGTCTTGTTCGCCTACCTTGAAAGAAGCACCGATGTTAAACATGCTTTCACCACCAAGGGTAACACCAGCATGAACCATGGAGTTTTCATTTGGCTGATAAGACGCACCGATAGCGCCAGCCGTCGAGTGTTTATAATGACCCAAGCTAGTGGCAAAGGACCATTTATCGTTTGGATTATAGTCGAGATAGTGCAAGCCCGCTAATGCCGCAGAGGCAGCGCCCACCTTGGAGACTTGACGATCCGTATAGGACTTGGCATTGTTGAGCACCTTGTCCCCAATATTCACGGTATTATTTTCAAGCGTGGAAATGCGATTCGTATTGTTATCGACCTGCGTTTTCACCTCGTGCAACTGACTGCCGTTAATGACCTCCGTTGAGGTTTTAGAAACCTCGCCCTTAGACACATTTACGATTTTATTATTCCCATTATCTAGGCCTTTGTTAGTGAGAGACACCGTTTTCTCATTATCATGGTCCCCATCGGTAGTCGTGATGGTCACCCCATTATATCCATAATTCGTATTGTATTCAGTGCTGTTCTCATTATCATAGTGCACAATCTTTGTGCCATCTGTGCTAAGCTCAGACTTATCACCACTTTGAATATTGGTCATGGTAAAAGTTTTAGGCTCCATCTGTGCCATATATTTATTATCTTTTCGATCGAGGATAGCCAAGCCATAGTCCTTCACCCAGACAAGCTCATGCGTACCATTATACATATCAAAGTGACCAGCTCCAATATGAGCATGACGATCATCAGGATGGCCCGCATTTGCTTCTACCGTATCACTAATAGATATACCATCAGATTCAATGCGAGTACCATGGTTAATATCCCCACCAGTACCTATAAACGTGCCCTGATATGTAGGATAATTCGTCGAAGAAATCTCATAATTCGTAGAACCATCTGCATTCGTACTCGTATGGACCAACAAATTTTTACTATTTGTAGAAACCGTAGAATCCGCATGAACCGTTACACCATTCATACTCAACACAGACACAACACCGGCTAGCAATAACAACTTTGTATTCATTACAAATCCCTTCTTCCTGTGTTTACAGCTGCTTCTTGCAATGTTTTCAATGCTGCTTTAATTTCATCTACTTCAGTCCGTAATGATGCATTGTCAGATTGTAAATCTTTAATTTGTTTAGCCATTTCAAAGCGACTCATTTTAAGTGTTGGATCTTGATAGCCTACTTTCACATTAGCCCCTAAGCTCACCATATTACGATTATCCCCAAGGGTGGTAGCAATATTGAACATCGTGTGTTCATTAGGTTGGTAAAAGGCGCCTAACGCGGTTGCCTGCGCATTTTTATAATTACCAAAACCAACACCAAAGCTCCACTTGTCGTTTGGATTATAGTCTAGTGGATGTAATCCTGCTAATGCCGCTGCGCCAGCCCCTACTTTGGCAACTTGACCATCCGTATACGATCTAGCTTGATTAATGACATTAGAATCAATATTGGAAATCTTTCGTTCCACATCTTTCAGCTGTGCCACATTCACCGCATCCGTATCATCAACGCCTTTAGCCACATTATGGATTTGCTGGTTCCCTGCGTTAATGTACTCAGAGGAAAACTCGATTCGCTTGCCATCCTTTGTTTCACTAAAAAAGCCACTCGGACCAAAGGTACTCGTATTACCATTAATACTATTTTTGAAAATCAAAAACGTACTATCTAAAGAAGACGTACTATGCTCCGCATTAAACTGAACACTCTGTGCGGTTAAGGAGGAGCCTAATTTAGCTCGACGATTATCAAATCGTACTTCGTTACTATTAATTTCAGATGTATTTGCATCCGCTGCAGGCACACTATAAGGGTACTCATGTTCAGCAAACTGGGCGGAATTTAAGTTCTCCAAATCTGAATTCAAAGACACAGAATAATTATCTTTTAACGTGTTGAACTCTCGATATTTGTCTACCGTAATATTAAAACTGCTATTAACCGTAGGAATCTTAGAGGTTACATAATTATCGGCCATCTTAAGCTTGTACTTAGTAGAACCATCTGCGTTCTTACCTTCAGTCACAATAATATCATAGGTATAATCTTCCGCAGCCACCGTCGAATGACGCATTGCCTCTTTGGCTACGCTATACAATTGAGCCCCATTTACAGCATCCATAGAGGTTTCAGTCATAGCACCTGGCTCTACGCCTTTCACCTGTCTGCCACCAAAAGAAACCAAGCTATAGGAATCTCGTTTAGCATCAGAATGTAAGAACTTAAATATATTATTAGGATCCACCTTACCAGGTCTACCAATAGCACGAACATGATTACCAATCGCAATATTACCAGCATCTGCCTCTGAATTAGAACCGATGACAATACCATTACTTTTAGCAGTCGAAGTATTGCCAATAATTGTAATCGGCTGAAGTGCATATTCGGATATAGCGCTATTATAGCGGCCAATAACAATGGATGAATCACCTTCTACTACATTATGATCGCCTGCTACAAAGTTACCCGTACCACTCGAATGTCTATTTCTCGGACCTGTAGCTGTATTATTCGTGCCTATAATAACCTGATTATCATCCCCCGTATTATCACGACCAACGGCAATAGTGCCAAGTTTAGCGGTATTATTAGAACCTACGGCAATCCCCCAAATATCCGTAGTATTCATATTACCTACCGCTACATTAGCGGATGTATTAGCCACAACGGTATTATCTGTCCCTAAATCTACATTATTATACATATCCGCCATCACTGTTGGCATACTAATTGTCCCTAACACACTACCTATTAATAAAGCTTTATACACCTTCATAAAACCCTCTCTCACCCCTTATATACAATTCACACTTGTATTTATAAATCTGCTGAAAATCATCTATATTAATTCATATTCATTATAAATAGTGAAAGCCGGCCAGTCAACGAAAACTTCATTTTAAATTCATTTTATAATTCAGAAAGAAAAAGACCGTACCCTAGTACGATCTTTCCATTCAAAAATATATATTTAGTTATTATACATAGACAATGTAATATTTTTACTGCCAAAGAATAAAAATTCACCATGTCCGATAGAAAATGGGCCTTGGAATGTATCTTTTGAAAACTCCGATGGCATTCGATTCAACTGATAGAAATTATAGTAGTCAATCATAGATGAACCAATACCTAATCCAGACTTATCGAAATGAGCACCTTTCCCAACAATAGTAATACCTGTAACTATATTACGATCAAGTCCAATCTTAAGGCCTAAATTCGTGTAATTTAGCGTCTCACGGCCACGACTATCACTAGAACTTGGTGTACCAAGTAGATTGATTACCTGTTGACGACTCATGCCTAAATACACACCATTAACAGATTCATAATGTTCTCTATATCGGCTACTAGACAATTGCTCCTTTTTATTCATAATTAAAGTCCTATGCTCACCAGACCCTAACCATTCTAAATGGATCGCTTTTCTACCTTGTGCCTCTTGAATAATAAAAACCCCTAACCCTGGATCCCCTCCAGCAAAATCTGTACCATCTACAATCTGGCAACCATTAATATATCCCTTGGAAATACTCAATACCCTGTTGCCACTAGAATCATACCAATCACCAGCAACTCTTTGAGAAGCACGAATAACACTGTCTAATGACATTTGAGCTGCTTCAATAGTCAATGCAGAAAATAAACAGAAAATACTAAAACACATACACACTAGCAATCTAAATTTTGATTTCATATTAAATCTCCCTCATCCTCATATATGTAGACACCAGACAAAATCAATTGTATTTTACAGCCCTAATTATATTAGAGTAAATAAGGTAATAATGTATATTGTTTTACATCATTAAGTACAGTAGTACTACCATGGCGATCATATTTATATCTAATCAAAACAACTTTATCAGTATATTTATTAAAGACAAATGACAAGCCACTATTATGTGCTCCTACATATTCACCAATATAATAACCACTATATTTATCATAGCCTTCTGATATCTCACCATAAGGCTCTATTGGAGTTTGATAAATTGAGTATTCCACTAAAGGACCATATGTAGCTTCTACATCACTTCTACTCATACCTACAGTTATTCCTTTATTAGTAGCATAGCCGGGCTTTACAATAAAGATATCTGGCCGTATTGGTGCAGCCCCAATAGAAACTATTACAGATTTATCTGCTGATATATACATATCATGATGTCCATATCTATGATCTGCTAAAAATAATGAATAGTTATAGTTATTTAAGTAGCTATATAAATCAGGATTATTTTCTAAACCACCTAATACACCAGAATCATCAGTATGTGCTATTGCACATTGAGCTAAGCTAACACTAAAAATAGATACCAATAGTAACTTACTTATAAAGGATTTCATTACAATTCTCCCGTTATTTAAACATAGTATTTACCAAAAAACTTATACAATATGAATAGCCAGTACCTGTTCAGGCACTGGCTTCGTATATTTAATTCTTATTCGTTTTATTATTTTTGTTCTTCTCAATTAAATCAAGGTACTCTTTAAAGTTATTAATCTTAATAGCTTGCCATGTACCATCTTCAAGTTTTTTCATAAGAAGATCAAAGGTAACATCTTGATTAAGATCTTTTGAGCTAAAAATAATTGGTACAATTGCACTATTTCCATCAGTAGTAGCAGAGCCAATACTTTTAAACTCAAGGTCCTTAACACCAGTCTTTTCCTTTACTTCATTAGCAGCTTCTTTAGACTTAGTATTTTGATTAGAATCTTCAGATTTCTTTTCAACACCACTATAAATCTCTTGAGTTAATACTGGTACAATTTGAGATTTTAATCCTTTAAGCATTACCTCTGCAAAGCCTTTAAATGGATTATCTTTAATTAATGGATCATTCATTTGTACATCTACAAAATCATCATAACCAGATCCTACGATACTTTCTACATCAACATGCTTTTTAAAGGTAACAACATCGTGCTTTTCTACAGATTCACGAGCAAGATTTAATGAGTATACTGGTGTTTTTGTGAAATACAAGAAATACCAACCTAATACGATAGTAATAACAGCTATAAGAACGGCAATAATAATCTTCTTTTTAGACATATATGTCTCCCTTATTTCATCTCAACTACTTCATTTTTTACACATATGGTTTAATCAATTATTGATATTACTCTTCAGTTTTCACAATTTGATTATTAAAGGTTCGGCCAATAAAAAATACTAATAAACCTAATAGGATAAATACCGCTCCCCAAACCATCAAGTCTTTAAAGAATGTTGCTGTAATAATATCTAATACGCCTGTAACTACTAATAGCGAGCCAACACGTGTAAGAACCTTCATACTTTTAGATTTGAATAATAAGAAAAACCCACCTACAAAACCAATAACTGATGAGAATATTCCTATATATCCATCCACAAGACTAGCACCAAACATGCCCCCTAAAGCTTTAGCAATATTAGCTTGTCCATACAAAAATATAGATATAATGATAATAATCAACGCACTTATAATGGTAATTATTCTTCTCATATAACCAAAACTCCCCTATGTAAAACTAATTATAACTTCCCTTTTCTTTATCTAGTTGATCTTGGAATTGACTATTTCTCCAAACAGAACCATCTGTAAAATGCACTTGTTTAAGAATAATTTTCCCCTTTGTCGCTCTATCAGATAAATATAAAGTCCATGCACCTGATAACATACCATTAGGTGATGCTTCTCCTTGTAAAGTAAGTGGAGATGTTACATTTCCATCACCTTGGCTAGCAGGGCGACCAAAATTATCAAACTTCAAAATCACAAACTCTGCCGCATCAATAGTCTTTGAGGTTACATTAATCAACTCCACACGAGTTCTTGTAGTCCCCATATCATCAGGCCCAATGCTGAAATTTCCAACTTTCATCGGTTGATCTGGTAAATCAGTAATAGGCTTACCTTTTAATTCACTAGGCACATACATAGCAATTTTATCTTCTAAGTTCTTTTTATCTGTCTTTAATTGTGTAACTTCTTTTTGAAGTGCACTATTCTCACTCTTTAATTGTTCTAGTTCAGCTGAATTACCACATCCTGCCAAGACTAATAGTGATGTACCTAGAAGGACAGTACCAATCATTCTCCGCAACATATTTAATCTCCTTTTACAACACAAGTATCTTATTTATTACCACTATACTATACACAGTTAAACAAATAATTATAAATATAAAACCCTTTTATAAAATGAAGTTAAAATGAAGCAAATATAAAATCACTTCTACATAAAGTGGTTTTTATAAAATACCCAACCTAATTTTGAATAGATAAAAAGCTTAACCCTTAGTTTCTTTATAATAGTTTGGCATAGAAAAACTGCACCTCCAAAATTATGTCCAATTTTGGAGGTGCGGTTCATTTTTATGGCTCTTTTTTATGGATATATACTATTTAAACAACTCTTCTAATGAAATACAAAGCTCATCCAGGACACCAAAGCCTTCTTATATTCTTCAATAGTAGAGAATCGAGGTGTATAGTTTGTTAACCACTCGGTTAGCGTAGGTTGTGCTGTTTCTGGGTCTACGGCAATCGGTAAATCCCAAATATTGCCATGTTTACCTTCAAAGTAACACCATTTTTCTTGAGCATAACTCACCAAGGCGTAGGCTTTATCGTATTGCTCCTTCGCAAGGTCTAGTTTGCCTAAGATCTCATTAATCTGTGCCATAATACTATAATCCGATGCATTCCACGGATATCCTAGTTCTGTGCCTGCCCAGCCAAATTGATAGTCCTCATCGATAAGGATTTGTAGCTTCTGCTTGTACATCTCAGCTCGTCTAGTATCACCAAAATGAACAGCCAATTTTACCATGTATTTGACGCACTCAAGGTACGCGTAATGATCCTGCATATGACGCATATAGTTTGGACTGTCATAGGTCGCATCCCACAATGTACCTAGTTCCTCCCAGCAGGCTTGGTCCATATGTTCTATATGAAAATGCCATACGGCCTTGACCCACAATAGGAATACCCCATTCGTATAGTTCCAATAGCGATTACTCCGTGTATACTTGTCTTCCGCCTCATCCCTATTCTCATTTAACAAAATCTGCATTTGGCTAATCCAGTCAAAACGCATGGAGAAGAGCGGAGGATATACAGTTTCAATGTAGCGTTCATAACCTACACGATTGTCCGTTTCTACATAAAAATGCAATAACGCAAGCTGTAAATACTTAAGATCAAAGGCACTCTCTGGATTCGTCAAATTATGAATAAATGCATTGGAATAATTATCATAGTCCAACGGATCTTTCTCTTGAGCCTGAATCAATTCTTTTAATAAACTTTCAGCCTCACTACGCCCTGTGAAAGCATAGGCCAGAGCCCGATACCACTTGGATAGACGCCCTACTTTCAAAAAATACTCGTACTGCCACGAATCCGGTGAAGGAATGTCCGCATGAGCGACCAAATCATCTAGGAAATTCACAATAGGAATCACATTATGATACATGCGCTCGCCTCGAATGGCTCGCTGACACGCATCTAGTGCACAATACACGTGGCAACATAACTCCACATCTACAGATGGCATATCATCCACATCATTCATACCAAATGGGTCTCTGAACCCAAACGGAATATCACTATCAACCAAATCTTCTAAGCCAAATGGATTATCCATGCTAAAAGGACTATTCATACCGAACGGGTTGGATTCATCCATCACAGATAATAGCTCATCACCTATCCCAACATACCGCTTGCGATATAATTCCTGCACACGATCTGTATAAGGAACAAGAACATCCAAATACTGCTTATACTGATGCACCTGCGGATGTAGTTCGACTCCTAAATTTGATGTAGAAAGTTCCTGAATTACTTGCGCCACAAGAGGAATTACATTCTGTTCTTTCACATAACCAAGTACTCCATCATCATAGGTAGGCACCTGATTTAACGTATAACGGAACATCTTATATTGATTATTCCAGCATTGACGAATCAACGGATCGAGCCAGCGTTCACACTCATCATAGACATGAATAGATGCTGCCTTACTAGATCCCATGTACGCTTTATACATAGGCTCACAAATATTTTGTAACAATACATCCTTCGACAAGGTCTTGAGTGCTTCTGATTCTGTTTTTCCCTCCATATCCTGTACCATATAGGCGCCAAGCGCATCAGCAAGAAGTAAAAATTCAGATTGAACCTGGGTAGGCTCAGTCATCACGTAGTGATTCGGTACCGAAAAGGCATCAACCCCTTCACTAAATACATCATCATTCGCTGCCCCTATGTCCTCCAAAGACTGTTGTAATACGCCAAGGGATATAGGCGTTTCTATATGCTTAACATCGGATAAATAGCCATACGTGCCTTCATCAGAAAACAAAGTAGATATAAAATGGCGTAGCATATTGTCGAATACATATTGCGCCTCATCCTTAGGGGGACGCCCCTTTTGAAATAGTAACTTGCGACCTCTGTGGCTTTTATACAAGACATACGCCTCATACTCACCTTTACGAGGCGTTTCTAATAAAGGTCGCCCATTATACGTACCAAAGCGGAGAAATTCTGGCAAGGAAAACAAGAACGCACTACGACATGCCTCAAAGGGTTTTTCCATCTCCGCACATACAGCCTTTACAAACTCGCGAATCCTCTGCCGTTCTATCTCAATATGAGGGCCATTAACCGTTACATCGTCTAGCTCATCATCATAAAATGGAATTACACCACCAGTATTAAAATCTAATCCGAACATAAACGTTGTGGACTCTTTTCCCTCTACTGGTGGAAATAAAGATGGACGAATATCATTAAATATACCTGTTGTACTAATCGTAACGTGATGCATAGAACCTCCTATATAACAAAAATCTATCAATATAGATAATTAATCTATCTAATCACATTAATTTATCTAATTATATGAATCTATCATTTCAAAATAATACATTTCAGATAATGGATTTTAAAATGATGTCAATGTGCCTTCTTATTTATGCCGCTATGACAGATACGTCATAATCTAGCAATCGTTGTATAACGCCAGGGTCATCATCATAAAAACACAAGTCTTGTGGCTCACATTGAAATAGCGAGCAAAAATCTTGAATGGCGTGTACTACATCACCAGTGGACTTATCACTGAAACGAATAGCCTTGTATTCCGTTATATTGTGAAAGTCCAACAATAATTGTACTCGTTCTGGATTAGCAGCAGTCCATAAAGCACAACGATTCCTTCCTTGAACCTTCAGCAAATGAGCCATTTCAGGGTTGAGCGTAGTCTGCTCTAAATGTGTGCGCACATAGGATTGCTTATAGAATGTGATACGGTCTAATTCTTGCTCTGTGAGCTTAGGATACCACTCGCGTACAACATTCTTCGTAATACGGTCAGGTATTGTAGCACTTGGTTCTAGTCCCACATGGTCCAAGGCATACACATAACCAGCTGTATTTAATTGATCTGTAAACACTAATGTGTTATCTACATCAACGATGTAAAACATAGAACCTCCTCTATCAAACCCTATCTATATTTACCGTAATAACTTTAATAGTTATATTTATAACCTTAGTATGGATAACTTAAAACATATAACGCCCCAAGAGCTAGAACAGAGTATCTGCCATTTCCAACATTGGATTAACAAACTGAACAATCTCCTCTAGAGTGACTGCTGAGGTATCACTTTTGCTCTTTGCTGCCACAAGTTGTCGCGCTTGTTGCAATTCTAGTAAGCTACGATTTAATTTCATATCCCTCGCAGTACCATCGGTCGCAGCATTATACATAACGCACGCCATATGCCCATATTTATTTGCCTTTGCCATAGCATGACGAGAACCACTATCTCCGTCACGACCTTCATAACTAGCAATGAGAATCACCGCCTTAGCAAATAAAGCTTGCAATCGATCTCGCTCCACAAAGCGGTTGATAGCTTCGTGTCGGCTATGCGGCTCATCGTAGTACTCAGTAATAATGAGACCTCCTGTTTCAACTATACGCTGCGCCATATCGCGATGAGCAGCAGGAAATATGGAATTCAGCGGAGACGGCAAGATGGCGATCGTTTTTCCGCCACAATCCATGCATATCGTATGAGCAATGCCATCGCATCCCTTCGCAAGACCGCTCACGATATGTTGGTTATGATTGACCAGTTGCTCAACAATCTTACTTTCACGAGCAATCTGCTCATCTGTTGGTGTCGTATAACCGATGACGGCCACATTGCGATTCAAATCGTTAAGCAGACTAAGGTCGCCCTTATAGAACAAGAGATAGGGGCGATCACCATTGGGTGCGTTCACATTCACGACAGGAAACTCTGTATCAAAGCAGCACACCGCTCCATCCATCCAGTCCATATCATCCACCGCTACGGACAAGCTATGCACCGCCTCATCAATGTGAGGGATGTCATCCATCATGGCAAGAAATGCATCTGCTGTTTTCCACGTATTGTGAAAGCTAGCTCTTGATTTGATCTGATTAGTGGCTTGTTGGACGGCCCAAATTTTCAAAGCTATTGGTGAAATCTTCATATTATGCTCCTCTTTTATACGCATTTCGATTAGTGTAGGCTACGGCGTAAAAAATAACGCGCGCTGCACCAGCATCGTATAATGCTTGAATACAATCTTCGTCAACATTGACTGTTTTTGTATAAATATCGTCTATCAAAATAACCGTTCTATCCTTTAGGTACTCGTTCTGGATATCACAAGTATCCTTGGTAATCCCTGGGTACGGCTCACTACCAGTATTTTCGAAATTAGATACAGGCTTACGCAAGTGTGTCATCTTGGTACTCGTATGGCGGAAAATAAAATCTGTTCCGTCGACGACAGGCAAGTTATTATCCTGTAGGGCTTTCACAGCAGTCCGTACCGCAGCCTTAAACCCAAGTTGCCAATTGCACATGCCCGACTTGGACCGTGGCACCGCCATAAGAACAACCTCACCCAAATCTTCAGCATCTATAACCTTCGGAATATCCTGTATCATTAATGCTGCGGCCTGCCTAGAGGCAGCTCGCAACGTATCTAGAGGTGTAGAAACAAATATATTTTTCAACGTGTTCAAATAATCCGGATTGCCTGGTCGCCCGTACCCTACATAATATAGATGAAAGTAACCGGTGCAATCATGGGATAAAAAATCATTCTTCTGAATAGCAAATCGTTCCATAGAGAACCTCCGTGTATAAAAACACATATAACTCATGTAATACAAACAACATACTAGGCTAAGCCCACCGGAAGAACACCACTTTGTTTGCCGCCTAATGCAGCTTTTATAAAAGGGTTATTTTATTTATTGTATGGAGGTAAATCATGATACTTGATGTTACAACCAATGGGCTTAACTTGTGAGTTCATTATACGGAGATTCTCTATGGGGAGATAATCAAAAAAACTAGGAATAAAAAAAGAGCCGTTTTGAAACAGCTCAGAATTTATGTCCTACATACTTAATGGCAGAACACACTCATCAAACAAAAACGTGCATGTTCATCTATATTTGACGATGACCTAAACCATCGTTATAATATAAGAAGATAGCTAGACGAGTGGATACGTCAGGCTCATCTCGAAATCTATAAAATATTAGGAAATGGCCTTTCTGTTATCGAATTATCAAAGATAACGAAGGGCTATTTGTCTTTTCCTAGACAAATAAGCGCTATTAACGCTCCAAAGGCAATAATCACGGTCATCACCTGTAATAGGAGCATAATGATTTCATAATCACTCATAGGCTTACCCCTCCCTTCAATGACGAAGAGAGGCCCAACCTCATCTAACTATCTTATTTTAATTATATATCAAACAAACATTCGATACAATAAGCATCGAATTATAGAGATTTATAAACAAAACCTCTACCTTAGAAGATCTAGGGTAGAGTTTTTTTATGGTTGTAGGGAGATAGCATACTCCTAATAAAATATGTAGTTCTTTTATTATATACACTAAACGGTAAGTACTATTTTCTCATCACCTTTGTTTCACCTTCGCTTTGCTCAGATAAGAGATGTGCGGACCTCATCGTCACTTTGCTCCTCTGCTGTCTCGCACACTTCGGCGCATACCGTAAACGGTAGGTACTGTTGCTTATCGCCTTTGTTTTACCTTCGCTTTGCTCAGGTACTTGAGATGTGCGGACCTCATCGTCGCTTTGCTCCTCTGCTGTCTCGCACCCTTCGGCGCATACTGTAAACGGTAAGTACTGTTACTTATCACCTTTGTTTTACCTTCTCTTCGTTCAGGTACTTGAGATGTGCGGACCTCATCGTCGCTTTGCTCCTCTGCTGTCTCGCACCCTTCGGCGCATACCGTAAACGGTAGGTACTGTTGCTTCATCACCTTTGTTTTACCTTCTCTTCGTTCAGGTACTTGAGATGTGCGGACTTCATCGTCGCTTTGCTCCTCTGCCGTCTCGCACCCTTCGGCGCATACCGTAAACGATAGGTGTTGTTGCAACTAGTTGTAATGAAGCTTTACAATTTGGGCAAATTTGAGTTTCAATACCGTAAACGGTAGGTACTATTGCTTATCATCTTCGTTTTACCTTCGCTTTGCTCCTCTGCTGTCTTGCACCCTTCGGCGCATACTGTAAGAGGTAGGTGTTGTTGCAACTCGTGACATTACTATTCACGAGAGTGGTGTTGATGCAGGTAAGTTTCAATACCGCAAGCGGTAGGTGCTGTTGCTTTATCATCTTCGTTTTACCTTCGCTTCGCTCAGGTACTTGAGATGTGCGGACCTCATCGTCGCTTTGCTCCTCTGCTGTCTCGCACCCTTCGGCGCATACCGTAAACGGTAGGTGCTGTTGCAACGTGACATGATGCAAGGCAACTTAGATAAAGTTGCGTTTCAATACCGTAAACGGTAGGTGCTGTTGCAACCGTCAAGAGCTAGTAGATGTTGGTGTAGTAACCAATAAGTTTCAATACCGTAAACAGTAAGCGCTGTTGCAACGATCTGAATTCTTTAAAATGTCTCAAGGAGGATCTGACCAGTTTCAATACCGTGAACGATAAGCACTGTTGCAAACATGGAACAACTTCCTTGCAAGCCTTATTGAAGAATTGCGCGTTTCAATACCGCAAGCGGTAGGTATTGTTGCAACGTTAGTAATGCTAGTACCTATTTTGTTGGTAGTTACGTTTCAATACCGTAAACAGTAAGTACTGTTGCTTCATCACCTTTGTTTTACCTTCACTTTGCTCAGGTACTTGAGATGTGCGGACCTCATCGTCGCTTTGCTCCTCTGCTGTCCTACACCCTGCGGCGCATACCGTGAACGGTAGGTACTGTTGCCTTATCATCTTTGTTTTACCCTCGCTTTGCTCAGGTACTTGAGATGTGCGGACCTCATCGCCGCTTTGCTCCTCTGCTGTCTCGCACCCTTCGGCGCATACCGTAAACGGTAGGTGCTGTTGCAACGCTAATTCTTGTAGATTTAATTTCTTTCACCACTATCCGTTTCAATACCGTAAACGGTAAGCACTGTTCCAACATAATAGAACATCTATACGCTTTTTAACTAACCGTGGGTTTCAATACCGTAAACGGTAGGTGCTATTGCAACTGAACTAATGGAAGGTGTATTTAATGCTAACATCAGTACGTTTCAATACCGTAAACGGTAGGCACTGTTGCTTCATCATCTTCGTTTTACCTTAGCTTTGCTCAGGTACTTGAGATGTGCGGACCTCATCGTCGCTTTGCTCCTCTGCTGTCTCGCACCCTTCGGCGCATACCGTAAACGGTAGGTACTGTTGCAACAAGCATGGATATTAACCCAGACGAAGTAAATGTTTACGAGTTTCAATACCGTAAACGGTCAAAACGTGTTCCCATTTGGTCCACAAGGCCTATGGATATAGGTAAATACTGGAGGAAAATGATGTTTCTTAAGATACGGTTATTATAAGGGTTTATAGGTTTCACGTCAATAATTAAGTTCATTTTCTATTCATTTATTTTTAAGTCTTTTTATTGAAGTAAAGCAGAGAGTTCGTGCATTGTTTCAAAGTTCAAAACTAGTATATATTAAAATAAAAATAGATTAAGCCTACCAGCTAAACATCATAGCATCCGCTGCAAGGGCGGTTCCGATCAAAGGGTCTGTGTATTGTATATCGTTACGTTGTAACGATATGGGTCGCGGAGGTAACGACCATGCTACATGATGCTCTAACTAGTAGGCTTAACTTGTGATTTCATTATACGTAGCTTTCACGTAAAGAGATAATCAAAAAAACTAGGAACTAAAAAGAAACCTGCTAGTTATCAGAATTGATAACTAGCAGGTTTCTTTAGTTGGGAGGTACTATATCTAGACCTATACATAGTCCAAATATATCTAACTATAATCTCTAGACTAAAAATCTATTATTTCATATCCACTGTCACTCGCACTTGCCCCAGCCCCTGACTAGACAATCGTCCTACACCGCAATGTTGACCAAAGGTTGCTAGAATAGTAATGAGTTGTCGTTCTTCGTCATTTAGCTTGGACAAATTGAATGTAAAGCCACCTACAAATCCGGTAATACCTCGGTCACGACCAAAGTATACACGCTTAGTGTGTCCTTTCCAATCAGTCAAAACAATTCGTTCACACAGTTCTTTAATGCGTGCTTTATCTAATGCTTGTTCTTCATCACCAGCATTCCATTTGTCTACAATGGATGCAAAGATAAGCTCCGCCTTAGGAAATGTAATTTCGCCATATGTTCCGTTAAATGAGGTAGGCGTAACAAAATCGATTTCCACACGTTTCGCAGGCTTGGCCGTAAGGCATCGCTCTACCAATATCAAAGCATTCTCTCCCGATAAAGGAAGATCAAAGGGTGCCT
Organism: uncultured Veillonella sp.; assembly: GCA_900550175.1. Lineage (GTDB taxonomy): Bacteria > Bacillota > Negativicutes > Veillonellales > Veillonellaceae > Veillonella. The sequence goes on from URQX01000002.1 coordinate 21,310, forward strand.
CATATTGCACATCGACAGCCATCGCCTCAAGTGGTCCGATTTGTAAGGATAGTAGCTGCGGTATCTCTTCAAGGACATACCACAGCTCACGATGCCACACATGGATTCGTAAGTAAACTATATCCCCCTTTTGAATACTAGCATCACGGCGTTTTTTGCCATATTGTAGGGATACGGTAAATGGTTTGATGCCTGCTAGATTATGCCAATACGTACTGGATGCTTCATCGATAGAACCGAGGAGGGAAAATACGGCCGCATGGAGAAAACGTCCTGGAAATTCAGGCAGTTTACAGGTGTTCTTAGCCTTAAGGGCTAATGTTACAATACCCAGCATTATTTAGACCACTTTTCGATAAAGGATTTTGGCATATCGAGTTTACTACGATATTTAATGCGATCATCCATTTTATTATTTTTGATAGTCATCATGGATATCCCTTCGTTCCAATTCTTAGCAGCATTTGGACCATTAGCGATATTCCAATCCATCATCATATACAAATCTTCGAGCATTGCATTATATGCTGGTTTATCCACACCGAGTACATCATCACGATAAGCTGTAAACGCTTGAACATAGTCTTTGCTATCCATTGTGCTTTTTCCAGTATTCCACGCATCATTTTCAAACAAGACGGAGTAACGGCTAGTATTATCAAAAATCGTTACGTCTGTATCTAATTTAACACTGCCGAAACCAATGGATTTACCCATGCCTAGTTTGTAATACGTCCGACGTTGGCCGCCAGAATATTGATCTAAATTAAGAGACATAAGCAACGCACCGAGTTCTACATCACTAAGACGTTCAAAATGAATACGACTTGTGAAAGTAACCCCTGTATCAACAGGGCGAATCTTGCGTGTACCTTTGATTTCTTTTTCTTCAGCCGTACGAGTCCAATCCTTCGCTTTGGCAAGCGGTTGATGCCAATACATCTTATAACCACGTAAGGACGCATGTTCATGCCCCCAGTGATTATACGTATTATGGTCATCCACATTTTGTTCCAAATAGAGTTGGAATGATGTTGGGTTTGGTCCCATCAATGGATGTGGATAATCGGAAGGGCACATCTTAAGTGTACCTTGTACATGTGCATCAGAGAAGGATACACGTCCAGCCCAATTATCGCCATAACCAAATACGCTATCACATAAATCCACGCCTTTATTATGTTGCTTCAAGGACGTTGGTAAATGATCACTAATTTTTAAATCGTAAGCGATTCGATAGAAACGACCATGCCCAAAATGTTCAACAAGACCATCCTTTTCAATAAAGAAACAAGGCACAACGAATTTTACATCTGAGCAATGGGTATACTCTTTAGCCGCTTCGCCGGATTTACCTGTTTTCTTATCTAGCAAATCTAATGTACCGCGGTTCTTATCATCTGCGTAGCTTTCAATACAAGACTGCGGAATTGGAATTCGTTTATCAAAATTTCCCGGTTTGGTAATACGCATGTAGGATTTTTTAGAACGCATAGAGCCCGTATGAATGTTCACATACGTATTCATCCAGTCGATGGACGCCTTATCCTTCTTAAGTTCCATGCCATCATTATCCAAATAAGAGCATTTTTTAACATCACTAGGAACGACGAAGTAATCATTATTCACCGTTTGAATGATGAAACCAGGTGTCGCCTTAGTAGCAGCTTTATATTCACCCTTGCCATTTTTCTCCATGCCCACCATGCGTTCTGCATAATATTCTTTAAGAGATTTAATAGCACTCGCAAAGTCACGGAAATAAAGGTATCGATCTTCAAAGTCGCCTAATCCTGTACCGCGTTGATATGGTCTAAAGCTACTAGCCGTTACAATTTTAAAGATTTCTTTTACCATGCCCTTAAGGCTAGAGCCCGGAATGGTTGGATTGTTTTGACCACCATAGAATTCTAGAGGTGTTGTGTCCTCTTGTTTCGATGGACCACCTATGAATAGTGGTGTTTCTGTTGTAATAGTGAGATCAATATAACCAGTATGTGTATCCATTTTCGTAACATGATCACGGTACGCATCAATAACATCCTTTGTGACACCTTCAAAATTCCCATCATAGAATTCAGCAGGAATTACATGGCTTGGCAAACGCACAAAATTGTATGCTGCGCTAGCAGGTGTAGACGGATATTTGCTATTACCATTGCTTCTAGCACCGCTATTACCATGGGAATTATTGTAACCGCCAGAACGGCCTTGACCACCACGGCCGCCACCACGCGGTTCCGTCGCCTTTTTGATATCAAAATCTGGACCATTTACACGTTGAAAGAAGGCTGCACTAGCCGCATGTTTATTCTTTGCTTTCTTTGCCATACTACGCCTCCTTATCTACGATGCTCACATACCGATAATCGATATAGCTCGCTTGATGGTTATCTAAATATCCAATATAATTGCGCGTTGTTAAGTAGCAATATTGTTTTGTTGCTGTAATAGGGATAATTTGTGAAAGCTTACGCCCTGTATCAACTAAATGGGTAAAACCTTCAATATTATGTAATTGGGCATAACCTGCATCATTTTCACCAATCATACGAGATGTGGAATCCACGTAAGATACGCTTTCACCAGAGGCATCGGAAATATAGCGATATGAAATAGATCCATTTTGAACGGTAACGCGCAATTCTTCTGTATCGTTAAAGATGCGCATTTCTTGCAAATATGCATTTTCAACTGTTGTGGAGCCATCCGAAAATTGGAATGTACCATTCTTGTAATAGCCCCATTTTACTTCGTGCACAGACCAAGTAACGACTAGACCATCCCGTTGCATGTGTTCCTTTGCAACAGATGCAATGTTCACATCTGCTAGGGCCCCACAGGTGCCGCTAGTTTTTGTATATACGCCTTCGTGGCGTTGTAATTCTTTACTCATGGCAACCTCCTTAGCCGTTTACAGTTTCTTTAATACATTGTTGCAACGCACTCACTAGGTTTTCAAGATGAGAGGCATCACCAGATGTTACCTTACCATTACCATCGATGGTATAGCTTTCACCATGATACTGAACGGTAACAGATTTACCTTGTACACGGCCATAACCAATCGTACGGTTTGCACCCAATGTAATTTGACCTGTCATGAGATCCTTCACGAGCAGCAACACAAGGCCGGCCTCTGCATCGTTACAATTTTTAACAGTCATGCGCAATGGGAATGTCACTGTATCCCCCTTAGTGTTACGTACAGGGTGATCTTGGAACAAGGCGCCATTCATAGCACCACCAGTGAAACGATCCACGCGGATACGAGGTTGTTCCTCTTGATTGAACTGTTTATCAAAGTAAATTTCATCGACCATGACACGGCCCTTACGGCTATCCTTATCATCGTCATTACTGTATCCAAAAAGCGTATTCACAAGTGTATCATTCATACCGATAGCTTGTAGAATACGACCACATTGATGACGCAATACACCTTTAACAGATGTACCAGGAACGAAAAGGGCTACAGATGTATCTTCCCAGGCTTCTTCAAAGATAGATTTGATAAGCACCGTATCTTCTAAATAAGCATCCATATTGATAACTAAATCGCGATCAGCTACAAGGGCTTGTTTAGGAATAGCTACGGAATCGCCATCTTTGCCAATTAACCATGCTTTCACATGGTCTGGTTTTGTAAAGTCATAGTGTTCTAAGGCAATATCCTTACAAGCAACACGGCCAAAACCATTTACCGTACGAGCTCCAATAGCGATGCCATGTTGTAAAGCATTGGCTAAGGCAGCGAGGGCCTTTTCAATCTTATCGCCTTGTTGTTCGTGATACCGACGGATAACACAATCGATGCGCAATTGACCGGTAGCACCCGATTCGATAACCTCGAAATCATATTTAGCACCATCTACGGTTATACCACGCACATCATCAATGCGAATGCCGTCACGTACGACAATATTCGTATCTTCTAAAGGAATGTCATTGATTTGTAGCGCACTTTGAGTTCCCTTATCGTCGATAGATCCAAATAGCACCAATTCCGCATCAGGTACAAGACCTTGCAAGGCTTGACGCAATACGCCGGCCAAGGATGTGCCCGGAATAAATGGTTGCCCATCATGGTAGGTCACCACGATATCATCAACCGTATCATTTAATATATCATTACTCACACCAGCACGGATAATAAGCGGGCTCGTGAGTTTGACAGTACCAGTCAGAGTGTACCGTCCTATAATACTTGCAGAGTTTAACATACGACGGTCCTCCTTACTTAACTTTTCTAATATGTCTAAAGAAATACAACCAATATTCGTAAGCTACAGTATCAGCTAGTTTTGCTGCATCGAGGCCCACCATATCGATAAGTTCTGTCGGGATTTGGTAATAGGAGCCGCTTGTGCCAGATTTAGACAGGCACGCATTCACTAACATATTCGCATCAAAATCGATGATATAATCCATCAAATTAACGCGTTTCGTTTCACTGTGCGTGTATGCATGTTCCAATTGGAATTCACGCAAATTCTTTTCAAGCACCTTTTTATCCGCTTTAGTTTGCGCTACAAAGTCTTGCAATTGGCGATGGCCAGTGGCATGATCTGTACCGAGTTCAGCCAATAAAACGGACGCGAAATGCTTGGAGATACTACGAGAATCCATAGTGCGTTTAATATACGTATCCACATCGTGAGCTGCATGTAATCGTGCATTCAAGATGATCTGTTTTTCCAATACCTTCTTCGCAATGCGACGTGTTGGTTTATGTAAGGATGTAAGAGCTTCTGCTTTTGCCTTACCTAATGGTACCATTGTACCTTCCAATGGTGTCCAAAGACGACCTTGACCATACCCTTCTTGCACGCGAGCACCCATACCGTTGTATAAAATAGTTTGCAATGCTGCTACATCATCGGTAGACCAACCAGATAATTTTACCAATTCCACCACAGTACCTGCAGAGGCAGCTGCTTCAGAACTACTACGAACGCCCCAGATGCTGTTGAAGTTTTGTTCCTCTTGGTACGAAGCAAACACACCACCGATGGTAATGTCTGAACCAATGGATGCTACCGCACGACCAACTACATCATGAATGGATTCCGTACCGAGTAGCAATGGCGTATGCAATCGTACATATAAGGAATTTCCTGCACTCGTTGGCGTTGGCACAGGCATAATATCACCAATTGTAACGGTACAGTGACCGTATTCTGTACGGCGAGAACGGCCGATATGGCAATCTAAATTTTTAGGGAATTCGTGAACGAAGGATTCCAAGGCATCCTTAGGACCTACTACGGAGCCCACAAATACTTGATTTGGTTCTACATATTCATAGTTAAAAATCGTGCCATCACTGCTGCGGCCTTGTACGCGCTCTTGCTCAGATGAGCGAGACATATGCAATTTAATCGCTGTTTCCACAGAAACTGGGCTACATTCTGTACCATCTAGCACGACAAAGCCCTTTACGCCTTTAAAGCCAAGAAGATTTTGTTTTTCTGGCACATCGTATTCTTGTTTTGCATAAAAAGAATCAACTACCTGGTTAGATGCAAACTTAGTTTCTTTAGCCGCATTCTTGTTTTTTTGCAAACTCAATGGCGCAGGGAATGATGTTCCCTTTACTGTATCTTTATAAGCGGATACGAAACGTAAATCACCGTAGAACAAATTCATAAAGTCCTGATTTGTATGCGCTGTTTTACCAAGGTTATGGGATTTGATAAACTGAGTGGCAAATAGGCCTCGCAAAATGCGTCCATCAATAGATCCACGTGTACCTGTCAATACGCCTGCCGTCGAAGAATTGGCAATGAGCGTTGGGGATTGTATAGTGACCGTAATATTTACTTGTTCCATAGTTTACCCCCTATTGTATCTAGATCAAATGCTTTATCATCGATTTTACATACCACTTGACCGAACCCACGGTTTCGCTTACCACCTATGGCCATCATATTGCGTACAGCACAGCTCAAAATATAGCGGTCTGTATCCGTCATATCCTCTACATCGATATGTCCCTTAAAGGTAAGCCCCTTATTAAGCACGCGAGAGTTATGCAAGGTACCTTCCATAGCTGTTCCTGTTGTTTGGTCGATAGATGTGTAATACCGCATGGATGTATATTCTTCAAGAACGCGGTCCTTTGTGAATACTGTTGGGTACTGTTCCTCTAACTGCGCCAATTCACGAGATACCACATCATAATCAGAAATGGTCAAATTCGAGATGGATAATCTAGGTTCATCCGTAATGCCTTCAAGACGGTTGAATAAAACTTTCACATCGTCCGTTGTAAACGCCGTCATCTTAGACATTTCCATCATTTCCGCTACCTCGAGAGCGCTTTCATATAACACACCGCGCACCCGTTTTGCCGGAATGAAAGGAATTCCGTAACGGTCATGAACGATGGTGCTGTCCGTGTTCACATCGCCTTGGCCGGACATCAGCATAGTTGGCGACAATAATTGTATAGTTAATGTGTACATATACTTACTCCAATCCAGGCAATACATAATCCATCAATTCAATGGCATCCGTATACGGTGTGCGCATATGGCCATCAATCTTAGCCCATAGCTTGTCTGTGAAAGCTTCCCAACCAGCTACATTCGGCAACGATGTCCCCGTATTACGCAGTTGTTCAAGAAATACTGTCCACATATGTTCATTATCTTGAAGGACGGAACGCAATTCCTTCACCTTGTTATGAGCCATCACCTTGCCAGCATTGAATTGAGCTGTACAATCCAATACTTGAGGCAATCCCTCTATATCACCAGAGGCTACAGATTCTGTACGGCCATAAACGCGGTATGGACCAAAGTGCATATTGCCTGTTAGGCTACTGTATTCATTGGCAAAGAATTGCTCCAATGTTGGCGCTGTTTCACCGTGTAAGAAGGCAAAGTCCATCCAGCAGGATTCCGAAATCGTATGTGTTTCATTGTATGCACGCATCTTGGATTTTGCACTATCACACAATTGTTCTGCCATTTCGTAGCCTCTAAAGAATGGATATGATGTAGGAATCACCGCAATACCTGCACAGGATGCAATAGACATGCCATCCGCATCACTCAATAATTGTTGCATCAAGAATTGTGACGTTTGTACCGCAATACGAGCATTACAGATGAATGTAATATCGTCACCGCCTACGATGATAGGACGAATAGGCATCATGTTCGGTTTCAGTTCCAATTCTGAATCTAACACATCATAGTGATTGATGATCCATTCCACTGTAGCCTTAAAACTAGCCAATGTTTTTTCATGAACGCGCTTGGATAAGGCGCTGCGTTCTTCCAAAGTTTTACAAGCTCTGAAATGAGCCCCCATGTTGTTACCATCAATATGAACGATAGCAATATCATTGATACCCGTTTTACTAGTATCTGTAGATTGATTTTGACCTAGGTCCTCTAACTCAGATGGAAATACCCAGTCCGTGTCTTCTGTGCCGAATAGGTCAAGGCTCAATCGTTTATTTGCTGCGTCAAAAGCGTTAAATTTAGCTGAGAAAGACGTAGCCACAAGGCGTTTTTCACCTATTGGTTCTGTTGTATCAGCCACATCACCACTAAAATCGCAAATCGTAGTCAACCCTGTATTGGCTGGCGTCACAATCGGATGTAGAGTATGCTGATTAGCCTTTAATTGTGAATATAACACCCCTAAATCACTGGAGAACTTATCCTTATCAAGGGTAATTGTTCCAGATGTGGCCCCCACCTTGAGGGATGGATATTTCGTCAAGACACGAGTAGTGAATTGCTTAATGATATTCGCCACGAGCGCTTCATGAGCTTCGTCAACCAACACTAATGCATTACCGCCGCCGATGTACGCCACATACACAGGCGTCGGCAGTGCTGTAAGACTTTCACCATGGCTTAACCAAGATGTTGTATCTGCGGCTACCCCAATATTCTTAATGACCTCATCGCACAACACATTCTTAAATAATCGGTCCACAATATATGAAGCCCCTACATTGGCCTTCAATTTATTGTTTGCGAAGATGTACTTTTGAATGGACTGCACATCAAATAAAATCGCATTTACTTGCATAGGCTCACTCCTTACCTACAAAACACAATACGAATCAGCGACAATACTCACGGAATTGAACAAACTGAAAGTTCACTATTTTCTCGTTCACCCCATCCCTATAGGATGCTTCAACCACCCGTTCACTGGTAGCTGCCACAACAGTAATCCCAACAGCGAGCAATCGTTCCACTAACACATGACAATAAATGAATTCTCCTTGGCAGAGTACTGCCGTTGGATGCAAGGCGATGATACGCGCTGCATAATCTTGCGCCAACTGACTAATTTCCACCGAAGATGCCATCGGATCAATCTGAGGGAATGGCATATCCATAATCATCCCATATTGATTCCCTGCATCGAGCTGTGCATCCGACCAGTACTGAGATGGATGATTTGTATGATTGATAAACATGGAATCCCCTCTTTCATGAAACACGATATACAAAACTTCATTTATATTTCATCTTTAATGATAGCAAATACTAAGAAAAAAAGCACTTATAATCATGCATTTTATGAAAGTTTTATGATTATTCAATATATACTATAATTCTTTAGATAATTTAAAAAGTTATACAAACTCCTTTACTTCTAATTCTTCTGCGGGAGCATGACCAATATTCTTTAAAAAAGATATAAAATACTGTATTTCTTGTTGAATCCATTGACGTGGTGTAACTCCTGCTAACCGCGTTGCAGTATGTGTCATATAATATTCATATGTTTTAACCCAGCCCTTATTAGAATCACGAGCCAAGAAACAGCCTCGTTCAGATATATCAAAATCATCTCTATTAATCATTTGTCGATTGAAAACCTTTAAGATAAATCTATCGATAATCTCTTGTCGTAATAGATCCATCACATCGTACACAAAACTATCCTTTCTATCGTTCGTACTATGTAACACACCAATACGCACATCAAGACCAGTAGATACTAGGTAGGCGCGCACCTCTCGTTCCAGAAATGAATAACCATAACTGAGTAAAGCATTTACAGGATCTGTACTAGGATGACGTTTGCGTCCTGGAAAGGTCCAAGGTTAAGACAATATAAATGGCCATACGGAAAAATAAGTTCGAGAAGCAAGGCCTTCTATGCCTCTCAAGGCCTCTACTGTCTTGGTCCTATCTACACGTTTCACTAAGGCCTGCATAGTATGGCGAATCGCCTCATAGTTAGGAATATGTCGCGTCTTATTGTACTGATCAAGGATGTTTAATTGGGCTTTCACCTTGCGAAATACAATATACCGCGATGCCATAAGGGCAAAATCAGGGTTTGTGAAATGATTCACTTGCCACAATAATTTCTTAAGCGATGTATGTTCATCACCAAGAATCCCCATAACCTCGTATTTATGATTCACAAACTGAATGAGAGAACCTTGCTCAACTAAAGAGAACATAACTTGTGTAGAAATTTGTACCGTTCGCCCAACTACGAGATTATTTACGTTCGCCATGGGTAACTGACGCCGAACCTCATGATTCTGTTCTAAGATTAACAAACCACCATCTTGTTTTATCGATATACCTGGCGTCATAACATATACAGTTTCAATCATACCAACACCTCCTAAACAAATTACATAATCACTGTTAAATCATAATAATCTGTTCCTCACACAATGGAACCTTCTCATTGTTGCACCATATGGGGGTCTTGGTCGTATCCGATATGGAAACAATTAACAAGCGCTTTGTCTCATCATTTCTTGTAAGAAACTCTAAATTCTTGATAATCGTCTCCACCCGTACATGAGCATTAAGACAGAGAAACACGCTATGCTGCACACGGTAACAAAATGATTCTAAATACTTAACTACCTTATTCCGGATTTTTGTGTTCGAAAGGTCATAAGAAATTAGATATTGCATACAAACCACCCCTTTGTGGTGCTAACGTACTATTTATCGTCTTGCAGCATCTTCACAATCATATATAGTATTCATAGCCAGCAAATGATAGCTAATAGTCCAGTCATAATACTAACCTTAGCCAATGTTGGTGCAAATATAGATACAATAGATGACATAGGATCTTCGATTCATGCGCCCTGACAAATACATCATTTCCTTTAATTCTTGTATTACATTAGACATACCGCACCTCACTTTTTCTTGCTCAATGATTTAGCGATTACGATTAAAACAGCCCAACAAATCAACATTTCAATACTCATCAAGACTAACACCTCCCCACACTATGATTTGTTTTGTTGCATTCATTATACGAACCATAGTGAAAGTAGGATAATCAGAAAAACTAGGAATTAAAAAAGCGCCTTTCGGCGCAACAGTAGTATAACTAACAAAACAAATTCCATTTTGTATAAGTGTCAAAATACCACCAAATTCAGATTGGATTTTTTTGTTAAGTTATCCATTATCTTATGATCAGAAATTTAAAATTCTATTATAGCCATTGTGAGAATCTCCTAATACCCAAATAAGCAAAAGCAGTCAGTATGTTGCAACTAATGAAGATAATAAAAAAGTGATTACCAATAATAACAGCGTTTCAATACCGTAAACGGTAGGTACTATTGCAACGAAAGAAATCAACGAGAAACAGGGGCAAGAATTAGCGAGTTTCAATACCGCAAGCGGTAAGTGTTATTGCTTATCGCCTTTGTTTTATCTTCTCTTCGTTCAGATATTTGAGATGTGCGGACCTCATCGTCGCGCTGCTCCTCTGCTGTTTCGCACCCTTCGGCGCATACCGTAAACGGTAAGTACTGTTGCTTTATCACCTTCGTTTTACCTTCGCTTTGCTCAGGTACTTGAGATATGCAGACCTCATCGTCACTTTGCTCCTCTGCTGTCTCGTCCCCTTCGGCGCATACCGTAAACGGTAGGTACTGTTGCAACTATAGATAGCGCCAAAACAGGCTTAAAGGTATGGGATCCGTTTCAATACCGTAAACGGTAGTTACATTTCTTTATCACTTTTGTTTTCTTTCGCTTTGCTTAGGCACTTGAGATGGGGGGACCTCATCGTCACTTCGCTCCTCTGCTGCCTCACACTCTGCGACGCATACTGCAAGTGGTAGGTATTATTGCAACGTAAGAATGAAGTCGGCTATAGAATGGTTACAGCAGATTAATAGTTTCAATACCGCAAGCGGCAGGTGTTGTTGCAACCTCAAAGGTTTATACCGCCGTTTGTTCGGTTATGGTTATGGTTTCAATACCGCAAGCGGTAGGTATTGTTGCAACCACTATCGCAACTAAATTGGCTTTCATCTCTGCACTTCGGTTTCAATACCGCAGGCGGTAGATGTTGTTGCAACATGATTGGCATCCATCCGAATACGGGAAGTATTTTACTGTTTCAATACCGTAAACGGTAGGTACTGTTGCTTATCGCCTTTGTTTTACCTTCACTTCGTTCAGGTACTTGAGATATGCGGACCTCATCATCGGTATGCACCTCTGCTGTCTCACACTCTGTGGTACATACCGTAAATGGTAGGTGCTGTTACAAATAAACAAGCACGTCGAAGTGCTCCTCCTAAAATAAAATGGTTTCAATACTGTAAACAGTAAGTACCATTACCTTTATTTTATCTTCTCTTCGTTCAGGTAAGAGATGTGCGGACTTCATCGTCGATTTGCTCCTCTGCTGCCTCGCACCCTTCGGCGCATACCGTAAACGGTAGGTGTTATTGCAACGCGGATTTCAAGCATGGGGCAAAGAAAATGTTGCAAAATTGTTTCAATACCGCAAGCAGTAGGTGTTGTTGCAACTTTCTAGTACAAGATATGAACGCTATCAAAAAAGCTTTATAGTTTCAATACCGCAGGCGGTAGGTGTTGTTGCAACATGACAAGGACGGCAACCTAATCAGTAACGGCAATTATTAGTTTCAATACCGTAAACGGTAAGTGTTGTTGCTTATCGCCTTTGTTTTACCTTCTCTTCGTTCAGGTACTTGAGATGTGCGGACCTCATCGTCGCTTTGCTCCTCTGCTGTCTCGCACCCTTCGGCGCATACCGTAAACGGTAGGTACTATTGCAATTGCATCGATCCTTCTGATAATAACATACTTGATAGGTTTCAATACCGTAAACCGTAGGTGTTGTTGCAACATTTAAAAATCAACAAGAAGAAAACGAATATACGCCTCTATTGTTTCAATACCGCAAGCAGTAAGTGCTGTTACTTCATCACCTTTGTTTTACCTTCTCTTCGTTCAGGTACTTGCAATGTGTGGGCCTCATCGTCACTTCGCTCCTCTGCTGTCTCGCACCCTTCGACGCATACCGTAAACGGTAAGTACTATTGCAACCGAATCAATTACGTCCTGATTTTGTTCAGGAGCAAAGTGCGTTTCAATACCGTAAACAGTAGGTACTATTGCAATATCAGAAGAATCTATTAAGAACTATTTATTGGATTGTTTGTTTCAATACCATAAACGGTAGGTACTGTTGCTTATCGCCTTTGTTTCACCTTCTCTTCGTTCAGGTACTTGAGATGTGCAGACCTCATCGTCGCTTTGCTCCTCTGCTGTCTCGCACCCTTCGGCGCATACCGTAAACGGTAAGCACTGTTACAACCGAAGATGCTCAAATCTTTGCTGATTGGAAACAATGGTTTCAATACCGTAAACGGTAGGTGCTGTTGCAACCTTATTGGGGGAAAGTCGTAGTCGTTACTATGACCGAGTTTCAATACCGTGAACGGTAGGTGCTGTTGCTTCATCATCTTCGTTTTACCTTCTCTTCGTTCAGGTACTTGAGATGTGCGGACCTCATCGTCGCTTTGCTCCTCTGCTGTCTCGCACCCTTCGGCGCATACCGTAAACGGTAAGCACTGTTACAACCGAAGATGCTCAAATCTTTGCTGATTGGAAACAATGGTTTCAATACCGTAAACGATAGGTGTTGTTGCAACTAACAATAACAGACGAAAATGGTATGAAGCGTGTACCGTTTCAATACCGCAGGCGGTAGGTGTTGTTGCAACTTATATTTAATTTAAAGGAGGATTTAAAATGAGTGGAGTTTCAATACCGCAGGCGGTAGGTGTTGTTGCAACCCTTGGTGCTCTCCAACAATTCGAAACGGCGAACATCAGTGTTTCAATACCGCAGGCGGTAGGTGTTGTTGCAACGTCAACTACGATGTTCGTGAGGCTGCAGCAACAGCTGTAGCGTTTCAATACCGCAAGCGGTAGGTGTTGTTGCAACCGAATTAATTTCGGGGCCGTTATATATTGTTTCGTAAATTGTTTCAATACCGCAAGCGGTAGGTGTTGTTGCAACCAACTATGACATCAGGGAAGCTGCAGCGACAGCTGTGGCTGTTTCAATACCGCAAGCGGTAGGTGTTGTTGCAACTTAACAGATTAATGAAGTGCTGTTCTGGTAAAATCACAGGTTTCAATACCGCAAGCGGTAGGTGTTGTTGCAACCTGGTCAAGCTGGTGCTACCGAATTAACTGCGTATACGCGTTTCAATACCGCAAGCGGTAGGTGTTGTTGCAACTGGCTTAAAAGAAATGTGCTGCGGCGATGATGATACTGTTTCAATACCGCAAGCGGTAGGTGTTGTTGCAACTTTTTAAAATGCGTGTGATTAACAGAAACCAAAGTGCTATTGTTTCAATACCGCAAGCGGTAGGTGTTGTTGCAACTTGAGTTCTCCCGCATTGATGCAGAGACAAGAGAAGTATGGTTTCAATACCGCAAGCGGTAGGTGTTGTTGCAACAGCAGGCCTTACAAAGCCAGTATTCATGGGGCTTAAAAATAGGTTTTGGAAAACCTCATACCGTAAACGGTCAAAACGCACTCCCATTTGATCCAAAAGGCCTATGGATATAGGTAAATACTGGAAGAAAATGACTTTTCTTAAGATACAGTCATTATAAGGGTTTCTAGATTTTCAGTCAATATTTTAATTCATTTTCTTTTCACGTTTAAATCTCCACTAGGCAGATGTTATTTGAGATTATCCCTATTTTCTGGTCTTTCACATGGTTAGAAAACGATTGGTCTCATAAAAATGACCTATCCACAGTGATGCATGGATAGGTCAATGTTATGTTAGCTATATTTCAATATAATCAGTATCTGTTAAATGACTGAAACACCCGTGCTAGTATCGTCAGCACGATGAATGGAATCAATGCCCACGGCTTGCCAGCCCCAGCTATTCTTTTTCTTATTAAAGGATCGGATAGCGGTCAACGAAACGACATCACCGTTCATCAAATGGTGCTGTTCCACTAATTTTTTATCGATAAATACATTATGTTTCACTGTGAAGGCTATCCCAGCCTCTATAACTTTAATTTTTTCGCCAAATTGTTTAATAAGCGTCTTTGGTGCCTCTTCGTCAGTAATTTCACAGGATACGGCTTGGAATCCCGTAGTGCCATCTGAACGTTCATAAGTGGTATAAACAACAGACACTACATCCATTTCACGAATAGATGTCTGATTATCATAATGGTACGTAAGGGTTCTGTCACCTTCGGCGACGATAAATGCCTTGTGTGCTTTTTCAGAAATATAATTCACTACCCCAATGGTAGTTGGTAGGAATCTATTAAGTAATTCCGCTGCTGCTAAACTATGCTCTTTATAAAATCCATCATCAATGGATGGGCTATCCGACACATACCAGCTAGCATGCATATACTGATTGAGGGTTTCCCCTATTTTATGACCTTCCTTCGTGCGATACGCATGCAACGCTTGAACCTCGGCACTTGCCAAATCATACTGACCTAACGCCACCAATTCTTGAATAGCACCCAGTTTAGCACGCCCATTAAATTGTAAATCACATTGGCACGTGAGCGACTTAGCATAACAAGATAATGCCATAGCATGATCACCCGCCATAGTCTCCGCCAAACCATTCCAAAGCCAGAACGAACTGGGCTTAGATTGTAATAGGTGGAGAATGATATCTCGTGCTTTATCAACTTCGCCCACCAACAAGTAGGCCTTTGCCAAGGACCATTGTAAGAAGAATGTATTTTCCGTCAAAGAACCTATACGTTTTTCCGTGATATCACACAAATGATGAATAATGTCCTTATCCACATACCGATTGAGGCTATCCAAGGACTTTTTAAGAACCCGCATCACCAAGGATGGCCATTCGTGATGTTTACCATCACTGCCCACATACGGTGCCACCTGATAATCACACGCTTCAAGCTCGTCAAAATCCATTTGTAATGCGTAATTGTACAATGCGATATGCCCCTCTACATTATCAATAGATAGCACCGTTCCCCAAATACACCGTAATAAGGATACCTCTTGTGAAAGTCCCAACGAGAATAGCTCGTCTAAACATCCTGTCACATGTTGAATAGTAAGAGGTGACTCTTTCGCCTTTTGCTGTAGTATCTTATATAGACACCATGCATAGGATCGTTTTACCGTCACATCATCTGAAAACTCTGCATGCAATGTCTTCGCTCGTTTTGTAGCTTCTAAGATTTCACCTGCAGCCTTAAGCTCTTTAATAGTAGATAATTCCTTAATCGCCGGACTACCAAGGCGCAAAGCATACTGTGTCTGTTTAAATAGAATATCATCAGCTTCGTCAATAGCTAATTTTTGTAGTTCACCTTGATACAGCTTTACCTCGCCATCGTCATGCATTGCATTGGCTCGTTTGATGAGGTCAATCAGGCACCATGCACAAGCACGGATATCCCAAGGGCCTGGATTGGGTTGCTTTATCAAGGTTTGAGCCATTGCATAGGCATTATCAAGGTTCCCCTCTCGACGCGCTTCGAATACGTCCATACTAGTAACCCGACTTGCACCAACATCCGCATCATCATTGGTAGCCATAGCGTTGGTCATTGTCATATCCTTATCATCAGTCATCCCTATCACACCCTCGTTAGTTGCATTCCAATTTATAGATTCCATATAAGCCTCCTTGAAAATAGATTTCCTTATGTAGCACTAATTTCTTGTTATTTCTGTATCGTTAGTATATCCAAGAACGCCATACATAACAGTTCAAAAAAACTAGGAATTAATCATCTCTAGGGCAATTCAACTCTATAAAAATACATTAAAATTTGTTATAGTATTCATGAAAGTTTCATTTTCAAACTAAGGAGGACCTATGCCAAGTGTAACGAATTATCTAAAAAACGTTAAAAATATGCGTCTCTTTTTTCGTAGCTTAGCCATGGGCCTACATACGAGAAACACGGCACCTAAACGAGGTATCAAAAAAAGTCTTCACGACGATTACTTAAAACGCCTCGCCTATTTCAATATGGGGTCCAAGATTCGGGACACTCAAATCGGACGTACGCGCGTCCATACCATTACCAAGCAAGATTTTTACTGGGGTCACAATTATTTAGCCAATTTGTACGCACTCTATGCAATGAAGCCAGAAACAATTATCCTAATTTTGGCTATTATCAATACTATTAGTAAATATACGAGTTGCACCATAACAGAGATATACGAGCATATCAACGATGATCCGTATATATTACCGGCATACCAATCGTTTTTAGAGGAAAAATATAAAGATTCGAAGAAAGAAATTCCAGATATTATCGAAAAGCAAACCCTAACACGGATCATAAAAAAACTTATTACAATTGGTATTATTGAGGAGATTATACAAAAGAATACCTATGTATATAGCCTAGTTTCAATCGGTCTTGAATCATGTACACTACAAGAATTAGAACAGCTAAATCGTGCTGTATTCGTATATAAAAATATCTCTTTATTTGGTACTGCTGGACACACCTTACTAGCCAAGTTACAAACGCTCATCAGTGATACATCCCTCTTAGATGAACTAGAACAGCCAACACCACCGGATTACGAATCACAATATATATTTACCTATAATAATCCATTGCACATCATCGATGAAACAATTCTGTATACCCTTGCCGATGCCTTACATCACCATAAAATGGTTGAGCTTAATTTCTGCAATAAACGTAGACCCAAAGTAACGGTTCGACCTGTGAGGATTGAATCAGATTATATAGGCAACCGCGATTACCTTATAGCCGTACATCATCATACACTCGTTACCTACCGGATTGATACTATAAGTGCAGTAAGCATAAAAAACACTTATAACAATGATACGCCACCACCAGTAGCTAAAGCGCGTTATAATACAACACTTCATCTACGGTTCCACAAGTTACAGGGATATACGACAGCATGGACCCATTTTGTAGATACGTTCCGCCACATGCTAACTAATTGTGAAAAATCTACGACAGAATACACTGATATTTATATACACGTTCAAGATGGGCAGATCCTTCTCCCTTTGTTGCGTACTTTTTTACCTTATATTGAAATCATACAAAGCACACCGGAAAGCATTCGTAAGCGGTTCAATGACAACTTACGATACACCCAATACGAAACTGTATCTGAACCAAGCAGCTATACTAAAAAGCCCCATCCATCTTGGAATCTGCTTTCACCAGAACCAGTCGAATCAGACGCGACCACCTCACCACTACTAAATGAAATCACGGCCGTAACCTGTGCCACACAATACCGAATTCAACAAGACCTCATTAATGGCGTAGCCTACATATTAGATGATTTACAATTTATCATGAAGCACCGTCCCTTATTAGATAGTTATGCACCGGTAGAAGAAAACGACCAATACGAACACGCCTTACCAAGCTATATCGTTCGACCAGAGGCACATGGGCTAGAACCACTGTTTCCCAATTTACCATCACTTGTTACCACTATAGCAGAGCGCATGTTCTTAAAAGATTTACTGAGTGATAATCGTATCAACTGGATGATACCTCATACTGTGAGTCAACAATTGGCACAAGCATTATATGATGTACCGAATACATTACCAAATCATACGTGGAACAACCGCAGTCTCGCTATCGATGAAACAGCGGAGTCCTACGAAAATCATCAACGTTGTACTGATGCCATGATGAACGGTACGAGTATCTCTTGGACTACTGCCGGAACTACCATGACAGTACTTCCTTGCAAGATGGAATATAACGGAGCTACCAATGGCTATGCACTCATTGGATATCACCTTGATGATCATACGTTTGGGTATTATCCACTGCACACCCTACCTAGTGTCACAGTTGGTATAAATCAGATTGACATCGATATAGATGCTATGTACAGAGAATACCAAGAGACAAACCAACAAACCGTAACCTTCTCTGTATACGATATTAATAATGCCATCGATCGTTGTTTTAATGCCTTCTCTAACTATGACATTGTAGGGAGTGAAACAGATCCGAACGAGTTTACACTCAATGTAGCATACTTGCCGTTCCAAGAAACGGATATCCTACGTATCCTATTGTCCCTCGGTGCCGCAGTCCGCGTACATGAACCACAAACACTCAAAGAAAAACTCGACAGTATATACAAACAAGCCATTACATTGTTAGGAGAGTCATAATGGAACACCATATATACCTTACGTTTTTGACAGCATTTAAATCTAAATTCCCATATGATGAAGATAGGCTCAGAAATACACTTGTATCGACAACGATTAAAAAGCCTTATAACGAAATCATACAAACTAGTGAATCCGTATTAAAGACCGTACTCCATGATAAACGGAACCAGTTTACATTAGAAAAACTATTCTTTTTTGAAACAAAGGAACTTTCAACAAAAATCAAATGTGTAGACAATCCAAGTCAACATATTACGACAAAACAAATCTTTGAATCACGCATAACTGATTTTATCAATGAATATAACATCGATTTGGACTGGTCATCCAACACGGTCGAATATATCAAATGCGGCGATATCGAAAATATCAGCAACCTCAAGGCAAGTATCCTCGACATGTCCCAACAAATGATGAAGTTTTATCATGCCCAACCTAAAGAAGATACAGTAACATTGCATGTAGATTTGACGGGAGGTCCTCGCACAGCTATCATGCTCATGCTCGCCATCATTCGCCTCGTGGCCTACCAAGGCATACAAATCGGCTCTATTTCATATGCTAACTTAGATAATGAAAGCAATACGATTACTATATATGAAAGCAAGGATATTTATTTCCTATTCGACATGATTGCCGGTTTCTCCGAGTTCACACACTATGGTGATGCTAACACATTGCGTCATTACTTTGACCAAACCAACACCGAAGATGAACTAACCAATCAACTACTCTCTAAAATGGGTGATTTTTCAGAAGCAATCAGCCTATCTAGTCGCGGATTATTCCAATCATCCGTAGAAGGTATTGATACATTATTTACTAATATTTCCAATCGTCCTCAAGATAATAGTCAGTTTGAATTAGGTATCTTTCAGCTCATGCGCAATAAAATCCAAGAAAGCTACGAGACCATATTATCCGATCCAGAGGATGACCTTGTATATATCGAGTGGTGCCTGCAAAATGATTACTTGCAACAAGCATTGGCGCTATTCATTGAATATGTACCACGGACTATTCTGAAGGAAAAGATTATTCATCTTGATGCCAATACATTCAAGACTAAAAAGAATGACAACCGTAGCACGGAAATGCTACACTTTAACCAAATCAACGATAAAATCGGATCTTTTTTAGCAGATCTACAAACCACCTATATGTCTCAAGCTATACAGGCTACTAAAAAAGCATTACATGACTATTTAGACGAATTAGCAACAACATCTATCAGTATTAGTAATTTAGCAGATTCTAGTGAAAAACCAATTTCAAAAGAGATGACTCAGCTACCTACATTAGAAGCCAACCTTTACCAACAAGTAGATACTATAATGAATCAATATCACATCTTACCAGGCATGAATTCTTCACAATATCAATTTAAACAGTTCATCAAATTCCTAAGTGATATTACACTAAATGGATCTAATATGGGAAATCTAAATGCCCTTCCGAAAGAAGTCCGTCAAGTATGTGTCAACTTGATAGCAAAGAAAAACTCTACTGTAAAAAATCTAATACACGTTGACGATAACTATTGTATTACGATACATAGAGGTGCTAAATATTTTTTAATACGAAAAGAATTATTTAATGGATTAAAGAACAACTGTAATGATGAAACAATCAAAATTATCTTCAACTTTACAGCCGATAATGATAAGCTTTATACCTATGATTACGAAAACGATTTTCCTAACAATATATTTAACATTAAAGGGCTATCGCTTAATCAATACTTATCTGAACCGCTCGCCAACGATACCATTGATTTGCTAACTTCATACAATACACTCAAACAAGTTCGTAACGATACGGCCCATGCCAACGAAGAAAAAAAAGGCCGCTATACAAGCAGCCGAGATATACGTCATGAAATAAAACGATGTTTGGGGATAATAAGGAAACTAACTATGCATATCAAAGCGTGTTAATCGAAAATTAAATAAAAAATAAAAGGAACCATTTCAACTCATCTATATAAGTTAAAATGGTTCCTTTTTAGAATTACCTAGTTATATCTTTTATGTTCTATTTCTAATTTCTCTTGATATTTTCCTATCTAAACATATACACCAACAACTCTTTATAGTTATCTCTTATCAGATTATTAGTAAATAGTTCTTTTGATTGTTTAGCTAACTCATTATCACCAACCAATGTATAGTATTCAACCAGTCCTCCAGCAATAATATTATCGATAGCCGCAGCTCGTTCTTGTACGATTGTTTGGGTTAGTTGCATAAATTCTGCAGCTAATTCATTTTTATTGAATTTAACAGCTAGTAGTGCAAAGTACTTATAAATAAGTTCCCATGGATGACCATTCACATGTTCAGCTTTATTGCCTTTATGTAAATTTTGTATCCAGCTTAATAGGTTGCGGCGCTTTTCCGAGTTCAACTCGTCTACATAAAATCTATACAATGCCTTAATGTACACATAAAACGCAAATTTAAAGGATTGTACCTTTTGCTCGTCGTCTGTCATATCTTTCAAATAGCTAAATTGTTCCCATACATTGTCATGTCCGCCAAAATACTGGGACGCATATTTTTCATAGCCATCACGGTTATCCATATCAATGTAGTGATGAAGCAAATAAGATAGTGTAATGTTATAATCGATTGATTTTTCATCAAATTGAGCTAATGCTTGTTCAAAGTACTCCTCAGCCTGAGTATCTTGCAAATAAGCATAGACTTGACCGCACTGGCTTAATGCACGGCCTTTACTAATGCTAACTATATCATCAGACTCAACTAATAATTGACGTAAGGATGCCAATTCATCCTCATATTCGAGGATTTCTTTTGCTAGTGAAAGTGCCTCTTCATATCTATATTGATCATTAAGCATAACTACTCTACGTTTGAGAGTTAGCAAATAGTCCTCTACATGACAATATTTAGCGAATCCTTTTGCAATCTCAAAGCATCGTTCAGCCATTAAGCTGTCTCCAATATGGTTATATGCTGTAATCCCCGCATCATAAAACGCATATTTACTAGCTTCAGATTTTTCTAGATTCGCTACTAATGGTTCTAAATGGTTATATAAATACACCAGCTCATCCTGTTTCAGCAGGTTAGAATTCGCATACTTGGCAAACTGGCGAACGGATTCCTCTATCGCTTCGACATCTGTGGCCGCTGAAATCCATTGCTCGATTTTCGGGAACCATTGCTCCCAATAATAGTCTTTAAAATCACTACGACTTTGCTTTGTTTCAAAAAGTGTAGATAACACTTTAAAATAGTCTTTTTGTTGATATGCCATAACAGCTTTTTCATAGGCCATATCAATATCGTCATATGTAAAGATGAGATTTTGACTAGAGCCATTAAGTCGAGTAGCTTGCTCAACAAACGATTGATGCCAAGCTAGAGGGCTTTCACCAGTTTTATTATGATTTAAAATCGCACAAATCGTATCTGCTAAGTAGAGAAAAGTATATCGTGTAGATTCAGATTCATTAGCATTGTAATAAATAGAACGTACTGAGAAATCCTCAATCTCTAAATCCAAACGATTGGTTTCTAATAATTTACGATCTAAAGCAGCACGGTAATTATAGTCATTTGCCACTTGGAAAAAGCGTGTATCATTATTGGTATTTGCTTCTGGTGTACTATTCTTGAAATCAAAATCTTTATAGCCTAAATTAATATATTTCTTACAAAGCTCCTTATCGCTAGCTTTCACAGGAACTAAACGTGTGGCTAAATCAAATTTAACCTTAGCTACATGCAAATCAAAGGGATTATGAAAAACAAGGCGTGATACCGTTGAGTAAGCCATATTCATATATAAATTACTAGCATATTCATCATTAACAAGCATACTAGTAGACTTATGATTCAAGATGGTCTTGCCTGTTCCGCTCTTAAGCATCATAACAATACGATATTGACCATTTCTCTTATATTTACCAATTGGCTTTCCTTTATAAGTACATTGTTGAAAGAACTCTGGCAAGGTTTCTTGCAACTCTGTTTTCATTAATTTTACATTATATCCATTCGTATTACGCTTATTAGTATGTAAATCCTCTGGATACTTACATTCAACCGTTTCTGCCACAGCACGGAAATAATCATCTAACCGCTGCTTTTCATTCCAAGCATCTTTATCATGCCCTTTATCATCATATACAATACCTGCTATAAAGAGAGGTTCTTTATTCCCAGCGCCCTTAAAACCTTCAAAATCCCCATTTTCATCTAATGCAATCGTAATCATACTAATCTTCCCTTACATATATATGACCTATCTAAACATATAGGTCATATATTTCTCTACATTCTCTACAGACTCACTTAATTGGCGATGTAATATTTCATATTTACCTTGATTTCCTTTACATTGAGCAAATCTTAACTCACCATAGGTCATGATATTGCTAATCGCTGGACCTGCATTCACAACAGAGCGTTCTATACAAGATCTAAAATATTCTGCATCTACCTTATAACCCTTTTCATAAGCTAACAATGCAAGGTATATGAATATCAGTTCCCACGGATGACCTTTAGGAGCTGCATCTAAAGTGGCCCCTACGGTACGGCCTAACTTAATGAGGGCTTCCATAAGTTCCTTATTTATTCCTGCTCTATAAAACTGATACAACGCCTTAATATATACATATAATGCATAGCTTTCGTGTTGAACTATTTTTTCATCACTAGTCATATTCAGCAAAAATGCTAATTGATCTACCATATTAGGGTGACCACCAAAATAGTTAGGTGCCCATCGTTCATAGGAATCTTGCTGTTTCGCATCAATATAATAGTGCAACAAATAGGATACTGTTCGATAATAATCATCTGTATCTACAGTAAATATGTCTATGGCTGGCAAGAAATACGACTCTGCCTCAGGTCGTTCCATATAAGCGTACACTTGACCGAGTTGACTATAGGACTGTCCAAGACTGATAGCCTGTTTCCCCATCGGTAATGAATCACGTATATGTTGTATTTGTTCCTCCACATCAACAACGTACTTAGCAAGCTCCAAAGCCTCTTCATATTTATAGCAATCTATTTTTGCTACAATGCGACGGCGAACAGTTTCCATATACGTTTCAAGTGGCACTGTATGAGTGAGGGCCTGGCATTTTTCAAAACAAGCTACAGATACATCGCTTTTACCAAGATGATTAAAGGCCGTCATACCACCATCATAAAAGGCATATACTAATGCTTTATCTACACAGGACATATCCTTGATATCTTCTAAGATATACTCAAGCTGTTGGTATAGATAATGCAATTTGCCTTCATCAAGACGACTCTGATTCGCATAATTCACAAAGGATTCAATCGCTCGTTCGATAGCCTCTCTATTATCTACACTATGAATGAGTTCCTCCACAAAGGGGAACCAATTCGTTTCATAATAGGATTTAAATTTGCTATCACAACATTTCCCATCGTAAAGATGACATAGCGCACCATAATAGTCCTCATTATGATATGCTTTCATAGCCTGCTCAAAATAGGTATCAATATCATCATACACAAATATATAATTAGTATATTTCGGATTGATTTGATTAGCAAAATCTACCAGTGTTTTGAATTTGAATATATCTTTAGTATCTCGTTCAGCACCGTAGTAAATAAAATTACCACAGATATGTCCAGCTAAGTATAGGAATGCAAAATTAGCAGTCGTCTCTGGACGGTCATCATCATACTGAACAGAAACAGATTTCAACTGTACTACGTCTAAATCCGGGCGATTAAACTCAATCATACGTCGATCTAAAGCAGCACGATAGGTGAAGTCATTCCCCACTTGATAGGTAATAATTCCCTCTTTTTTTAATTGCTCATTCTGAAAGTCGTATGGCTTATAGCCCAAACGACGATACTCTGCCAAACGATCATATTCAGTTTCTTTCACATCTACTAATTGTGATGCTAAATGCAACTGAACACGATTATTATGTAGCGCAAACGGATTAGATAGTACAAGGCGAGATACTAAACTATCCGCCATATGCCAGTATAAATTACTTGCTACACCATCATGCAACAACTCACTCATATAAGGCCGAAGAAACTGTTTTTTCCCCGCTTCACTTTTCAACATAAGCGTAATAGCATAGTGACCAATACGAGGCATACCCACGAGATTTTGCCCTTTATAAGTGCCATCAGCTAGAAACTCTGGTAAAGCAGCATCGAGTGCATCTCGATAACGCTTCATATTTCTTCTTATCTGTGAGCTATTTTGAATACTACCCCCTGCTTCAATAGTATCCTCAGAATCATCCTCTTTAGTATCCCCAAAGAATCCTTGTGGATAATCACTGTTTGAGGCCTCTGCTACAGCTCTAAAAAAACGATCTAAACGAATTTGTTCATTACGCAGATCCTGCTCGCTGCCTTCATCATCATACACAATGCCAGTAATAAAATGGATGTGCTTTAAACTATCTTTCTTCTGCCCTAAATGATGAAAGTCCCCATATTCATTCAATGCGATTGTTAACATACTACCCCCACATATACGCATACTATAATATATATTCATATTGTATCATCTTATCTTCATAATCAAAACAAGAAAAGAACTAAATATTTTGCATACAAAAAGAGCCCTCTAAATAGAGGGCTTTCACTATTTGTTGGTGCTTAAATCTGTAGAGCCATAACGATTAATCATATCTTGTGAGAAATATGAGCCAAACTCTTTGTAATAAGCATAATTAGCATAAATATAATCTACAGAACCAACTACATTCACATCTAGATAAGATGAATTATACGTATATGGCAATTTAGTGCCCATATACAAAATAATTGGCTTCTTTTGAATAGTTTTATTAATTAAGTCATATTTATAAAAGTATGTAATATAGGCAATATCTTCATACTTAGGTGATTTTACTGCCATTGTAGCCTTAATCATTCTCATTGTACTACTTTGACCAGCTAATTGAATCGAATCCTTATCAATATGATGCATAGTTCCATTAGCCTGTAAAGGCACTACAAAAGACCTAGCAAAAGCACTAGGCACACACACTATACAAACAATAATAATTGCTAAAATCAACCTAACCATTACTATACTCCATAATTTTAAACACCATTATGTTACTGAAAACAGTAAATATTTTTACAACGTGATATTAGGATTAACAAACCAACTAATATATTTAGGCTTCAATACCGTAAACGGTAGGTACTGTTGCAACGACTAGCTACCATCAAATGAGAATAACGGCGCTATCGATGTTTCAATACCGTAGACGGTAAGTACTGTTGTCTTATCACCTTTGTTTTACCTTCTCTTCGTTCAGGTAAGAGAAGTGCGGACCTCATCGTCGCTTTGCTCCTCTGCCGTCTCACACCCTTCGGCGCATACCGTGAACGGTAGGTACTGTTATCTTATCACCTTTATTTTACCCTCGCTTCGCTCAGGTAAGAGATGTGCGGACTTCATCGTCGCTTTGCTCCTCTGCTGCCTCGCACCCTTCGGCGCATACCGTGAACGGTAGGTACTGTTGCAACTATTAACGGCAAAGATACTGCAATCAACGCAGGCGTGTTTCAATACCGTAAACAGTAGGTGCTGTTGCAACCGTTGGTGCTATTGCAGTAGCAACAGGCACAGTAGATGCGTTTCAATACCGTAAACGGTAAGGACTGTTGCAACTGTCATGATAGGGAGGAAAACATCATGAAAAAGTTAAAGTTTCAATACCGTAAACGGTAGGTGCTGTTGCAACCTGAATACGGAAAATACTTTACGTCTCCGATTGGAGAGTTTCAATACCGTGAACGGTAGGTGCTGTTGCCTTATCACCTTTGTTTTACCCTCGCTTCGCTCAGGTACTTGAGATGTGCGGACTTCATCGTCGCTCTGCTCCTCTGCTGTCTCGCACCCTTCGGCGCATACCGTAAACGATAGGTGCTGTTGCAACTGTTTTATATATAAGTGGTCTCGGAGCTAAAGTTCGGTTTCAATATCGTAAACGGTAAGCACTGTTGCAACACAATTCAGTGATCAGCTAACGCCCAAAGAGGTGTACGAGTTTCAATACCGTAAACGGTAAGCACTGTTGCAACTTCACACATGAGACTCCTGCAGTTATTGGTTCTCAGCCACTGTTTCAATACCGTAAACGGTAGGTGCTGTTGCCTTATCACCTTTGTTTTACCTTCTCTTCGTTCAGGTAAGAGAAGTGCGGACTTCATCGTCGCTTTGCTCCTCTGCTGCCTCGCACCCTTCGGCGCATACCGTAAACGGTAGGTACTGTTGTCTTATCACCTTTGTTTTACCTTCGCTTCGCTCAGGTACTTGAGATGTGCGGACCTCATCGTCGCTTTGCTCCTCTGCTGTCTCGCACCCTTCGGCGCATACCGTAAACGGTAGGTACTGTTGCTTAATTACCTTCGTTTTACCTTCTCTTCGTTCAGGTAAGAGATGTGCGGACCTCATCGTCGCTCTGCTCCTCTGCTGTCTCGCACCCTTCGGCGCATACCATAAATGGTAGGTGCTGTTGCAACAGGAAAAAAGTCATGAAAAAAGTTAATTTATTATTAGGTGTTTCAATACCGTAAACGGTAGGTACTGTTGCTTCATCATCTTCGTTTTACCTTCGCTTTGCTCAGGTACTTGAAATGTGCGGACTTCATCGTCGCTTTGCTCCTCTGCTGTCTCGCACCCTTCGGCACATACCGTGAACGGTAGGTGCTGTTGCAACTTACGTCCAGATTTTGTGCATGAGCAATCTGCGTTTCAATACCGCAAGCGGTAGGTGCTGTTGCAACTATATGCGAAGCAATGGACGCAAGCGTTATTTGAAGAAAGTTTCAATACCGTAAACGGTAGGTGCTGTTGCAACCTACACATGAAGTTACTCATGAAGTAACAGTACGTAGTAGGTTTCAATACCGTAAACGGTAAGAGCTGTTGCAACCACAAAACGTTCGGCATGGATTACACCATCTTCCATACGTTTCAATACTGTAAACGGTAAGAGCTGTTGCAACTGAATGGATTTAAAGCTCCATTCTGGCCAGAAGAAACGTTTCAATACCGTGAACGGTAGGTACTATTACAACTCTATCTTAAAAACAATCTTAGGTACATCTACTAATACAGTTTCAATACCGTAAACGGTAAGAGCTGTTGCAACTAAATTAGTTTCGGGCATGGCCCTTGGAATTGATAGGTTTCAATACCGTAAACAGTAGGTGCTGTTGCTTCATCATCTTCGTTTTACCTTCTCTTCGCTCAGGTACTTGAGATGTGCGGACTTCATCGTCGCTTTGCTCCTCTGCTGTCTCGCACCCTGCGGCGCATACCTTAAACGGTAAGTACTATTGCAACACCTGAGAATAACCTAAACCGGATTGCACAAGCAGCGTTTCAATACCATGAACGATAAGGACTGTTGCAACAAGAAGTAGTCTATCAAGAAGACCGTTTCGGAGTACCATGGTTTCAATACCGAAAACGGTAAGTGCTGTTACAACGCGAGTCATGGATAACGACACAGACGGATGTATAGTAATGTTTCAATACTGTAAACAGTAAGTGCTATTATCTTTATATTACCTTTGCTCCTCTTCTGTCTCACACTCTGCGGCGCATACCGCAAGCAGTAGGTGTTGTTTCAACAAGGAAGATAATAAAAAAGTGGCTACCAATTATAACAGCGTTTCAATACCGCAAGCGGTAGTTGCTATTACCTTATCAGCTTCGTTTTACCTTCTCTTCGTTCAGGTACTTGAGATGTGCGGACTTCATCGTCGCTTTGCTCCTCTGCTGTCTCGCACCCTTCGGCACATACCGTAAACGGTATGTACTATTGCAACATATGAATACTTTGATGGTTCAGCCTTGTTTAATGTGTTTCAATACCGTAAACGGTAAGCACTGTTGCAACTTGTTCTATCTAACTCTATGACATCTATCGTCATCACGTTTCAATACCGTAAACGGTAAGCACTGTTGCAACTAAAACAGCCTCGGCATGGATCTCCTTCCTCAGCTTGTTTCAATACCGTAAACGGTAAGTACTGTTGCAACTGGGAAGTTATTTCTCCAGTGAAAATTCAGTAACTGGAGAGTTTCAATACCGTAAACGGTAAGTACTGTTGCAACGCAACGAATTTTATCGTTATTTAATGAATAACTACCGAGGGTTTCAATACCGTAAACGGTAAGTACTGTTGCAACTTGGGCATGGAAGGAGGTGACTAGGAACGCCAACGCTGTCGCGTTTCAATACCGTAAACGGTAAGTACTGTTGCAACTTTGAACATAAGAGAGGTAGATATTTTGTAATTTTTCATTGTTTCAATACCGTAAACGGTAAGCACTGTTGCAACGTATTACACGTCAATCCGAGTTATCCGGTTTTGACATGTTTCAATACCGTAAACGGTAAGGACTGTTGCAACTTACAGAGCAAATGTCCACTGGTAAACTGTTCTATTTTTGTTTCAATACCGTAAACGGTAGGTGCTGTTGCAACTTGTATTCTCACGTCATGATGTGAATATGAATAAGTGTTTCAATACCGTAAACGGTAGGTGCTGTTGCAACCGTTGGTGCTATTGCAGTAGCAACAGGCACAGTAGATGCGTTTCAATACCGTAAACGGTAGATACTGTTGCTTCATCATCTTCGTTTTACCTTCTCTTCGTTCAGGTAAGAGAAGTGCGGACTTCATCGTCGCTTTGCTCCTCTGCCGTCTCGCACCCTGCGGCGCATACCGTAAACGGTAGGTACTGTTGCTTCATCACCTTTGTTTTACCCTCGCTTCGCTCAGGTACTTGAGATGTGCGGACTTCATCGTCGCTTTGCTCCTCTGCTGTCTCGCACCCTTCGACGCATACCGTAAACGGTAGGTGCTGTTGCAACCAGTAAAAATAAGGAAATCACATCTCCTTTATTTTACAAGTTTCAATACCGTAAACAGTAAGCACTGTTGCAACTGAGATTTATGCACCAGGTCTTGAGGACCAAGAAATGTTTCAATACCGTAAACAGTAAGCACTGTTGCAACGTCATCGTAGACGAAGCTAAGTCTTCTTGGTCTGAATTAAGTTTCAATACCGTAAACGGTAAGCACTGTTGCAACCAAGGAACTAAAACAAGCAACTGAGTTCTTCAAGTTTCAATACCGTAAACGGTAAGCACTGTTGCTTCATCATCTTCGTTTCACCTTCGCTTTGCTCCTCTGCTGTCTCGCCCCCTGCGGCACATACCGTAAACGGTAAGTGCTATTGCTTTATCACCTTTGTCTTACCCTCGCTTCGCTCAGGTAAGAGATGTGCGGACTTCATCGTCGCTTTGCTCCTCTGCTGTCTCGCACCCTTCGGTGCATACCGTAAACGGTAGGTGCTGTTGCAACTGAATTAATAAACAAGACCCCTCACGAAATTACTATGTTTCAATACCGTAAACGGTAGGTACTGTTGCAACTCTAACACAACTAGACAAGGCGCTATAGTAATTGGCACACAGTTTCAATACCGTAAGCAGTAAGGGCTATTACCTAATCACCTTTGTTTTACCTTCGCTTCGCTCAGGTAAGAGAAGTGCGAACCTCATCGTCGCTTTGCTCCTCTACTGTCTCGCACACTACGGCGCATACCGTAAACGGTAAGTACTATTGCTGATCACCTTTGT
The DNA here is from genome assembly GCA_900550175.1 of uncultured Veillonella sp. Classification (GTDB taxonomy): domain Bacteria; phylum Bacillota; class Negativicutes; order Veillonellales; family Veillonellaceae; genus Veillonella. Next base: position 51,461 of record URQX01000002.1, read on the forward strand.
TTTACCTTCGCTTCGCTCAGGTACTTGAGATGTGCGGGCTTCATCGTCGCTTTGCTCCTCTGCTGTCTCGCACCCTTCGGCGCATACCGTAAACAGTAGGTGCTGTTGCAACGGGTTATGAATTCGTGCCATATATTCGTGAGTTTGAGTTTCAATACCGCAAACAGTAGGTGCTGTTGCAACACCACAATGGAATTAATACTGTGGGCTTGCACCACAGTACGTTTCAATACCGTAAACGGTAAGGACTGTTGCAACATAACGCAGCTAAAATCGGTCGCGCAAAAGACTATAAAAAGTTTCAATACCGTAAACGGTAAGCACTGTTGCAACTTGCTAATAATGTTCCTGAGTTAATTTTTGCGTTATTACAGGTTTCAATACCGTAAACGGTAAGCACTGTTGCAACTATAAGTATAATTAGAACTGTCGGGCCCTGACTCTGCGTTTCAATACCGTAAACGGTAAGCACTGTTGCAACCCTCGAAAGTGGGGATACTACAACAGCATCCGTTGCTAAGTTTCAATACCGTAAACGGTAAGCACTGTTGCAACTTCCATTGGTTCTGTATTAGAAGATAAATTTTACAGTTTCAATACCGTAAACGGTAAGCACTGTTGCAACAGCGGGTCTTAGAAGTCCAGTATTCATGGGGCTTAAAATTAGGTTTTGGAAAACCTCATACCGTAAACGGTCAAAACGTGTTCCCATTTGATCAGAAATGCCGATGAGCATAGGTAAATACTGGTGGTAAATGATTTTTCTAAGGTTACAGTAATTATAAGGGTTTCTCGATTTTACGTCAATAATTTAATTCATTTTCTTTTCATTTGCTTTTACAAAAGAATTAATTCACTTACCTACCAGTATTACCATTAATATATTTAGTTAGTTAACCGACTAAGTATCGTTGGTCCACCCATTCGCATAAACATGGATGGTCGATTATATTGAAAATCCTCATCTATCTGTATACACAAGCCTTCTTGTCCATATTGAGTAAAAATACTTTCATAATTAGGTCGAGCAAACATACCACAGTTTGTTTGTATTGCCATGTCTGGACCTAGTTCATATAGATTACCTTCTTGTGTAACGTAGATTATAGGATTTATATTAACATTTTCAAACAACAACGCCATTACATCTAATACTGTTTTTAACTTACACTGACGAACATACAAAACGTAATACAAGATACTTTCACCAGAATCAAAAGCATGATATATCTTGTCATAGGGCACATCAAGAAATGCCAGATACTGCTGCATCGTGCGACCGTGTACCGCATGGGTGAAAGCCGGCACAAATAGGATATGATCTGCACCTAAATGCGATGCCCCTCATACTGCCAAACCCTAGTTTCTCCCTTCAGAGATATAAATAGGACATGGTGAAAGCCATATTGCTGTGTATACCAGGCTGCTATGTCTTGTAGATCAAGCAAATTATCGGGTTGCCAACAAATTAGATTCATAGTAAAAGCTTTACTATCTATAGTGCCATGAATACAATGACGATGCCAATCTCGACCAGTCGTATACGAATATGGCAAACCTTGAGATATTTGTTTATTTACTAGTGTAAAACGATTAATTTGTGCCGCATCAACATTTGTCTCTAATGACTGACTTGGTATAATCATTATCAACTGCTTGCCCATATAAGAGTTAATAATGTTACCAATCTGAGACTTTACATTCAAATCCATATAACTTCCCCCTCACTCAGTACCATAACTGGAATAACAAACACCATTATTACAACCTTACTATACCAAGACAAATGAGGAAAAAATTACACATAAAAAGACTCTACCTGTAAAGTAGAGCCTTTTTTATGTCTCCCCTATGTTATTGTCTCCCTATAGTGCCTCCTCTCTTTCTCCCCTATTACTTTATCTCCCCTACTAGTTCGTTTCTCCCCTGGCCTCCTAGTTCGTCTCTCCCCTAGTGTTTTATCTTGTTAGGTCTCTCCAGGCGATAAATAGTTCTGCCACGACTTGTGGGTTTTGACTGAGTTTGATGCGGGCTAGCATTTTGCGCACGTAGTTGCAGTGTTCTAGCATGGCTTCGTTCAGTTTGTGTTTGACGTGACGTGGGGCTTGGTACACCAAGATTGGTTTAAAGTCGCCCACATGAATGTAGCTCGTATCTGGATCTGGACCATCTGTAACGATGTATTTATAAGGTATGGCTACATTAAATAGTCCGTATACCACGTCCTTACCGACAGGGCGCCGACATTTAATATGGCAAAAGGTTAGATGCGGACCATAGGTCTTAGGCGCCGTATAGTTACTACGTCGACCATCACTGGTCATAATGTAATTTGGCCGTAGACCTTCTTGCAGAGCCAACTCCCGCAAAATAATGCGGATTGGTAGATGTACCAATTCTTGACGGCCATCTACAAAATAGCACATCGTACTATCTCCACCGTCAGGTTCATAGATAGGAATAAAACAAACAATATGATTCTTTGGATTCGTATAAATTAAATCCAAATTCTCTCCTTTAGATAGCCACTTGGCCATTGTTTCTGGTACTTCATTATTTGTCATCATAGGAATTCTCTCCCCTCAACTTAGGAACATTCCTTTCAACAATACAATGAACACGTGTTCTGTGAAAGCAGATTCGCATGCTTTAATCTGCTGTTGATTTAATTGTATATCACACTGTATAATTTGTAAATATATACACAAAACTATAGAAATTTATGTAAAATTAAAGACTTTAAGATCTTGTAAAACTAATAATTACATATATGCGTCAATATTTTCTCATTTATATTGAGAACTGCATATTTTATGTATATCTGTTAATCGCGATTAATGTAATTATACGAAAATCAGAATATAAATAAGAAATAAAATTATATTAACACATGCACAGTACACTAACTCCCCTTAGTGCTTGCATCCTATACATTCAAGGTGGAGCTAGCTCAATAGACTAAAAAGTTGGTCTAATGCACTTGTATCTTATTAAAATCTGTAGTCAAGTATCTACGCAGCTTTCGTATGGCTCGTTCATGGCGCCGTTGGATAGCTTGACGACTACAGTTCAGTTCTTCACTGACGGATACGAGGCTTTTACAATCACCGTACACGCGGCGCAGTAGGTCTTGTTGATCTTGAGATAATCTGCCAAGAGCCCATACGAGGCGAGCCCGTAGTCGTTGTTCCTCATCGGCCGTCATGATCATGTCCGCTATATTTTCTCCAGATGCAAACATATCCATACCAACTGCAACCTCTCCATCATCGGTGATGCGGTCTGGTATATGAATCTCACGATGATTTCGCAACCGCTCCCGCTTCCAATACCGCATGTAACCATATCTAACACCGGCTTTCACAAAGCCAGGGAACGGTACGGAGCCTTTTAGGTCAAAGCTATAAATCGATTCCAAGAGTATAGCCCATAGATAGCTCTCTAGGTCCTCACGGAATTCTCGGTTACCCGTCCGATTCGTATAGTGCAAGATGAGTGGCCGATACCTGCGACAGAGCTCGATTTGGGCCGCATCATGGCGCAGCTCATCGGCAGACCAAGGCTGATAGCCAACTGTCTGTATTCGCATATTGGGGTTTTGACAGATCGATACGAGGCTTTTATCCGATAAAGAAGTTAAAACCTGATGCCCACAGATGAGAGTCTGTAATCTCAACTCTTCCGGCACCTTATACTCTGGTTTCTTAGATGAAATCTTTCCAGATGATTCTTCCTTAGAGAATAAATTCTTAGAAGATACTTCCTCAGATTGTGATGCCTCAGATGTTGATTTCCCAGGTAATAGCTCCTTGTTTGAGGATACCTCAGATTGTAAGCTTGCAGTTTTAATACAGGTTCGTTGTACTAATGGTTCTTCATTTGTGTATAACATAAATCCCCTTTCCTGCCATGGCATAGCGCTTATCTACACAATAGCGTGGAACGGGGATTTTGACAAATGAGCAATTTCTTAGAATTTCTCCACATTCTATATCAATGTAGTATTAATTTCTATCCATTAAAAGACATAACTATACACCTTGGTCAGTAATTGCTGAAAATAATAAAATAGCTGAACATAAAATAGTACAAATATAACGACACAGAGAACATAAATAGCAATAAATCGCCAGAGCAGAAATCAAAAAAGACACCACAGTGAAATGTGGTGTCTTTTCGTAAAAGATATGAGTACTACCATTGAGTAATAGTACATAATCTTATGTTTATTGTGTGATTACATTGCAATACAGGATGCTTCCACAAAGTCTTTCAGTTGTGGTTTTACGTAGGTTTGGTACACGTCTGCACCATTGCCACGGACGATGTCACCCCAGTATTTATACACATAGCGGTACCAGAAATGGAACATGCTATTTGTGAAGTGGTAGTCAGCGTATTTCGCTGGTCCACGGCTGTTCGCTTGGATACGACCTACGAGGCCCATGCCCATCAAGTCGTTTAAGCGAGATGTAAAGGTGCCGCTTTTAATTTGGCTCGCTTGCAACAGCTCCACATAGTATGGTCTCTCTAGTGTAGCAAGGCCAGATAGGATCGCATTAGCACCCGTAATATTCTTCATATCTCGGTGTAAGATATGTTGCGTTTCTTCAAAGAGGGCACCTGATACAGAGAAGAACAAATTAATAATATTCGTCTCGATGCTTTCACCATTATCAAAGTACTGCACATAGGCAGGTAAACCACCTGTTACAGCAAATACAGTACGCAAGTCATCCTTCGCATAGTGAAGGCCCAAGGATTTCATGTCCACCAAGGAGAACGGTTTTACCTCAAAGTATTCCGACACATAGGGACCAATCAAGCTGCGATCGCCAATGATACGGCCATCGAGCTGTTCTAACCCATTGGCCATCAAGATGATATTCAAATGGCTCGTTTCTTGATAAGCCTCTAACAAATCGCGCAAATGTATAGGGAATTGAGGTACAGCCTCCACCAAGGAAGGGTAATCATCAATCACCACAGTCTGAGGCGTATTTACACTGCTTTCAAATAGACCCTCAAAGGCCTCTTGCAAGCTAGTGATCGGTTCAAATTTGTCCTGCTCATCGGTAGGAACAAAACGTGCCTCAAGAGCTCGATTCATATCGGCTACATGAATTGCTTCATTAGCCATGCGACCTGCCAAGTATAGCGCCTTATGACGGCGTACGAGCTGGGAAGCCACATAGGATTTGCCACTGCGATGCGGACCATACACAACACACAAACTCATTTGATCTATCGCAATACGGGACTGGATACTCTCAATAATTTCAGCACGTCCCACAAAATTCATATACTCTCACCTCCAACATTCTATGGAGACTATTATATCATAAATTTAAAACAAATATAAACTTATTTTCATATTATTAACATGACTTTTTATTATGTTAAATTTTTTACTCATAAAACATACTTATTTTATGGTTTACTTTTTACGCATACGATAGTGAAAGCGTCCGTAATTACTACATTCTATGCATATACAGAGAACACATGACGATACAAAAAGACGTGCCTACCATATGGTAAAGCACGTCTTTATCGTATTCACATGTAATATATAATTACACATTGCTTTCTTTATTGTTGTAGTTGAGTTTGCATCTTCATGAGCAGAATATGCTTAACCGCATCATTGAGGCGATCATTTGTAATCGTTCCATTCGCCACGGCTTGGGTTAATGCACGGTGGACTTCATCGATATGAACCGTATCCGCATCAAGGAGGACGAGATCACTGCCCGCCACGATAGAATCTACAGCGAAATCCCCTATCTTTTGGTTTGCTTGCAATGCCCCTACGTCGACACGGTCTGTCATGACCACCCCATTATAGCCAAGCTCATGTCGTAGCCAGTCCGTAATAATCGCCTTAGAAGCGCTGGCCAAGTGAGCATTGTCGATAGCTGGAATTTGTACATGGCTCATAACGAGCATATATGTATTCGCCGTCGTCTGTGTAATGAGACGTTTAAATACAGCTACATCCGTAGTATTGAGATATGATTTCGCATCATTAGCAGTCTCAAAGGACGCATCGCCTAAGCTCACCGTTGGGAAGTAATTATAACCAAACCACATTTGGTTGATTTGGTAACGCTCCGCCATGGCGAGGTCCATATGGCCTGCCCACGTAGGGTCAGATGTATAGGACACATTCGGTACTCCAAGGTTGGCATTCGGCCCCAATACGAGGTTAAAGCCCATGTCGCGCATTTCGATAGCCGATCGGGTCGCTAAATTGATGATTCGTTCCATCGGCAGCTGGCCCCAACGATTTGGCTCTGGCAAACGCAGGAAACTTTCATTAGACCGCAACACCTTATCCCGATTAATCGCTATATATGGCGTTACCATGCTCGCCGTTGTAGCTGTATGCATAATCTCGCTGGTGAAAGCTTTCACTTGGTTTTTATTATTTAGATTTTCATTGGTTACCATAACGCCGCTCACACGGTATTTCCTGATGACATCCTTTTGGGACTGTCCTACCGTGCTGCCGTGAAGGCTAATCATCATCAGTTGACCTATCTTGTCCTCTTGAGACATAGCTCCAAGCCAGGTGTTCACCTTCTCAGGGACAGGCTTATCTGATTGCATGACGGCCCGATACGACACAGTGCGTACCTCTTCCTGCTCTGCCTGACTCTCATGGTGGCATCCCGCAGTGCCGATAGCGGCGACGATCAAGGCCATGCCACATAGGGCACGTCGTAAAAACAAGTTCATCTCTCCACAAAACTCCTTGCTGAACTCTCTTACACATTACTTATCTATATATTATACACTATATAATTCATCGTTTCCTCATGTGAAAGCTAAATTTCTATATCAATTTATCATAATAAAGTTATAAAGTAATAATAAAAATCCTACGAATCGCATGTAAGATGACACTCAGTAGTCAATATCTACACAAGTATCAAGTCACTCATGACCCGTAGGATTTATTTTAATTTAGCTAATTTATAATACGATTAGCCCTTATATTTAGGGGATGTTGGGCATGTTTCAGGTGTTACGTCTTTGCGATCACCAAGAACAGCACTGCGGTCTGTGTAGTGTGTATGCAATAATTCGTGTGCCTTATGGCCCAATGGTTCGCCTAAGAAATCTTTGTACAATGCTTGGATTTCTGGGTTTTCATAGGAAGCAACCCATTTGTAGTTCGCATCAGCTTCGTAAAGACCGCCGATACGAGCTTCCTTAGTTTTCACAGCTTGCGGCAATTTAGTGCGCGGTTGACCCCCGCCACCAATACAGCCGCCTGGGCAAGCCATAACCTCGATAAAGTCATAGTGTTTATCGCTGTCTTTCAAGGCATTAAGGAAGTCACGGGTGTTTTTACCGCCATGCACTACAGCAACGGACAAGGTTACATCATCACCTAATTGAACAGTGGCCTCTTTAACGCCTTCCATACCACGAACGTCTTCGAGATGTGTCAAAGCATATGGAGGTGGCTCTTTATCTGTGATGAGCTTGTACGCTGTACGCATAGCTGCTTCCATAACACCACCAGTATTACCGAAGATGATGGAGGCCCCAGTTTCCATACCGATTAAGTCATCGAATTGGGACTCTTCAATAGCATTGAAGTCGAGGTTTTCCTCTTGGATCCAACGAATGAACTCACGTGTGGTAATGGAAATATCTGTATCCATGCCAAGGGATTCGTCATTGTGATAACGAGCCGCTGCATTTTCTTCTTCCCGTTTTGTTTCTGCTTTTTTAGCCGTACAAGGGTTTACAGATACAGATACGATATTGCTAGGATTAATGCCTTTTTTCTCAGCAAAGTACGTTTTAATCATAGCTGCTTCCATAGCGATACAAGAACGTGTGGAAGACAAGTTAGGAATTAATTCAGGGAAGTAGATTTCCGCAAAGCGTACCCACGCTGGGCAGCAGCTTGTGAACTGAGGAATTTGACCACCATTTTTAAGGCGTTCTACAAGCTCAGATGCTTCTTCCATAATTGTTAAGTCCGCACCGAAGTTAGTGTCTACTACATAGTCTGCACCTAATGCGCGCAATGCACCAACCATTTTACCTTCAAGGAATGTACCAGGTTCGTAGCCAAAGCCTTCACCGATAGCTACACGCACAGCTGGCGCTGTTTGGATAACCACAATTTTTTCAGGATCTGCAAGAGCTGCTTTCACCTTTTCAAGCTCGGATTTAGCATGCATGGAGTCGAATGGACATGCAGCCGCACATTGACCACAGTGGATACATACAGGCACATCACCGTTTGCATCGAGATCATAGTAGTCGAGTACGCTCATTACGTCCGCACAAGCACGACGGCATAACGTACAGTTTTTACACTTGGAAATGTCGTGATAAATGGATGGATTGTCTAATGCAATCGGCACGCGTTTATCGATAAATTCGTATTGAGACATGAGGACCTCCTCTAACAAACTAAAACTACCAAACCTTTTGGGGAAACTAGGCCAAACTACGGAGCACTGTGCTCAAGGCGTACTTCCACATCTTACCTTTAGTATACGCTATAGTGAAAGTTTATACTATGCAGAAATGTTACACTTTTGTGCAAAAATGCGTAATATTATTCACATTGTACCACGAACGAGCAAATCATTCACCAACTTTTCGGGAATTAAAATTAAATAAAAACGCACGCCCTCTAATGAGAACGTGCGCGTGTGAAGCTTTCACAAAGAATCATAACCCTCGAAGGATCAGATTATTTGTCACCCCAGATAAGTGTGTACACAGCGTATGCAGGAGTGCCTTGTTCAACCTTACGAGTAGATTTGTTAGGTTGTTCTTGTTTTACAACTTCGCCTTGTGGGTTGTAAAGAGTTACCTTAATGTCTTTTACTTCGCGTTTTTTGTGGTTGAACTCTTCAGTTACGATGTAGTGGTAACCTTCGTAGTCCATAGCTTTGATGTCCAAAACAGCTTTTTTGTCATCTTTTTTAACAGAATCGTTATCGATGGACCAAGTGATACCATTGCTATCAGTACCAACAGTATACCAATTTGCTGCATCAACACTACCGATGCCACCAATAAATAAAGCGCCTGCTGCCAAAACAGCTGCCAAAGTTTTTTTCATATTTTTACCTCTCGAATTAAATACAAGAATATGAAATCTAGTATATTCGATAAAAATAAATATTTTATGAAAGACAAACGTGCTCAATTATTAAAGCTTCACATAATAGGTAGAACGGCCTCCGCCTTTACGTTGAATATGACCAGCCTTTACAAGAGTACGTACAGCGCCTTCAATGGAACTATCACTGAGATTTGGACACCGTTCTCTAATATCTTGCTTTGTGAAAGCCCCTAAGTGATTATCGATAGCTGCTTTCACTTGATCCATTGCAGAACCACGATTTGCCAATATAAAACTGCGGTCCTCAAAGTCATGATACGCTGCTAATAGCATTTGTAACCAATAGCGAATAAACGATATAGGGCAGGAACTTTCATCATACCAAGTATCACTAGACTCGCGTAAAGCAGCATAATACATGTCCTTATGTCTTGCAATCTTGGCCTCTAACGATACATATTTCCCTACCATAAAGCCGCTACGATACAACAATAATGTCGTAAGTAAACGACTCATACGACCATTTCCATCATTGAATGGGTGAATACATAGAAAATCATGTATAAAAATAGGAATAGCTAGAAGTGGTTCTACCTCTCCATTGCCTACAACACGATTATATTCAGCACAAATCTGGTCAAGGGCCTCTGCTGTCTCATAAGGCGCTAGAGGAGTAAATAACACCTCTGTCCGTCCATCGGGATAGGTAGCACTAATATAGTTCTGTACACTCTTTAACTGTCCACCACGGGCATTGAAATGGTAATTATACAAAATCTTGTGCAACTGCAAAATATGATTGCGACACAAGGATATGGAGTCATAACTTTCATGGATAACATTTAAAGCATCACGATACCCCATGATCTCCTGCTCATCCCGATTTCGAGGCGTAGTCTTGTCAGCCACCAACTGCCGAAGCCGTGTACTCGTCGTCACAATCCCTTCAATCGCATTCGAAGCCTCTGTACTCTGTACCTTTGCTAACTCTACAAGAGAATCTAATATAGCAGGATTCTGTGAAAGCAAAACCTCCTCCTTGCCATTCGCCCGGTAGATCCCCGCAATAAGACTTAACATATCCATATCCCACGACAAAGACTGAATCCAACCATACTCAAAACGACGCATACACACACCTCCATTCGGTTCTAATCCCTTATATATAAAATTATTCCCTTAAATTATACCATAATTTAAGGGAATAAATAATTTAGATACATTTAATTATACGTGCAGAAAGGGTTCTATCTCTTTGAGACCGACTTAGGTAACTACTCCCAAACGAAGTTTTGGAAAGATTTCCTCATTAGGAAATGAGAAAATTTACCAAATCAAGTGATACACGTGATCTAGGTTACTTCCTTCTTGTATTTGTACTTTTGTATTTGCCAATGTTTCAGAGCCAATCATATAGCCTTGTGGGTTATATGTAGCAACATCAATGAGCTGTATTGTTTTATCAGCACGGTTGAATGTCATTGTGTAAATAGAGTGATCTCCATTTGGATCTACAATCTTCAAGCGCAATGTAGCACGAGCATCGTTTTTATCAACAGAGTCATTGTCGATGTAACCAGTACGGCCAGCTTGGTCCGTATCTAGAGCATACCAACTTTCAGCATGAGACACACCCACACCAGCGCTAAACAATAAACCGGCTACCGCTAAACAAGCAAACCATTTTTTCATAACCATTCTCTCCTGACTATAAAATTCAAATAACTATGCAATCTGCATACCATAAATTCCCTACGCCTTCATTATAACACCATAATTGCATATTACTAATAAAAACTCTATTAAATGCATAAATTATATAGAACCCCTAAGGAACGTCTAGCGAGGCCCCTATGGGCTTTATATAATCCAATGGATTTGATATCTGATATTCGCCCTGTAAGATTGGTAAGAAAACAGAAAGCCCCGAACTATTCTGAAAACGACTTAGCTTATTCCTCTAGGAACGTCTAGCGAGGCCCTATGGGATCAAATAATCGTATTGTAATAGGGATGGATGCCCATACTAAGGTTAGCGTAAATTAGAAATAAAAAGGCCCAACACTTCTATGAAAACGACTTAGCTCGCTTTGGAGGCTTTCATAGAAGTGTTGGGTCTACTATCTAAACACACAGTCTAGAATGGGCATCCCTACACCGAAGGATTATTTACCCCATAGGGCCTGCATAACTTCCGCCCCCATGGTATCATCTTCAATTTTTGTAGGTTTTTGTGCTTCTTTGCTGGACAATAACGCTACGCCTGCAGCGCTGTATACTGTTGTATCAAGTTCTGTCCATGTTTTTTCTTTACGGTCAATGCGTACTGTGTAGATATATGTGAAGCCTTCTACATTGTTAATTTTAACGAGTACTGTTGCCGCATCATCTGTTTTATATACAGAAGAATTATCGATGAACCATGCTGCATCGTCAGCATCAGCATCGATATAGTACCAATCAGCAGCACTGGCTTGACCAAAGCCGCCGAAGAATAAAACCCCTGCTGCAACCATTGCAGCTAACCATTTTTTCATTTCTAAACTCCTTAACGCTAGAGACGACCATCTAAGATGGCCGCCCATAGTTTCTTACATATAGTATTAATACCAATTATTCTGCTACTTCGTCTTCGATTTCAGCACCTGGAATAACAGCAATGCTAGCTACTTTATCACCTTCGTCGAGGTTTTGTGTTTTCACACCAGAAATAGCTTTGCCCTTCTTCACAGCAATATCGTTCATGTTGAAGCGGATGATTTTGCCTTGTTCAGAGATAAGCATAATTTCGTCATCATTATGAACAACCTCTACAGCAACTACGTCGCCAGTTTTGTTCGTAATTTTGAAGTTCTTAGAGCCTTTGCCACCGCGTTTTTGCAATGTGTAAGCTTCCGCATCATTGCGTTTACCAAAACCTTCTTCAGAGATTGTAAACACTTGAGCTTCGCTTTCATCAGCATTAAGAACACCAGCGCCTACAACTACGTCGCCAGTATTAAGTTTAATGCCGCGTACACCGTGAGCCGCACGTTTCATGAGACGTACGTCGCTTTCACTGAAACGAATAGCAATACCCGATTTAGTACCAATCAAGATATCTTGGTCACCAGTGGTTACGCTTACGGAAATCAAGCGATCCCCTTCGTCGAGGTTGATAGCATTGAGGCCAGAACGACGGATGTTGCGGTATTCTTCGATAGCTGTACGTTTTACAACGCCGAACTCAGTAACCATGAATAAGTTTACATCTTCATGGATACGTTCAAGGTCGATCATAGTCGTAACAGATTCGCCTACAGCAAGTGGCAATACGTTAACCATTGCGGTACCACGAGAGTTGCGGGAACCTGCTTCTGGCACTTCGTATGCTTTGAGGCGATATGTACGGCCAGTGGATGTGAAGAATAGCAATGTATTATGCGTGCGAACATGCATAATTTGCGTTACATAATCGTCTTCCTTCGTCTTCATGCCGATAACGCCAGCGCCGCCTTTATGTTGGTTGCGATATACGTTCGCGTTCATGCGTTTGATATAACCTTGTTTAGTCAAGGTAATTACCATCTCTTCATCAGCGATGAGGTCTTCTACATCAAGGTCGGACGTATCAATTGTGATTTCAGAACGACGAGGGTCGCCGTATTTCTTCTTCATATCTTCAAGTTCGTCTTTGATGATTTGACGTTGACGCGCTTCGCTAGCCAAGATAGCTTTCAAATCTTCAATCAATGCCAACAATTCCTTGTATTCCTCTTCGATTTTCTCGCGTTCCAAACCTGTTAAACGGCGTAAACGCATGTCGAGGATGGCTACTGCTTGTTTTTCTGAAAGCCCGAATTTTTGCATCAATGCGTTACGTGCGATTTCGTCAGTTTGAGAACTGCGGATCGTAGCGATAACTTCATCGATGTGGTCGAGGGCGATCAACAAACCTTCCAAGATGTGAGCACGCGCTTCAGCTTTGTTAAGCTCGAATTGAGTGCGACGTACGATTACTTCGAGACGGTGATCTAAGTAGTAACCCAATACTTCTTTCAAATTCAATACGCGTGGATGACCATCCACGAGAGCTAGCATAATCACGCCGAAAGATTCTTGAAGTTGAGTGTGTTTATATAATTTGTTAAGAACGATATCTGGTTGCACGTCAGCGCGCAATTCGATAACGATGCGCATACCTTGACGGTCAGATTCGTCGCGAAGTGCTGTGATGCCATCAATAACCTTGTCGCGGCTCAAGTTCGCAATCGTTTCGATAACGCGAGCCTTGTTAACTTGGTATGGGATCTCAGTCACTACGATTTTATGCTTGCCCTTCGCCATTTCTTCAATGGTTGCACGAGCGCGCATTTTTACGCTACCACGACCTGTGGAGTACGCTTTTTTGATGCCTTCCCTGCCCAAAATGAGCGCCCCAGTCGGGAAGTCTGGACCTTTGATTTGCGTCATCAATTCGTCCACAGTCACCTCTGGGTTATCGATGAGCATTGTAAGGCCATTACATACCTCATTAAGGTTGTGCGGTGGAATATTTGTCGCCATCCCTACGGCGATACCGCTGGAACCATTGATGAGAAGATTTGGGATCTTCGCTGGCAATACTGTTGGTTCTTGCAAGCTTTCATCATAGTTCGGCATGAAATCAACAGTTTCCTTGTCGATATCAGCGAGCATTTCTTGCGTAATTTTCGCCATACGTACTTCGGTATAACGCATCGCAGCGGCACTATCGCCATCGATGGAACCAAAGTTACCGTGGCCGTCTACCAAGAGGTAGCGTGTATTGAAATCTTGCGCCAAACGTACAGTCGCATCGTAAACGGAGCTATCACCATGTGGATGATATTTACCGAGTACGTCACCGACGATACGAGCGGATTTCTTGTACGGTTTATTTGGCGTCATGCCTGTTTCGTGCATCGCGTACAAAATACGACGATGAACTGGTTTCAAGCCGTCGCGCACATCTGGAAGAGCACGCATTACGATTACGGACATCGCATAATCGATATAAGCGTTCTTCATTTCTTTATCAATCTGAACGGGATGAATATTCCCGTGGGACCATTGTTGGTCTGCCACAATCTCACCTCATTTTACTAACACTATAATAGAATTATCATATAATTATAGCATTTTTAAGGGCTTAACGCTAATATTATAGGCATTTTTGTGAAAGCTACTTTACCTACTCTAGTAGCCAATCTAAAACATTCTTTTGCTCTATACCATTATGATTATCTGTTTTATGTAACACATCCATTGTAAGTAAATATTTAGGATAGTTATCATCAAGTTGCTCTAATGGTGATAATTCACGTCGTAACGCAGTATCCTCCATTACGGTATAGCTTACTTGATAATATTCTAAACGATGTGGCTTTTTAGCTACAAAATCTATTTCACCATTTTGTAGATGCCCTACATAAACACGGTAACCACGTCTAATTAATTCCAAATATACAATATTCTCGAGTATATGACCGCGATCCGAATCTGTACGGCTTAATAAAAACTTACGGAATGCACTATCTACAACATAATATTTAGCATTTCGCTGCAATAACGCTTTTCCCTTTACATCAAATCGGTCAACTTCATAGATTAAAAGACCATCTTTGAGACCTTGTAAATATTTCTCAACCGTCTTATTATCCGTTTTGCGACCATAACTAGTGAGGGTATTCGCAATTTTTGTTGGATTAATCAAACTCCCTATATTAGCTAATAAATATTTAATAATATCCAATAATAAAGGCACATCTGTAATTTTTAATCTCGTCACAATATCTTTCAGAACAACCGTATTAAGAATACTTTCTAAATATTCATCAATACTTTCATCATCTTCAACATGTACAAGCCTAGGGAAGGAACTATGCTCGATATACAAATTGTATATATCCATATCTAACAAGTTTTGCTGACTATATGCACTATGAAATTCTTTAAAAGAAAGAGGTAACATCTCTATTTGTACATATCTTCCAGTTAACAATGTAGCAATGTCAGAAGACATAAAATATGCATTTGAACCTGTAATATAAATATCCACATTAGGTTTGATAAATAAACTCCCTACGACCTTCTCAAATTGTGGTACATGCTGCACTTCATCTAAAAATACATACATGGGAGTCTCTGAAATCAATCGTTCTACTATATACTCATGGAGGGCATGATACTCCTGTAGCGGTTCAAACTCTAAATCTTCAAAATTAATAGAAATGATTTGATTGGCTTTCACACCACTAGCTAATAATTCTTGTTTAAACAACTCAAATAATGTAGATTTGCCGCATCGACGCACACCTGAAACGACTTTGATTACATCTTGATCTTTATGACGCCTTAAAAACTCTAAATATTGCTCGCGTTGAATTAAAGGCATTATAACCTCCTTATCTCAACAATATTCACTACTATTGCAACAAGTAGAAACATAAATTAGGATAGTAATCCTAACCCATCATACTTTTAAATGAAACAGGGATTGCAATCCTTATTCCTTTAAATTATATCATATTTTAGGATTATAATCCCTATTCACTTCAACTATATAAAATTTTAGGATTGTAATCCCTAAACAATCGTTTTATCATCTTACCAGTCAAATCAAATAGACTGACGTATCATATGATCTAAAATGTTAACAAAGTCTCGTTCCACAGCCGAAGTGTCTGCACCGGTGCTACCAATTCCAGTTAGCATAGTTTCTTTCCAATCATTCTTTGCCTTAAATCTAAATGAGATCAAATACTTCGCTTTTGTTTTATCCTCTTCTCCTTTTGGCAAATAGTAAAAGCCTATGCTTCTTTCAGTAGGCAACAGTACTGGATTATCTTGCGGTTTATATTGGCTATATATAGATTTCATAAAGGTTAGAACATCCTCACCCTTTACAGCCTTATCGACAAAAACAATCTCATCGTATGTAAATAAAGGTATCTTATTAGTACCAGCAACGCGTGTCGCTTTAGATTTAGCTAACTCCAACGCCTCCTCATGAGTGGCCATTCGCATTCCATACCGCTTAGCACTCTCCACAAAAGAAGAGTTCAAATGAACTAAATACGCCTGAGAATAAGCAAAATCAGCATTATTATCTCTCTCACCACCAGGTGCAGGCAAAGTTGGACTATGCACCACAGAATTTATGGAAAAAGAAAAACCATTGCTTTCATCATAAAAAACATACACATTGCGCTGGAAAGGCTTCTCCTTCTCCACCACCGCAGATTGAAGAACTAGGCGAGGATGAACAACGCGGAACTCCTTTTCCACACTAGCCTTGATATCCTCTGGCGTGGCCGGATCACCATTCGCTGTCGTCCATATAAAAGAACAACCACTCAACACAACACTACAAATACCAACGACAACCAACAACACAAACCTAAACAACCTCATACACAAGACCTCCCCTCTCTCCTTTTCTCCCATTCATATCAAGCATTCAGACATAATCATTGATAAAATCAACTGATTGATGATACTCTACTTCACACACTTTCCCCATTGAGGGGCCCCGCCCCATGCGAAAGGAAAAGTGATTTGTTGTTGGGACCATTCCACATATACGGTTGTAAAAAAGTTAGACACTTATGAATAAGCGACTTAGGTCACTATGGAGCGAAGGAATAAGTGTCTAACTTTTTTAACTAGCAAACTACTTATGTGACAGGGCCCCAACAACAATCACTTAACTAAGTAAGCATATAGCTCTCGGGTCCCATCAATAATAATTACCTATTAATTAGTCCATCTAGCATATTCATTCTGTAAAGTTCCACTACGTCCATAAATTCTTTGTTATGAATAGGATTTTCCATCATCCCAAATAGGTGGCTGTTACAGTCACAGTCGGAGGATCCAAATTTAGGCACATCCCATTCGGCAACGCC
The DNA here is from genome assembly GCA_900550175.1 of uncultured Veillonella sp. Lineage (GTDB taxonomy): Bacteria > Bacillota > Negativicutes > Veillonellales > Veillonellaceae > Veillonella. The sequence goes on from URQX01000002.1 coordinate 68,471, forward strand.
ACGGACCGCATCAGCGAGAGCACATTCCGCATCAGCCCAGCTAGTACGAATTGGCAGACCTGCTATCATTTCGCAGTGACCTCGGAAGTAGTCTAGATGCCAGTGCATTTTCTTCCGTTTTCGCTTATGGCGCTCAATGCGTTTCATTAAATTCGCCTTCGCAGAGCCTACGTACATATAGTAGCCCGCCTTGAAATGCATCATCCCTTTAGAGCCGATCTCAAGGTCTAAATCATGGTCGAGATGCATGACCATTACGTACACGCCACTATCGTAAGCCTCTGTGTCGAGGATGCTACTCGGATAGGAACATTCATGAGTTACGGTCGGCATGGTAAAAGTCTCATCCCACGCCACTGCAACGGCTTTCCAGTCTAAAGAAGGGGCTACCTCTTTAAAGGTTTTGGCAAACTCCAAATCTGTATGGTAATCTGGCAAGAACCACTGCGCTCTATCCCATTGTACGAGGAATAGAACCCCTGTGTGGTAGCCTTCGTTTTGCAATTCTTTCAAATGTAGTAAATGCTTACGCCCTCGTTCTGTAATAGCATCAGGGAACATAGCACCCGTCTTGGAAAATAGCGTACAAGACTTAACCTCTAACAAGAACTCATGGCCTTTATCATTGGTAAGGAGCAAGTCAAAACGTGATGATGTGCCATGTAGTTTAACCGTATACTCCCTCCTTACAACGCGCCACTCCTCCCAACCTGGGATGAGTTTATTTTCAATCAAATGCTGCGCTACATCATTACTGTAATTCGTGTCGAGCATAATTACGACCCCATCGCGCTCGATGCCAACCACGCGGTATTTCGTTTTTGCATCAGGCTTGTCGTGAGGCACGATGTACATCGTCACACCGGTGAACAAGAGCTCCCACATGCGACCAGGGTTTGGCAAATGAGCAAGCACGCTTTCACCATTCAAATCTAAGGTCACCACAAAACGGTTTGGGCGACCTGTATATGTTGCTTTTAAAATTGTATCGTAAAGGACTTTCATTGGTACTCCTACATCAAGAATATTCTATGTGCCTATTATACGCTATTTTGTTACAGGATGAGAGTCCCACGAATTGTGCTTTAAAAGTCCTTACAAATTGCATGATGAAAGACCTAAGAAAAGCCTAAGAAGTAACACCTTACATATTTTCAAAATCGGAATTAATAATTCACTACAGTAACAGGATCATTATTGCGGTATTTGCGATTACTACGTTGATAGTCTCGTTCTACCAAATTATGTAGAGCCTCACCTAATAACGACCAAAAAGCATCAGAATCTTCCGTTGGTATACCAAGAACAATGGAGTTTCCTTTGGAATAGGTAATACATGTTGAGGTTATGTTATCAATAATTGGCAAATACACAATAATCACACCACATGCTGCTAACATGTCCTTCAAAGGCTCTTTCACACCAATTAAAGGTTCACTAGAAAGGTCCTTAATTTTTGGTATAAATGTTCTTAGTAACTCCGCATCGTAAGGATTGATCTCTACAAAACGAGCCTGCCCTTTTGTGATTTGTACTAGTGTATAAATCGCACTCTTTTTAGCTGGTTCCATATCCTTAATATTTTCATATACTAAGGGCATAACCATGTCATTAGCTACATTTTTTAAAGAAGCTACCTCAAAAAACTTTTGTAGATTATTAACCTGCTCAGCTACCTTTTTTGTTTCTGGCACGATGCCTAAACGTGCGAGTTTGGCATAACCAAAAGGTTTAGCAAAGTTGATTTCTTCATCAATAGAATTCTCATACTCTACTTTTAATATCTTTTCTCTGTAATTAGCTTCTAATCCATTCCAAAAACTTGCCTCTACACCAAATACCCGTTCAAGACGCATTGCCACATCCTGCGTTAGTGGTACCTCTCCATTAATGAGCTTACTAATGTGTTTCTCACTCATGTCCATTCGTGTAGCTAATTCTTTTTGCGACATATGTCTATCTTCTAAAACCTCTTTTATTGTCATTCCAGGCGGTATAGCAATAAAAGTTTTACTCTCATATATCTTCATATGTATATCTCCTATACTAATGATAATCAATAATTTCTTGAATCTCCACTACGTGAAACGTTCCATCAACATGTATAAAAATAAGTCTATAAGGATGTACTAAATCCATAGCATATTGAGTTTTGCGATCTCCAACCAACTTATGACAACGACCTACACCATTTAAAATCAAATCCTGAATAGATGTAGCAAAACGAAGTTGATCAATTCTTAAATGAATTTTACGTGCCATCTCACGTCCGTATGCGCGTCTGGCAATATCCGCATCTGTGCAAACTGTTTCTAACTTATTATTCTTATATCGTATATCCAATATGTCACCGACTCTCTCAAATCATAGTGAATGGTTGATACAATATAAATGGCCATTTATAATAATTTACCTAGTAGGTTAATTATATTATACCTCTTCAAATACAAATGTAAATAAATAATTTACCAATTGGGTAAATTTAATAACACTATGTAGTATCAAAAATCATTTATGCTATTAATAATTAATATTGAAATTTTTCATTTTTGTAGCTTAGGTTACATTATTACGTGTTAAAATAGTTTATACTAGGAGCATCGGGTCAGTATTTAATACCCATACTGATCGTTACGCCGGGTTTTGATGAGGCATCGCCTAGTTGATCTCATCACGCTGTTCGTATACGTGCGAAGCTTTCACAAAACCCAATGGCGTGTATAAATTATATATAAAGAATTATATAGATTAACTAAGTAGTTTTAGCCACTATTCTCCGCAGAGAGGGCTCGAGAAAGGATTTAATATGGCACAAATTGCAGCAAATTTACAACGCATTAAAAACGGTCAACGCCGTTATGCAATTACACCTCGCGTTCCTGCAGGTTTCATTCAACCTGAACAATTACAAAAATATATCGACGTAGCTAATGAGTTCGGCGCCGTTCTTAAATTGACTGGCAGCCAACGCATTATGATTACGAATTTGAAAGCAGAAGACGTAGATAAAGCTTGGGAGATGCTCGGCATGGAGCCAGCGTACACTGTATCTAACCGCGTGCGCAGCGTAAAAATCTGCCCTGGTACTACATTCTGTAAACGTGCTAAACAAGATAGCGTACATCTTGGCATGCAAATTGAGCGCAAATATTTGTCTCAAGAAATGCCAAGCAAAATGAAAATCGGCGTGTCCGGTTGTCTTAATTCTTGTACTGAAAGCCGCATGAAAGATGTGGGTATTATCGGTACTGTAGAGGGCTGGAATGTATATGCTGGCGGTAGCGGCGGTGCACACCCTCGCATTGGCGACCTCATCGCTGAAGTAACAACTGAAAAAGAAGCTCTTGCATTGGTGGATCGTATCATTGCATACTATAAAGAAAATGCACAAATCGAGCGCATGGGCGAATTCATTGACCGCATTGGTTTAGAGGCTTTCAAAGCAGCTGTATTAGGCGACCTTGAAGGTGCTCCAGCTGAAAGCAAATCCGACGAACCAGCTGTGTTCTTGCCTGGTCATGGTAACGATCCTGAACCAGAAGCACCACGCCTCGAAGAAGGTGCCCCTATTACACCAGATACAATCATTCGCGACATCGTGGAAACATATCCAAATGTTGTGCCTGTATTGCAAGGCATCGGCATGGGTTGCTTAGGCTGCCCTTCTGCCACAGCTGAGCCATTATGGCAAGCCGCAGAAATTCACGGTGTTAATGTATACGATTTAGTAGAGAAGTTAGAAACAGCACGAAAAGGAGCTTAATATGTCCGCATTCTTAGGTCACATCCATTACTGGTTATATCGTAAAATTCAATTGCTCGTGGAGCGTGAAAACTTGATTTTAGAAAAAACAACTAAAGTTGTTGATGATTTAGCAGAAGAATTACACTCTATCTCCGTAGATACATACGGCGAACCAATCAATCCGAGCATTCCTCTGGAAAACATCATCGACCACGGCAATATCCACGGCTGGTTGGCTAACCAAATCAACATTGCATCCGTTCGCGAAGCAGCTTTCATCAGAGATTTGCTTGACACTAACTCTGGCGACGAAGCTGTGAACGTAGTAACAGCTATTCTCGATGCGTTCGCTGTACAAGGCCAAGCATGTGGCGTTGTGGCTCAAGATAACCTTGAAGAACACACTGCTCCAGCGATTTACAATGCGTTGCAAAACTTCTACGTAAATGGCATGCCTTGCGATGGTGGTGACCAAGTTGTTTCTGAAAGCCCTGACGAATTCACATGGGTTGGCGATCACAGATTACAAGCAGGCTACTGGCGTACAGCAGGCGTTGATCCTAAGTTCATGGCACTTGCATACCAAACATGGTTCGAAGCCTTTGTGAAAGCTATTGATCCAGCTTTTGAACTTGTAACGACTGAAGAAAACGGTACACGTTTATATTCCATTCGTAAAAAATAATTAATAAATACATAACATTCCGTTTGTTTAGACACTATAAACGAACGAAAACGAGCAAAAAAACGAACGTAAAATTTTACGTTCGTTTTTTCATGTCTGAAATTTTCTATATATTTTACAAAACTGTAGCTATAGGCACAGCATTGATAAGCAATATCATTTATAATGTAAGTATAAGGTAATTACATAAGTTCATTTAATTAAGTGATAGCGTCAGCTTTCAGAACATAAAAAGCTAGAATTAGGAGGTCTATTATGGCAGGCACAGTTAATCAAGAATTAGGTTTATTATTCCAAGGTCCTAACTATGTAATCGTTAAAAAAGGCGGCAAAGCTGGTGAACAAGTTGAAAAACACAACCACCCAGAAGCAAACGTAATTTTTACAGTAGTTAAAGGTAAAGTACAAGTATTCCTTAACGAAACTGAAGAACACGTACTTGTACCAGGCCAAGTATTAGAATTCAACGGCGACAACTACATCCAAGCAACACTTGTTGAAGACAGCGAATTCGTAGTAAACCTTATCCACAAACCTGAATAAAAACTAGTTTAAAACATAAACCCTATAAGAAAAGGCGGTTAATCAGTTGAGATTAACCGCCTTTTTATGGAGCTTACATTTTGTAGAGCTTAAAAGGAATTATATATTGTTAGATCACTTACATCAGACCGTTTTGTATGGCCCGGTGCAGGCACACAGTCTAGATGAGGGTATCCTATAGGGAAGATGGCTACAGGTATAACAGTATCCGGCAAATTATATGCCATGCGCACTTTAGCTGGATCAAAATGAGCAATCCAAGTTGTTCCTAGACCGATATCCGCCACGGTAAACATGAGGTGAGAACCTACAATACTGGCGTCTACAACGCCTAAATCCGCATCATCGTATTCCCGTTTCCAACTCACTGTTTTATCATAACAAACAATAATCGCCAACGGCGCATTGAAGTGACCATTAGTGCAGTCTTTTAGTTTATTAAGACTATCTGTCGTATTCAGCACAAGTAAGCGTTGCGGCTGATAATTATGAGCCGTAGGTGCTAATCTCGCTGCCTCTAACAAGATATCTAATTTCTCTTGCTCAACGGGCTTCGTATCAAATTTTCGAACTGAATACCGCTCTGTGGCTAATACTTTAAAATCTTTCATTAGAACTCACTCCTTAGTTGAAATAAGCTAATCTATTTTAAAGAAAACACCTATATACTACTTACAATATATTAATTTGCTACTATAGATCTTCTTTTACCACTTGAACAACTTCACTAAAATCTTCTGAAAGAGCATCAAACTGATGGTCTGAATATAAAAAATAACCTTCTAAACCTCTATGAATAATCGCATTTACTGTTGGGTGAAACTCTTCATCTGTGGCATCAATGACGAATTGCGTCATTTGATAAGCTACTTCCTCTGAATAAGTAAGTTTATCAATACCAATATGAACCATCAAGGCTTGGATATACAGACTACTTCTGTTAATATATTTCTCTATCTTACTATAAAATTCCTTTAAATCAAAAAGCCCCTTATCTGAAACCAGACAAGGGGCCATTTCATATTATTTTTTTAGCCGGTATTATTTTTTAAGACGGCTAATTACTTCGTTAGTAATGTTTTCGATTTTGCTGTTAGCGTCAGCCGCACGGATTGTGTATGGATCATCCAATACTACATCCATTTGTTTCTCAACGCGAATAGATTCAACTGCATTGTGAATTGCTTGCATCATAGGTTGAGCAATTTTGTTGATTTCTTCGTTTTCTTTTTGAAGCAATGGAGCTACGGATTTATTGAATTCAGCTTCTGCTTGAGTTTGATCTTGAATTTTTTCAATTTCTTGTACTTTTTTCTCAATTTGTGGACGGTATTGAGCGTCTACTTGTTGCATTTTCATATCTAATGCACCATAGCCAGGGTAGCTATTTACTACTTGGCTCATATTTACTAAGCCAATGTTAGCAGCACTTGCTACTGCAGCAGTAGCAGACATAGCACCAACGATAGCTAGGGTAGTTAATTTTTTAGATAATTTCATCTGAAATCCTCCTCGAAATAAAAGTGTCACTATACAATCCAATAGTGTACTATTTTTACTATAACAAATCTCGCTAACTTTCACAAGACTATGTTACATAGCATAATAAAGCCCTATGAAATGCTTATGAAAGTCTATAGAAGTTAAAATAATACCCACAAGTATACTCTGAAGCTATAATAGCAGTCGCTACGGACATATTCAGAGCACACATGTGGGTATTACGGCTTTCACCTAGTATTTATAATTCGATATCGAATTATTGTTCATCGTTCAAATAAATGTATTTATCGGATTTCAATTTGGACACGAGGTCAGGCACCAAACCGATAAGACGATCGAAGCTGCTGCTGTAAGGGTTGCCTTTAATGTTGAACAACTCGATGCGTTCGCCTTTAATAACGAGGATAGCGCTTGGTTCCATTTTGGCACCGCCGCCACCGCCGCCACATTCGTGGTTTTTGTTAGCAGTGTTGTGGTTTGTACCAGTACCAAAACCAAATGTTACGTCTACGAATGGAACAAGTGTAGTATCGCCGATTTGCACAGCTTCGCCTACTACAGTTTCCACCTTAATCATATTTTTGAATTTCTCGAATAGGACTTCCAAATTCTCTTTTACATTACTGTTTTCCATCACAGTACCTCCGCTTTTTGTGAAAGTATCATTGCTATATTAGCTCATGTACTTAGTTGACTTAATATATCCTTACGCTGTTTGGCCTTGTTCGGCTTTCAGCTTTTCTAACTGCTTAGCTTCCTTCCGTTTAACCCAGAAGACGCGAGCGCTTTCACCCAATAGGGAACGCATTGGTTTAGATAGCAAGAATCTTGTACCATGCCAAGCCATGACAGCTAAAATGATGCGCCCTTTAATATGGCCGCTACCTTCACCGGCCCAATTTACATAATCGAGCTCGATGTTCTCAGCTTGTTCAGGCCAAATGCTGTACAGCATAGATGCGATAATCCCCATGCGATATGGGTCACCGAGACCAAATCGACCTTCTATGACCACATCGCGTGGTTTAGAGTGGTCATAGCATCGTTTCGAAACAAGGAATAGCTGGTGCCACAATTCTGTATTTGTTACATGTTTCATGAACCAGAATGTAGGAATTTTAGACTTAAATGATGCCACTGGATCATTTGGATCTGGTTTTTCAAAACGATGTTTAACCGTCGTTTTGAGGTCTTTCACCTTCGTAAATACCTTTTCCTTAATAGAACCATCACTGTTGAAAGTAACGCGACTTACTGTTTCATCATCGCTTTGAATATGGGATGTTGGGTCTTGCTGAATAGAGTCATACCGATCAGCACGAGCCTGTGCATCCATATCCTTAGAAGCTTGTTCAGGACGTTCAATGCGTTCATTTGGATTTTCAGATTTACCAGCTCCTGGCGCTTCTTCATCACTAAAGGTAGCGTCAGAACGCTGAGCGCTCGTCAAATCATCAAAGCTAGTACCACTAGAGCTTGCAGAAGGACCTTGTCCGCCCCCTTGCATTGCCTTAGCAAAGGCCTCTGCTTGTGACATATCATCGTCTTCGTCCACAACTTTTTGGTATTCTTCGTCTACGCGATTTTCAAGCCATTCTTCATAGTCTTTCACAGGACCAATCTTGAGCATGCCCAAAATATATAATTCCTTAAAAAATGGTTTGTCCTGCAAATACGCTAGATGCAGTGAAAATACCCGCCACAGCCATTTGACGCGCACCTCGCCACGATATGGCGAGCGTCCGTTAATTTCGATGCTATATGTGATTGGTGTCAGTAGGATAATCAAGATGAGTGCTGCAATGATGGCCACAATAATGAGGGCCACAATAGCCACTGTACTCAACCACATCACCTCCTTAGGTGTACCTATGATTAGTTTTCAATACCTTTTCGAGCCATTACGCCTTGAAGGTAGTAATGTTTGACCTCTTTCATTTCCGTTACAAGGTCTGCCTCGTCGATTAATTCTTGAGGAGCCCCACGGCCCGTGAATACGAGTTCCGTTTCTGGATGACGAGCATCGAGCAACGCCTTTGTTTTATCCCATGTAATGAGTTCAAAGAAGAGTGCCATGTTGTATTCATCGAGAACGACTAGATCGTACTCACCACTGCTAATAGCAGCCAATGCACGTTCATAGCCTTTTTCAATGAGAGCTACATAGTCCTTTGGTGGATTGCCAGATTCAAAGACAACGACTTCATCGCCCCATTTAGCGAGTTCGTCCTTGCTCTTCATCCCTTCTTTGATGATAAAGAATGGCTTGCCCACAGTTTCTAAGGTTAAATTCTGTAAGGTAGGTAAAATAGTATGTTCACTATATACTTTAGATTTCATAAATTGCAAAAAAAGGACTTTCTTGCCAGCACCGATGGCACGGATTGCTAGACCGATAGCAGCGGTCGTTTTGCCCTTGCCTTCGCCGGTATAAACTTGTACATAGGCCTTCATAGATATACCTCCGTTCATATACTTTTATTTTACAATATATATATGCAAAAATAAAGAAAAAGAACTTGCTATTAGTGCATTTGCACGCATAACAAGTTCTTTTTTCTATGAATTATGTTTCATGTTACATATATTCTGTTTTATATTACGTTTAGCATAATTGATTTTACGTATATCGTAATGGATGGTACAGGAACGTAATGAGCTGTTAGTTTTACCTTTTAGTTACTAATTGGTAAGAAGATCATTGGGTCTGTAGGAGATCCATTGAGGCGTACTTCATAGTGAACGTGGGCGCCTGTACTTTTACCAGTACTACCCATCAAGGCAATTGTTTGACCTTGTTTTACGCTCATCCCTACGGTTACCAATACAGCACTATTATGGCCATAACGTGTTACGAAGCCATTGCCATGGTCGATTTCAACAAGATTGCCGTAACCGCCCTCTGTATAACCGGCAAAGGTTACAACGCCCGCAGCAGTCGCCACAATTGGTGTACCATAGTCATCCGCAATATCTACCCCTTCGTGGAATGCACCGATAGCGCCCGTTACAGGGTCCACACGGCTACCAAATGGAGAGGTAATAACGCCCTTGCTCGGCCAAATACTTGGCGTAGTGTTATTGCTAACACCACCAGAGCCAGCGGAGAAGTTGATGGATTGCATAGCCATAAGGTCTTGCGCACCACCATCGCGAAGGATGTTACGCATTGTATAGAAGCTAACTAACAGTTTTTGTGCATCCTTGTCCATTTTGGACAGACGCGCTGATAATTGTGCCGCCGTCAGCGTCTTTACTTCGCTTTCATCAGCGGCTTGCTGCTTTGGGTCGCTACCGTCCCCGCCACCTTGAGATGGTGTGCCAGATTCAGCGCCCTTAAGCATTTGCTTATTTTCTTCGCTAATTTGATTTAAGTTTTGAATTTTCTTATCTAGAACATCTGTTTTTTGTTGTAATAACTTCAACTGTTCCGATTGCAATTGTGTCTGTTGACGTAATTGCACTACCTCAGCTTGGCGCACAATGCCCCAAATGCCGAAAACCAACGCCACGATGATTAAGATAGAGCCTACAATGGCTGCTATTTTCGCCTGCTTGGTTGTTAATGTCAATATGCAGTTGTCACCATTTCTTTCAACTTTGTTTGAAATAAATGCCGGTACTTTCAATACAAACCTTCCTTATTTAGAAACGATGGCGCTCGTTAACGCTTCCTCATTGGTGCGTTCGCCCAACGCTTCGTTCAAACTCTCTAATTCTTCTTGTGAAAGACTTACGAGACTTTTACCTTTCACAATGGGTTTACTAAAAATACGGGATTCATTACGACCGTAAATACTGGAGATACAGATGCCGTTATTGTTGCCGTCAAGCAATGTAAGTGCAAAGGACAAATCATTACCGATATTTTCAAAGGCATTATATTTAATAAAGCCAATTTTTTGTATCGTATTGCTTTGAATATTGCGGATTGCCGCTTGCTCGGTCATCATGGTCTCAAGACCCTTTGCAGCATCGCGAATTTCGCTAACCTCTACAGATAATTTACGTTCTAGGCTCGCACCATTGTCTCCTTGCATAAAGAAATCGTATTTCTTTTTAAGGCTCCCTAAGCGAATGTGCAAGATAATACAATACACTAACAACGCTATAACAAGGACGATGGTTGCCATGCCAATCCACGGTTGAATCGATTCGAACATGTATATTCCTTCCTATACAATCATTCAAACTCCAACACTTAATTATACCATTCTTATTGTGAAAGTTAAATGACTGCATGCAATTTAATTTAATATATGTAGTTATAAATTAATTATATCTACCCTTTTATTTCGTCAATAAATGGGCTTATCGCTCGTTCTAGTATACCATGTAGAGCGGCTATGAGTACACCGTAATTTACGATTGGTGTGCCTTGTACAACAGCACATTCAATACGTCGTAATACCTCGCGGCGTGTGAGCATACAAGCACCACAATGAATGATTAAATCATACTGAGATACATCTTTTGGGAAGGCTCCCCCACTCGTAAATTCTAATTGTAAATCTGTATGACCTTGCTTCTTTAGCAGATTAGGAATTTTTACAGTTCCAATATCATCACATTGACGGCGATGTGTGCAACCTTCACTAATAAGCACCTTAGAACCTGGTTTTAAATTTTTAATCGCCTCTACACCAGCTACTAAGTCCTGTAATTTTCCTTTAAAGCGGGCCATCAAGATGGAGAAGGACGTCAACGGAATTCTACGAGGTGTTAGCTCATCAACTCGATCAAAGGCTTGAGAGTCACAGATAACCATCTTAGGTGGGTTCTTAAGAGAATTAATCATAGCTGGTAACTCTTCTGTTTGGCACACTAGCGCTAAGCCTTTATAGTCGAGAATTTCTCGAATGGTTTGTACTTGTGGCAAAATGAGACGGCCCTTTGGCGCTGCGCTATCAATAGGACATACGAGGATGATTGTATCCCCCTCTTCTACTAAGCCCTGTAATAGAGTTTGATCACCTTCTACATCAAGTGGTGTTAATCCGCCCAGAAGATCGAGTAACTCTAAACGTTTAACCTTAGATGTAAAATCAGCAGAACCAATGACAGTAGCTAATTCAGATAATCCCTTATGAGTTTCTACATAAGTAGATGCATCTGTTTTATTTTCTATGTTGTTTTCTTTATCATTTTCTTTGTCAATTTCTGCATTGATTTTATTTATAAATAATGCAATAGGCACATTATTTTGTTTTAATAGGCTTAACCAATGCATATCATCAGCAGTTGGTTCTTCATCGGTACGAAGTACATAAACAGCGAGATTAATCTTCTTCACAACCTCTTCTGTTTTCTTCATCCGCAATGTACCTAATTCAGTTGTATCATCTATACCAGCTGTATCGGTAATCACTACAGGTCCTAGTGGTAAAATCTCCATGGATTTACTCACTGGGTCTGTCGTTGTTCCTGCCACCTCAGATACAAGGGATACAGGCTGATCTGTTAACATATTAATCAATGTAGACTTACCAGCGTTACAACGACCAAAAAAGCCAATATGCACGCGGTTTGCTTTAGGTGTTTGTTCCATAGTCTATCCTTGTTACTTAACGTTTATATTTATTACAAAATATAGTTAATCATCTTACAACATGTATTAGTATGTATTAGTACGTATTAGTACGTATTAGTACGTATTAGTACGTATTAGTACGTATTAGTATGTATTAGCATGTATTATGATCTACTAAGTTATCTTACAATATTATTATAACTCAATAAAATACCTTATATACAGTAAAAGCGCAGTCCGTAGACTACGCTTTTACCGTGGATTGTAAATTGTATTTACATTATACAGAATTGTTATCGGTTTGTCATTACTAAATTCACATAATTCGATTCGAATTTAAGTATATCAATTATACTCTAAATTCTACTGTTTCAGTATCGTCTGTATTATCTTGACCATCCATAAAAGCAATGAGACGTTCTAATTCTGCTTCAGAGGAGAAAGCAATTTCAATCTTACCTTGAACCTTTTTACCAGCACGGAATTTAATATTTACAGGAGAGCCTAAGCTTAGTTTTAAACGGTCCATAAGAGCACGTACCTCTGCAGTACTTTGTGGCTTAGCAGCCTTTGCTTTAGGTGTCTTATTTTGCATAGACTTCACAAGAGCCTCTGCTTGACGAGCACTTAACTCGCCCTCTTTAATACGTTCAGCAGCTTCAATTTGTTGCGCTGCACTACGCAATGCCAACAATGGACGCGCTTGACCTACTGTTAAGTCACCTTCAATGAGATCTTTTTGTACAGAATCACATAATTTTAACAAACGAACCATATTTGCAATATAAGAACGACTGCGACCTAGACGAGCAGAAATCATTTCTTGAGTTTGTTTATACGTATCCATTAAACCTTGGTATGCCAAAGCTTCTTCAATTGGATCCAAGCCTTCACGTTGTAGATTTTCAACGAGGGCCACTTCTGTCATCTCTTCTGTATTATATTTCTTTACAATAACTGGTACAGTCTCAAGACCTGCAATGATAGCAGCACGGTAACGACGTTCACCAGCTACGATTTGGTATTTATTCTTTTGTTTACGT
>URQX01000003.1 GCA_900550175.1 uncultured Veillonella sp.
TATATATATAAATTTATTTTATAATACTGCATATTGAGTAATATTTGATATAAATTAAGTTGTTATTTATTTGCATTGCTTATATATAAGACGAATGAAGGGAAAAGCCTATAGAGTTTAAAGAAATCGCATAGTTACTGGATTTATAGATATAATTTTGTTTATTGTTAACCTTGTTGATTTGCCTTAATTTACTAATTAACTTAAAATATGTGAGTAAAATACTTTGGAGGATTTATGTTACTTTCTATTGTAGTGCCTGTATATAACGAAGAAGAGAACATAGCGAATTTTTATAAAGCTGTAACTGATGTTATGTCAGGACTCACGTACGATTATGAATTAATCTATGTAGACGACGGTTCTAGTGATTCGTCACCTATGATATTGCGTGAAATTGCTTACAATGATAAACATGTCAAAGTGTTATTGCTTGCTCGTAATTTTGGGCATCAGACTGCACTTACCTGTGGTCTTGATTATGCTCATGGAGATGCAGTTATTACAATGGACGGTGACATGCAGCATCCACCGGCTTTGATTCCTGAACTTGTTAGATTGTGGGAGTCAGGTTATGATGTGGTGCGCACCATACGCGATTCAACTGAAGATGCTAGTTGGGCTAAATCTTTCACGTCTAAGTATTATTACAAACTAATGAACAAAATGGCTGATGTTCCTATTGTTGAAGGTGGATCTGATTTCCGTCTCATGAATAGTAAAGCATTGGGCACATTGAAACGGTTTAGAGAACATGGTCGTTTCTTGCGCGGTATTGTCGGTGCCTTAGGGTATAGACAAGCTGAGTTGCACTTTGTGGCGCCACCTCGTTTTGCAGGTGTCTCAAAGTTTAGTGTGCGTAAAATGATACGATTTGCTCTCGATGGGGTAACCGCCTTTTCAAGAGTTCCTTTACGGGCTGCTTTATACGTCGGTGTACTATGTGGTGGGTTAAGCTTCTTGCTTATATTACACCTCTTGTATGTATATCTTACGGGTCAAGCCTTGAATGGATGGACTACCTTGGGCGTATCAATTTTGTTTATTGGTGGAATTCAACTCGTCGGACTGGGAATTATTGGCGAGTATGTAGGTCGTATTTTTGAAGAGGTGAAGCAACGGCCTTTGTATTGGGTTAAGTCAGCTATAAACTTTGACGAGCATGAAGAGGCTCCATTACTTGGACCTAGTAGTGCAGATGTGTTTATGGCACCTGAGACTTATACTAACAAAAGCAAAGAAGACTAGCTGTATTTGTGAATGCAAATAAATAGACGGTTAGTATATTTTGAATAAATAACTTACTTTAAAAGTTTTTGGAAAGGAAGCATATGAAGTCAAAATATAGTAAGGTTAAAATAACGGCATTAACATTAACTTTTGTGTGTGCCACAACAGCCATGGTAGGTGCAACAACATTACAATATGGTGATAAGGGCAAAAGTGTTACAGCGGTTCAACAACAACTAATTAAACACGGTTATAATGCTACAGATAAAAATGGTGTATATGGTAAAGAAACGAAATGGGCAGTTCGTCTGTTCCAACAAGATCGTGGCTTACCAGTGGATGGTATCGTAGGTCCTGCTACGTATAATGCATTGATGAGTGCTCCTCGTTCTACGAAGGCAGTATTGACTCAAAATGCGGCGACTAAAGCAGTAGCAACAAAATCCGCTTTCACAAACAACAATGCGACATCACGTCGTGTTGCTGGTCAATCCATTACTGGCAAAAATGTTAAATTAAATAATATTACGAAAAGTGAAACACCAAATAGCATCCATGCTATCTTGGCAGAAGCAGACAAATATCGCGGTGTACCATATGTATTTGGCGGTACCACTCCAAGTGGTTTTGACTGCTCTGGTTACGTTAAATATGTATTCGCGAAACAAGGTATTTCTTTACCACGTTTAGCAGATGAACAATATAACGTAGGTGTTGAAGTTTCTCGTGCAAACTTGAAAGCCGGGGATTTGGTATTCTTTGAAACATATGAACCAGGTCCGTCTCACTCCGGTATTTATATTGGTGATGGCAAGTTCATCAGCGCCACTTCCAGTCGTGGTGTAGCAGTAGCAGATCTTGATACTGGCTATTGGGGTGAACGCTATATCGGCGCAAAACGTGTTATATAAGCTAATACATTACTAGCTTTAAAAGAGGCTATACGAATCAATTATGTTCTGTTGATTTGTATAACCTCTTTTTCGTTTATATAAAACTTGAATTTTATCCTAACTTTTTCTCATTGTAAAAGTATAGGAACTCCGCATGACCTCAATGTTTTTAATAGATTTTATATCGGTTTTACGGTATAATGAAGAGTAAATAATTTTAGGAGGAATATACACATGAAGGGTAATGAACTGCGTCAAGCATACTTGCAGTTTTTTGAAAGCAAAGGACATTTAAAATTAGATAGTTTTTCTCTTATTCCAGAAAACGATCCGTCTCTATTATTGATCGGGGCAGGTATGGCGCCATTGAAGCCTTTCTTTACAGGTAAATTGGTACCTCCTTGTCATCGTATTACAACAAGCCAAAAATGTATGCGTACTGGTGACCTTGAAAACGTAGGCCGCACAGCTCGTCACCATACATTCTTTGAAATGCTTGGTAACTTCTCCTTCGGTGATTACTTCAAAAAAGAAGCGATTCACTGGGCATGGGAGTTCTTAACTGAAGTTATTAAACTCGACAAAAATAGATTATATGTCACTGTATATCCAGATGACCAAGAAGCATATGATACATGGCATAATGATTGTGGTGTAGAAGAAAGCCACATTACACGCCTTGAAGATAACTTCTGGGAAATTGGTGAAGGCCCTTGTGGTCCAGATAGTGAAATCTTCTTCGACCAAGGTCCTGAACATGGTTGTGATGATCCTAACTGTGCACCAGGTTGTGACTGCGATCGCTATCTTGAAATCTGGAACTTAGTATTTACTCAATTCAATAAAATGCCAGATGGCACATATGAGCCATTGCAACATAAAAACATTGATACAGGCGCTGGTCTTGAACGATTGGCTTCCGTATTGCAAGGTTGCAAAACAAACTTTGAAACCGATTTGATTTTCCCTATTATTGAAGCGACTGCAAAACGCGCTGGCGTTACATATAATGAAAATCCTAATACAGATGTTTCTTTGAAGGTTATCGCTGACCATGCTCGTGCTGTTACTGCATTGATTTCTGATGGTGTATTGCCATCCAACGAAGGTCGCGGTTACGTATTGCGTCGTATTTTACGTCGTGCTGTACGTCATGGCCGTTTGCTTGGTATTGAAGGTATCTTCTTAACACCACTTATTGACGTAGTAGTTGATATTCTTGGCCCTGGTATTAAATCCATTGCAGAAAAACAAGAGTTCGTTAAACGTGTTGTCCAAAACGAAGAAGAACGATTCAACCAAACATTGGAACAAGGTCTTGAGTTATTAAACTCCTTAATCGATACACTTGCTGCTGAAAAGGCAACTGTAGTTCCTGGTACAGAAGTATTTAAACTCTATGATACATATGGCTTCCCTTGGGAGTTAACAGAAGAAATCGCTTCTGAACGTGGCTTTACAATTGACCATGAAGGTTTTGATGCGGCTATGAAGGAACAACGTGAACGTGCTCGTGAAGCTCGTGTAAAAGAAGATGCTAAGGTAGCAACACCTGACATCACATTCTTGAAAGACGAAGAGCTTCTTGAAGATGAAGCTGTAACTGCTTCTTCCGTATTAATGATCGGTAAAGGCTCTGAACGCTTGCAAACAGCAGCTGATGGCGATGAAATTACTGTTATCGTACGCACCACACCATTCCACGCTGAAGGGGGCGGTCAATTAGGTGATACAGGCTTTATCGTTGGCCCAATGGGTAAGGTAGAGGTTCATAACACAAAACGTTTACCTGAAGGCACTGTATACCATATCGGTACTGTTGTAGAAGGTTCTATCTCTGAAGGTGATGATGTAACACTTGAAGTGGATACAAATCGCCGCGCAGCAATGGCCCGCAACCATACAGCAACACACTTGTTACATGCAGCATTGAAAAAGGTTCTTGGCGAGCATGTTAACCAAGCTGGTTCCTTAGTAACTCCTGATTACTTGCGCTTTGACTTCACTCATTTCTCCCCTGTAACACAAGAGGAACTTGATCAAATCGAAGCTCTTGTAAATGAAGAAATTTTAAAAGCTACAGACCTAGCTATTGCTGAAATGTCCATGGACGAAGCAAAAGCGAAAGGTGCGATGGCACTCTTTGGCGATAAATATGGTGATGTAGTTCGCGTTGTAGAGGTTCCTGGCTTCTCCGTTGAATTATGTGGTGGTTCTCATGTAGGCAATACTGCTTTCATTAGTTCCTTCCGCTTAACATCTGAAGCAGGTATTGGTTCTGGTGTACGTCGTATTGAAGCGATTACAGGTCGTGCAGCTCTAGATGCAGCAAAACACGATCGCTTGACTATCGAACGCATGGCAGGGGAACTTAAAACTAAAGCGCCTCAAGTAGAAGAACGTTTACATCAAGTATTAGCAGAAGCAAAAGAAACTGCTAAAGAATTAGAACAAATTCGTAAAGAGGTTTCTGCAGCAGGTGCAGCTGATATCATTGCTGGTAAGGTTATGATTGGCGATGTAGCATTTGTAGCGGCTTCTGTAAAAGCTTCCTCTGTTGATGAATTACGTGATCTAGCTGATATGGGCCTTGATAAATTAGATGGTTCTGGCGTAGTGCTCGTAGGCGCTGCTATGGGTGATGACAAAGTTAACTTTGTATGTAAAGTATCCAAAGACGTAGTCGCTAAAGGTGCTAAAGCTGGTAATATCGTAAAAGCAGCAGCTCAAGTAGCTGGTGGTAATGGCGGTGGCCGTCCAGATATGGCTCAAGCAGGTGGTAAAGAACCAGCTAAATTGGCGGAAGCATTAAAAGCTGGTGGTGAAGCTTTAACATCTATGTTACAATAGGCATATAATTTTATAATTATACTTGTTTCTGTTATAGAAAAATTTTATAATGCATAAAAAAGTTACTGACTTTGTAGCTTTAATTCAAGTATAATAGAAGGCGAGGTTTCACTTCTGCAGTGAAACCTGCCAATGTAATAAAAAGGAGGGATACGATGAAGGTTTCTGATGAAACTATGTTATTCCGTAAAGTAGACGATGAACCGATGACAGCTGAAGAGGTTCTCACTCGTGTTTATCAATCTATTCAAGAAAAAGGTTACAATCCAATCAATCAAATTTTAGGTTATCTAATCTCTGGTGATCCAGCGTACATTACAAGCTATAATAATGCGCGTTCTGATATCCGCCGTTTAGAACGGGATGACTTGATTGAGGAATTGTTGAAAGAATACGCAAAGGCAAAACAACTATAATGAGAATTATGTCATTAGATGTGGGCAGCCGTACTATCGGCATTGCCTGTAGCGATGCACTGCTCATGACAGCACAAGGTATTGAAACCATTCGTAGAACATCTCTTGAAAAAGACTTTAACCGCTTACAAGAACTCATTGCTGAATATGAAGTACATGAATTAGTAGTAGGTATGCCGAAGAATATGAATGGTACAAAAGGTGAACGGGCTGAAAAGACCGAAGAGTTTGTTGAAAAGATGAAGGAAGTCATCGATTTACCTGTAACATATTGGGATGAGCGGTTATCTACTGTTATGGCTGAACGCCAACTCATTGCAGCTGATGTGAGTCGTAAAAAACGTAAGTCCGTTATTGATAAAATGGCAGCGGTTGTAATATTGCAAGGATATTTAGATCGCTTGCAGTTTAATAAATAAGTATTTTTTCTTAAGGAGGGTTTCCGATGGTTGACCAAAATTTTGAAGGCGAAGTATATTACTTGGAATTCGAAGATGAAAATGGTAACAAACAGTACTTCACAGAGGACATTATTTTAAGTCATGAAGGCCAAGAATATGCTGTTCTTGTACATGTACAAGATGAAGAGGCTGACCACGAAGGTCAAGATGACACATACATGATCTTGGCTCGCATCGAAACAAATGAAGAGGGCGTAGAAGAATACGTACCTTTAGATGAAGATGATGAAAACTTTGAAACTCTAGTAAAATTGTATGAAGAAATGGAAGACGGCGAATAGTCGACTTCCTCGTAAATCTAGCGTGTTGTCATTGGACAATGCGCTATTTTTATTTTCTATACATTAAGAGCCGCCCATACTAGGATAATGTCCTTTTATATAGGGGAAATATGGACTTTATGGTATAATAAGATGATAAATACTGTTATGTCACAGAAAGGAACTCAACGTCGTGAGAAAAGCCTTAAGATATATTTTAATCCTTATTATTGTAGGTGTATTAATCATCGCAGGTGGTCTTGGTGCAATTTACTTGGTGCCTAACACCTTTGCTCAAGATGATGGTACACAGGTGCTTGTCATTGAAAAGGGACAGACTGGTACTGAAATTGCAGACATGCTCTATGAACGAGGTCTCATTCGTTCTACGCAAGGCTTTAAGCTTTGGTTATATTTGAGCGGTACCAATGATAAACTTCAAACTGGTCACTACCAAATTCCTAATAAGGTAACTGTGCGCGAACTCATTTCCTTATTACAAGAAGGTCATGTAGAATCGATTCGTGTTACCATTCCTGAAGGATATACCGTTGGGGATATTGCTATCGTTCTAGAAAAAAATCAAATTATGAAGGCAAAGGACTTCTTAGCAGAAGCGAAAACCTTTGTACCATATCCATACATGAAGGGTACAAGACCGGCTACATATCCAGTAGAGGGCTTTTTATTCCCAAGTACCTATGAGATTCCAGTAGGAGCTACGCCACGCGAAGTCATTCAAATGATGGCTGACGAAATGAATCGTTACCTCACACCAGCTGTGAAGAAACAAATTCAAGCTCAACACATGAGTATTCATGACTTTGTAACATTGGCATCTATTGTTGAACGTGAATCTTTATTTGATGCGGATCGTCCAACAATTGCTGGTGTATTTAAAAAGCGTTTAGCCCATGGCATTCCATTGCAATCTGATGCAACGATTTCCTATGTATTAGGTTATGCGAAAGAAGATGTCACTATTGGTGATACACAATTACAAAGCCCTTACAATACATACGTATCAAAAGGTTTGCCGCCAGGACCAATTGCTAACCCAGGTAAAAAAGCGTTAGATGCAGTATTGCATTCTGAAGATACTGAGTACTTATACTTTGTAGCTGATAAAGAGGGGCATAACCACTTCTCTAAAACATACGAAGAACATTTAGCGGCGGTTCATAAAATTTATGGTAATGATACAGCTACGGCCTCTAATACAGAGGCAGCAGTACAAGCTGGTCCTAACTATGACGTGGCTGTGGCTACGACAGAACCTAACTACAACTACAGCTCCGAAGAGGCAGTGGAAGCAGATTCTCAATATGTTGATGTGGAACCTACGTACAAATATACACCTACAACGGTTCCAGCTGCTGAAATCCCAGCACCAACACCAGCTCCACAAGCACCAGTTCAATCTGCACCAGCTACGCAATCATCTGGTTCTAATTCGTATGTACCGACTACAACACCGGCTCCAGAGTCTATGCAAAATGTTGTACCAAGTACACAACAAGTTCCTCATATTGAAGTGAAGCCAGCTGAAACTGTGGATCGTTCTACGTTGGTAGTTCCTAGTGGTAATAGCAATAAATAATGTAGGAGATTGAATCTACTTTCATGACATTAAATGATATCTTAAATGAACAGCGTATTTACGCAATGATTAATGATGTACCGATTCTACGAGAATCTGAGGTTCATCTATTTGAAGAATTAATAGGTTTATACCGGCCCACCTCTGTGTTAGAGGTGGGCACCGCCATTGGTTACTCTGCTTTATTGATGGCTCCGCTACTCGATAAAGAGGATGGGCATATTACATCTATTGAACTAGATGATGTGCGCCACGAAATGGCGAAATATTATATTAACCAATCCGATTATGCTGATAAAATTACATTGCTGAAAGGTGATGCGTCTCAAGTCTTAACGGAACTCACAGGTGAATATGATCTTGTCTTTTTAGATGGTCCTAAAGGTCAATATCTAAAACAGTTAGAACTCATTTTGCCGCATGTGAAAGAAGGGGGCGTTATCCTAGCGGATAATGTACTCTTTAGAGGCTATGTACGGGGCGATAAGGAGCCGCCAAAACGGTTTAAAACTATCGTAAAACGGTTAAAAGAATACTTAACATATGTTGAAAATAAAGAATTGTTTAACACTACCATTTACCCTATGGGGGATGGCATGAGTGTGAGTGTGTGGAAAGGGCACAACAAATAATGGCAGAACATTTTATGGAATTGCTTTGTCCAGCCGGTAATATGGACAAGCTTAAAATGGCGATTCGCTACGGTGCGGATGCCGTATATTGTGCAGGCAAACGTTTTGGCTTGCGCGCAGGTAACTCTAATTTCTCCGACGAGGAATTAAAGGAAGCTGTAGAATTCGTACATGCTCATGGTAAAAAAATCCATGTTACATGTAATATCATTCCTCACAATGAGGATTTTGAAGGTTTAGAGGATTATTTGAAATTCCTTGAAAGTATCGGTGTTGATGCAATTATCGTTGCTGATATGGGTATCTTCAGCCTTGCTAAACGCGTTGCTCCAGGCCTTGAACTTCATGTAAGTACACAAGCATCTACAACAAACTGGCACACAGTTCATATGTGGAAAGAATTGGGTGCTACACGTGTAGTAGCAGCTCGTGAAGTGTCTTTGGCTGACCTTAAAGAAATGAAGGACAATGTAGATATCGAAATTGAATCCTTCGTACATGGTTCTATGTGTATCTCTTACTCTGGTCGTTGCCTATTATCTAACTATATGACAGGCAACCGCGATGCGAACCGTGGTCAATGCTCTCAATCTTGCCGTTGGAAATACTCCCTTGTTGAATCTAATCGACCTGGTGAATATTACCCAATTGAAGAAGATGAGCATGGGACATATATCTTTAACTCTAAAGATTTGTGCTTGATTCACCGTATTCCAGACTTATATGAAGCTGGCATCGATAGCCTTAAAATCGAAGGCCGTATGAAATCTGTTCACTACTGCGCAACAGTGGCGAAAGTATATCGTACAGCTATCGATACTTATCTTAAAGAAGGTAAAGATTGGTATGTTCGTCCAGAATGGATTGCAGAATTAGAAAAAATTTCTCACCGTCCATATACTGATGGCTTTGCAGAAGGTCGTCCTGATGAAACAGCTCAGAACTATGGTAAATCTACCAATACACAAAGCCATGATTTTATCGGTTTAGTTATGGGCTATAACGAAGAAGAAAAATACGTTGATCTTGAACAACGTAACAACTTTAAGGTAGGCGATAAAGTGGAATTCTGCCAACCTAAGGGTGAGCTTGTTGAGACTGTAATTGAAAAAATGACAGATGAAGATGGTAATCCAATCGATGTAGCACCACATGCTCAAATGAAAGTGCGCATTTACATGGATACACCACTTGAACCATACTCCATGATGCGTCGTGAGTGCAAACCTAAAGCGGAGTAATTATGCGTGGTACACCATTAGAACCGAGTAAATCTATCGGTGCATTTCCTGATGTACCAGATTTCGAGACCTCTGGGGAAGAGGCGTATGTGTTCTTTCATCTTGAGCCGAAGCATACAAACTATATCAATCGCATCATAGAAGGCTATGAATATTTAGGGGTTATGACCTCTATAGATATAAATGGACGATGTATGCTGAGGTGTACACCTTCAACACGGCCATTGGCTATCGAAGTATTAAATAGCCTATCTGATTATGTCACTATAGAGAAATGAGAGTATATCTATGAAACAATCTGTTTTGAAACGTGCATTATTAACAGCTTGCCTTAGTGTTTCTATGGCGGGCGTAGCTATGGCGGGCCCAGTAGGTCCAGTTGTCATTCCTCAAGCAGGGGATGTAGTAGTTATCAATCATGGTCCTGATATGACCTTCACTGGCAATATTAACTTTGATGTGGAAAGCCAAACTAATAACAACTTACAAATTGGTTCCTCTGTGATTCCTAATGTAGTATATGGTGCTGCTTTCAATAAAACTGGTGCACCAGATACAATTATCCCAGCTCAAACTTACGTGTATGTAGGTACAAAAGATGGGGCTAATGCTTTCACAGAAGCTAGCGACGCTGACAAAAAAGGTGCTAACTGGAATGTAGAAACGTTGAAAAAAACTAAGTCTGGCGATGTACAATTGGCAAGCCGTGGTGTTCCAGAAAAGCCATTGGCAAACCAAGTAGCTACTATTAAAGACTCAATTATGCTTAGCGCTGTAGACCTCAGTACAACAGAGGTGGGTCGCAATAGTAAGGGCATTCTATATATGACGGTTCCTAAAGAGTTGAAATTGACTGCGGACACAGGTATTCCTGAAGACGTACGGGAAACAATGCCAGCTATGTTCCGTGGTAAAATGGGCGACTCCCTCATGGTAAACCTTATGCCTCTAAATGATGACGAAAAACAACAATTAGCGGCAAATCCACATAATGCTAATGCAATCGTATTTAACCGTGGCATGAGCATGGCAAAAATGATTGGTTCCTCTGCGCGTACAAGCAAAGTGTATACATACATGAAGGACCATTACTTGAACCTCGTTATTGTAGCAAAAGATTACGACGATAATGGTGCTCGTGGTAGCGGTGTTATGATGGTATCTAAACAAGATAACTCTAATGATGTACTCTTAACACTTTACAAAGGCCCAGATCTTTCCAATAGTAAATTGGAAAAAGTAATTGGCGCTATGTTATCTACAAACTTCAAACGCTAATAGATCTAATAAAATCCTTAAAGTTTAATAGGTCTTACAAAACGGCTCGATATTGATATGTACCCCCTTTACTGGTTGTCCAGTAAAGGGGGTACATATCATATACGGGCCGTTTTCTTTTTCTTTTAGGATATAAGGGCGTTATGTTGAATTTATAGAATTTATGAAATTTACTATTGAACCGTATTGAATTTTTTAATTCTCTGTGATACTATAATCTAGTAAAAGTTATGCAAAGGACATGATTCTCATATCCCTGTGGACCAGAGAGAGGCTGATGCTGGAAATGCCTTACACATATATTAGAGTTACCCCCTTTAAACTGATTTGTCGAACCTAAGTAGGCAAATACGGCCGCCACCGTTATCGGGCTTAATGAAGTGAATTAACTATACACATATATTCGTATAGATAGTTAACTAGGGTGGAACCGCGAATGATCTTCGTCCCTTGTTTTGTAGGGATAGAGGGTCTTTTTTTATTACAAAAATCCAGTCTATCCTAGATAATAATTGGAGGAAATTAAAATGGCAGATGTAAAAATCATTTTACCTGATGGTAGTGCAAAGGAATACGCTGCTGGCACTACTCTTGGGGAAGCAGTAAAACAATTATCTAACAGCTTGGCTAAAAAAGTACTAGCTGCAAACGTAAATGGCGAATTAACAGACCTTCGCGAAGAACTCGTTGATGGTTCTGAAGTAGCATTCTTAACATTCGAAGAAGATGGTGGTAAACATACTTTGCGCCACACAGCTTCTCATATCTTGGCTCAAGCGGTTAAGCGATTATGGCCTGAAGCTAAATTAGCTATCGGTCCTGCTATCGATAAAGGTTTCTACTATGATATCGATATGGAACATACTTTGACTCCTGAAGATTTGGGTAAAATCGAAAAGGAAATGAGCCGTATTGTAAAAGAAAACTTGCCTATCACTAAATCTGTAATGTCTCGTCAAGAAGCTATTGAGTTCTTCAAATCCAAAAACGAAGACTACAAGGTAGAATTAATTGAAGATCTTCCTGAAGATGCTGTTATCTCTTGCTATGCGCAAGGCGACTTCATCGATCTTTGTGCAGGTCCTCACGTGGCATCCACTGGTAAGGTGAAAGCTTTCAAATTACAAAGCATTGCAGGTGCATACTGGCGCGGCGATGAAAAGAACAAAATGTTGCAACGTATTTACGGTACAGCATTTGAAAAGAAAGAAGAACTTGATGCATACCTTCACTTGCTTGAAGAAGCCGCTAAACGCGACCACCGTAAACTTGGTAAAGAACTTGGTTTGTTCGTTATCAAAGAAGAAGGCCCTGGATTCCCATTCTTCTTACCAAAAGGTATGGCACTTCGCAACGAATTGGAAAACTTCTGGCGTGAAGTTCACCATGAATTCGATTACGAAGAAATTCGCACACCAATCATCTTAAATAAACAATTGTGGGAAACATCTGGTCACTGGTTCCATTACCGTGAAAACATGTACACTACAATTATCGATGATGAAGAATATGCAATTAAACCAATGAACTGCCCAGGTGGTATCTTGGTTTACCAAAACGAAATGCATTCCTATCGTGACTTCCCATTGCGTTATGCTGAACTTGGTTTAGTTCACCGTCATGAATTGTCCGGTGCTTTACACGGCTTATTCCGTGTACGTGCATTCACACAAGACGATGCTCACGTATTCATGTTGCCAGATCAAATGCAATCTGAATTGATGAAAGTTATCGAATTGTTCGACCGCATTTATAGCCAATTCGGCTTGAAATACCATGTTGAATTGTCCACTAAACCAGACAATGCAATGGGTGATGATGCAATTTGGGAACAAGCTACAGAAGCATTGCGTAATGCTATCGAAGCCAAAGGTATTCCTTACGTAATTAACCCTGGCGACGGTGCATTCTACGGTCCTAAACTTGACTACCATATCGAAGACTCCTTAGGTCGTACATGGCAATGTGGTACTATCCAATTGGATATGAACTTGCCTGAACGTTTCCAAATCGAATATGTTGGTGAAGATGGTCAAAAACATCGTCCTATCATGATTCACCGTGCATGCTTTGGCTCCATGGAACGTTTCATCGGTATCTTAACTGAACACTATGCAGGCGCATTCCCAACTTGGATGGCTCCTGTACAAGTTAAAATCTTGCCTATCTCTGAAAAACATGTTGAATATGCTAAAGAATTGGCAAAACAAATGCACCGCGACTATGTACGTGTAGAAGTGGATGATCGTAGCGAAAAAATCGGCTATAAAATCCGCCAAGCACAAATGGCAAAAGTTCCTTACATGCTTGTTGTGGGGGACAAAGAAGTTGAAGAAGGTACAGTTAACGTTCGTAAACACGGTGGTGACGAACTAGGTTCCGTACCATTTGAAGAATTCTTCAATTCCATCAAAATTGAAATCAAAGAACGTAACTAATTGACTATTATGACTCATCCATCAATATTACCGATGGATGAGTTGTCATGTTTGAAATTGTTATGATCTAATTTCTTATATGCATCAAAATAAACAGATATAAATTTAGCCCCCATATACTAAAGCCTTTCATTAGACTTAAGTCTAGGAGTTGGCCATTTGTATATTGGGGGCTATCTCTTTAATTGTTACCTGTGAGTAGCGAAAGGAAATAGTATGAAAGAAGTAAATTCATATGGCTGGAAAGCCGTTATTGGTTCCTCCATTGGTTATGCTATGGATGGTTTTGATCTCTTGATTTTAGGCTTTATGCTAACCTTAATTTCTGGAGATTTAGGATTAACTACAGGTCAAGCCGGTTCTCTTGTGACGTGGACCTTGGTTGGTGCCGTACTAGGTGGCTTTATCTTTGGTACCTTGTCCGATAAGTTTGGTCGCGTTCGCGTATTGACTTGGACTATCGTGCTATTTGCCGTATTTACTGGCCTTTGTGCCTTTGCTCAAGGCTATTGGGATCTTCTTATTTACCGTACAATCGCTGGTATTGGTTTAGGTGGTGAATTTGGGATTGGCATGGCTTTAGCTGCTGAAGCTTGGCCTGCTAAACACCGTGCAAAAGCAACAAGTTATGTTGCCCTTGGTTGGCAATTAGGCGTATTAGCGGCCGCTTTGTTAACACCGTTACTGATTCCTATTATTGGGTGGCGTGGGATGTTTATGGTCGGTATTATTCCTGCCTTGGTTGCTTGGGTATTCCGAGCTAAACTACATGAGCCAGAAATCTTTGTACAAAGTAAAGAATCTAAGGAACATTCACATACTAACTCTTTCAAGTTATTAGTAAAAGATGTAAGAACAACAAAGACATCTATTGGTGTTGCTATTTTAACATCAGTTCAAAACTTTGGTTATTATGGTATTATGATTTGGTTACCTAATTTCTTAAGTAAGCAATTAGGTTTCTCCCTTACAAAATCCGGTTTATGGACAGCTGTTACTGTATGTGGCATGATGGTTGGTATTTGGCTATTTGGTCGCTTGGCAGATAAAATCGGTCGTAAACCTACATTTATTCTATTTCAAGTATGTGCTGTAGCATCTATTTTGATTTACTCTCAACTATCTGATCCAACAGCGATGCTATTTGCTGGTGCTATCTTAGGTGCTGCTGTAAATGGTATGATGGGTGGCTACGGGGCCTTGATGGCAGAAGCATACCCAACAACTGCCCGTGCAACGGCTCAAAACGTACTATTTAATATCGGTCGTGCTGTAGGCGGCTTTAGCCCAATGGTAGTAGGCATGATCATCTCTATGTACTCCTACCAAGTAGCAATTGCATTCCTAGCTATTATCTACGTACTTGATATTCTTGCAACCGTATTCTTGATCCCTGAACTTAAAGGTAAGGAATTAGAATAAGAAAGCTAGTCAATAAGATTAATAAACAAAACTAGGCAATAAGATTAATAAACAAAACTTGTAAATAAAATTAGTAAATAATCTAACTACATTAAGCGCTGTCTTCGGACGGCGCTTTTTTGTATCTGTATTTAAATTTGTAATTATATTTCTAGTAATTTGGAATAATACCGTTATTTTGCAGGAGTTTCATAAGCTTTGTCGAATACTATTTTGGCTATTCACATTTTGATGTAAAAACACAATGCAAGCTGCTGCTACCAGTTAAAAGTAATTTTGCTGAGTGGAGATATAAGCCATTTTAAAGATACTACCAGTTAAAAGTAATTTTGCTAAGCAGAGATATAAGTTGATTTAGAGATCCTACCAGTTAAAAGTAATTCTGTTAAGTGGAGATATAAGCTGATTTAGAGATACTACCAGTTAAAAGTAATTTTGCTAAGTGGAGATATAAGCTGATTTAGAGATACTACCAGTTAAAAATAAATATTTTTAACTGGTAGTATCTGGAAAATAGGTTATGTATGGAAAAATTGTAAATGGTAAAGGAGTGAGTTTATTGGCGCGATTACGATTACGTGAGGTAAGTGAGAGTGAAGAAGGTTTTAATCGATTAGAGCGAGCTATGCGATATGGTAAACGGTTAAAGTTAGCCAAAAGGGTGCCTAGAGATGTATTTATGCCAGAGGATAAGAAGTTATGGTTTTTATTTGAGCGTATATATAGGGTGGTTCATGATAAAGAGGTAGCTGTATTAAGACGTTTTGGGTTGACACCGATGCAATATAATGTGTTGGAGTTTGTCTATGTTTCGTCGTGTAAACCAACATTGGGCTTTATAGTGGATGAGTTACGAGTGTCGTATGGAAATTTATTTGCAGTTGTAAAAAATTTAACAAAGAAAGGTTTATTGACTTGTAGCGTGTGTTCAACTGATAGACGATCTAAAAGTCTCGGTTTGACTTATGAAGGAAAGCTTTTATTTGAAGAAGTACAAGTTGTGCATGATAAAGTATTAGGTAATATGTTTTCAGCTATACGCAAAAATAAGAAGAGTGATATTAAATCTGATCTAACATTTATACTTAGACATTTCAGTCCAGAAAAAATAGAGTAAGAATTGAAGTAAGCGATAGAGTGAGTGAGCATAATAGATAAAGTGGGGATATGGAGTAAGTTAACCAGTTAAAACAAAAAATCCTACAATTTCCGTTGGTAAGAAATTGTAGGATTTTGATGGTTTGTTAGTTAGTTTTAAGCGATGCCAATCCAGTGCCAGTATGTTAGTGCAAATACGAGCATCATAACATAGCCGATGATTGTCAATGGAATGCCTGTAGTCATAAATGTTTTTACATCGAATGTGTCTGTACCGTAAGCCACCATACCTTGTGGTGAGTTTACTGGTAATACAAGACCGAAGCAGATCGCATATTGCATAAGCATGGTTACGCCGATTGGGTTAAGACCTTCTGCATTGTGACCTACTACGATGGATATAACGATAGGAATCATAGCAGAGGAGAGGGCTGTGGCAGATGCAAAGCCTAGATGTATGACAATGAGGAAGGCCGCCATTACAGCAATTAAGATAAATACACTAGCACTTTCAAGTGAGAATGCATTTACGAATACTTGAGCAAGCCAAGTGGCTGCCTTTGTTTTCAGTAATACAGAGCCAAGGCCGATACCAGCACCAAACATAACGATGGAACCCCAGTCGATGTTTGGCTGTGCAAATTTCCAGTCCATAATACCAATTTTAGGGAAGAAGAACAATGCGATAGCCACGATTGTTGTAGTTGTTGTGTCGATAGAATGGAGCTTACCACCGGTAGCCCACAATGCAAGTAGTCCAATCGAGATACATAATAGTTTCTTTTCATCAGTGCTCATAGGACCGATTTCTTGGCGCATTTTAGTGAGTTGTACATCACCACCTACAAGTTCTTTGAACTCCGGCTTAATTAATGCTTGAGTTAAGAAGTAGGCAATGATAACCATAACAATAGAGAATGGAGCCGCTGCGGTAAGCCAATCTATCCAGCTAATAGATGTATTCATCTGAGTTTGTATAAAGCCTACAGCCACAAGATTTTGAGCGGCCGCCGTTTGAATCATAATATTCCAGAACGTATCGGCCTGTACGGCGCCTACCATGAGTAGAGCTGCTACACGGCTTTTACGTTCAATACCCAAATTTTCAACAATACCGATGATAATCGGTGCTAAGCAAGCAATACGAGCCGTTGCACTTGGTACGAAGAAGGCGAGGATAAGCCCTGTAATAATAACACCTAAATAAATACGGCTTACCTTAGTACCAACGCTAGACAATACTAACATGGCAATACGACGATCGAGACCTGTTTTGCGCATAGCTACAGAGATAAACATGGCAGCGCCTACAAGAATCATAGCCGGTGAAGAATAACCAGAAATGATAAGCTTTAATGCATTAGCGGTACCCATAGCCTTGGCAGGTGCTTCAGGATTTGGTGAGAACCCTAACAGTAGCGCTGTAAGCGCTGTAATCATGGTGGCGCTTACTGGATAGGACACTGCTGAGGTCATCCACAAGATGATGGCAAAAGCGAGCACACCGATCATACGATGACCACCAGTAGATAATGTTTCCGGTGTAGGTAATAATAAAATACCACCTAAAACAATGAAGGATAAAATAAGTCCAATATTTTGAGCAGTTGTACGCGCCTTTTGTGGAGGGGCAGTAGTTGTTACACTCATAATAAAACTCCTTTCAATTTGTGTAATACCTATTACTGTATAATAATAAATAAGGTAAACTATATAAGCTAAACTATCCTATAAAGTATACCGTTCTATAAAGTACACTATCCTATAATATACGCTATTCTATAAAGTACACTATATAAGCTAGATTATTCTATAAATAGTATTGTATCGTATTTTCTATAGAATTAGTTGTATAATTTATAAGAATATTGTATACATAAAGAGCGAGAGGTGTCAGTAAGTATACCTATATACAGAACTTATAATGTCTGTTATACTATAAGAGTTGTAATAGTAAATTCATTGTTAAAAGCCCAATATTTTTTATTGACTTTCACCATTCGATTTGTTATTATAATTAAGTAATTTATGAAGCAGAGGCCATCCGCCACTCACCTAATACCAAGAAGTATGAGGTTAATATAGAGAACTCTATTCGGATGGTGTTTGCCGTCCGTTTTTTTTTATTCTCTTGGAGGTGAACGCTATTAGCAAGGATACACCACGCATTAATGAAGAGATTCGTGCTCGTGAACTTCGTGTCGTAGGTCCTGAAAACGAACAAATCGGCATTATGTCTGGCCGTGAGGCGTTGGCATTGGCTGAAGAAAAGCATCTTGATCTTGTGGAAATTGCACCTAACGCTAAACCACCAGTAGCTCGCATTATGAACTACGGTAAATATCGTTATGAACAACAAAAACGCGAGAAAGAAGCGAAGAAGAAACAAAAAATCGTAACTTTAAAAGAAGTTAAGTTACGTCCACATATTGAAGACCATGACTTTTACGT
This sequence comes from uncultured Veillonella sp., assembly GCA_900550175.1. GTDB lineage: Bacteria > Bacillota > Negativicutes > Veillonellales > Veillonellaceae > Veillonella. Next base: position 18,271 of record URQX01000003.1, read on the forward strand.
AAAAATGAAAAACGCATCCAAATTCTTGGGTGAAGGTAACAAAGTAAAAGTAACTATCATGTTCCGCGGTCGTGAACTTTCACATCCAGAACTAGGCATGGCAGTGTTGACACGTTTCGCTGAAGAACTCAAAGAAACAGCGTCTATTGAAAAAGCAGCTAAATTAGAAGGTCGTAACATGACCATGATTTTAGTAAGTAAATAATGTTTTGGGAGGATTATAATTATGCCAAAAATTAAAACTCGTCGCGCAGCGGCTAAACGTTTCGCAGTAACTGGTACTGGTGAATTCAAGCGTGCAAAAGCTTTCAAAAGCCACATTCTTGAGAAAAAATCTCCAGCTCGTAAACGTAATTTGCGTAAAGCTACATTGGTTGCAAAAGCTGACCACAAACGCGTAGCTAAATGCTTACCATACGCTTAATCGTTAACTATTAGATCGATACATCGTAATTTAGGAGGAATATACAATGGCAAGAGTGAAAAAAGGCGTTACAGCTCATGCACGTCATAAAAAGATTTTAAAATTAGCTAAAGGTTACCGCGGCACACGTTCCCGTTTGTTCAAAAAAGCTAACGAAACAGTAATGAAAGCGTTGTACTACGCTCGTCGTGACCGTCGTGCGAAAAAACGCGAATTCCGTCAATTATGGATCGCTCGTATCAACGCAGCGGCTCGCATCAATGGCACAACTTACAGTCGTTTCATCGCTGGTCTAGCTAAAGCAGGCGTTGAAGTTAACCGTAAAATGTTGGCTGACTTGGCAGTTAACGATGCAGCAGCATTCGCTAAACTTGTTGAAGTAGCTAAAAACGCTTAATAGCATAACAATACAGACTAAGGACTCTCTTTGGAGGGTCCTTTTTTTGTATGGTGAAAGTATGATATAGTGAAAATACATATCGTGTTGTGTAAAAGCGGAAGCATAGAGGAGGAGTAGGTAATGGAACAGTTATTTTATCTGTTGATACCTTTAGGACTTTGTTTGTTTTATTTAGGTATTAAATACACGATTCGCTTTGGTAGCGCTAAGATGCTCTATGAAATGCCCTATACAAATAAAGAAGGCACTTTTACGTTAGAGCGATCAGGTACTTATGGCCTATGGCTTAGTGGGAAAATGTTTACAAAGGCGCCTATTGGTGAATTTGGCTTTAACTTAGTTGATGAAAAAACGGGAAGGACAATTCCTTTATTTCTATCTATTATGCGCGCCCGAGTTAATGGCATTACTCACTCTAGAATGGAATTATATACCTTTGATGCGGGTCCAGGTACCTATAGACTATCCGTTACAGAAGATCCCTTTGTATTAGATGTAGTTATGAAAAAAGTAGGGGATAAGGTGATTAAAGATGCTATTGATTATAATCAATTTACTATACAAATCTATACACATACTTCCTTTGTTTTAAGGTTTATATCAATTTGGATGATTGCACTTGGACTTATTATTGCTGTATTAGGCGGAGTTCTTCCTAACATTTAGTGTGAAATAGTAGATAGTTTTGGCTATTTTATATAATGAATAAATTATGAGAAAAGTGAAATAGTAAAAGAGGAGTTTTATCGTAGCTTGTAGAACTAACACAGTAATAAACCTATTTAAAGGTGTTAGTTAAAAGGAGACAGTATTATGGGAATCTTTAAAAAGCTATGTATGACCTCTATGTTAGGTGTTATGTTAACTGTACCAACGTATGCAACTGTTGTTACAGGTAGTCAATCAGACGCAAATTTAGATTTAAAGTATCCTTTAGTTTATACAGACCATGCTTATGCTCAAAGAGTCATTAATACCGATATTGCCAATTATGTACTCAAAGCAAAGGATATGTATTACAACCAACATATTTATCAAGTTTCTCAAAACTATAAGGTTACCTATGAGGATAGTCAAGTTGTTTCAATCCTACTAACGACCTATTATTACTACGCCGGAGCTGCTCATGGTATGTATAATACAAGAGGTCTTGTATATAATAAAGTAACAGGTCAACGCATCCCATTATATAACTATGTAAAAATAGCGAATGCAGCACAATTAGATAATGGCTTACGAGCCCATGTATTAAGCTATTATACAGGTAATCACACAAAGAGCTATATTCCAAGTGGATGGAGTGTAAAATATGTAACCGATAACTATTGCTTACGCGGTAAGGGGAACATTGATCTAGTTTACCAACCATATGAATTAGGACCATATGCAGCCGGTAATACCTATATTGGTTTTACACCAAAGGCCATTGAATACTTTAACAGAATGAACTCCTGATAAATGTATGTTGCCATATTGAGCCTAACTGTATTTTGATGAATTAAATAGTGTTCTTGTAATATACGACAAAAGCCTATAGTACATGTTTAGTACTATAGGCTTTTAGTATACTTACTAAATTATCTTCTATATCCGCCGCATCCTCTAAAATTTGAGTTTGGACCACAATAATTTTGGTTGTTATTGTTGGATGTTGCATAGTTAGTATTGTTAGTATTGTTCGTATTGTTATCGGAGTTGTATTGTGTGTTAGTGTTGCAATTGTACTGAGAGTTATTGCATACATAATCGTAAGCAAATCCAGTAGATACAACAGCGGTTACGGCTAAAGCAGTCATGATGAGTATACGTTTTGTAAATTTCATAGTAATTACCTCCTTGTTCCTATATTTATATTATACTACTATGAGTCAAATGAAATATGATATTCTATACATATATACTATTTGAGAGAGATTATGTGAAAGGATGAGAGTTTATGATGAAACGTGCGTTATTGACGACACTATGTTTTAGTTTTGTGACATTAGGTAGCCAAGCAATTGATATTAATATACCAGGTGCAGATCCGACGGTATCTAAGGATTCGTATCAGAACTATCGTAAGACTGATGCAGATGCACGGCAGATGGAACGGAATGTTGAAACGGATATAAAAACATATATGCCAAAACAAGTAGTAGGTAATGGTGAATTAGATTTAAATGATGTCATTTATTCTAATCGTGAGTTGAACCATGCATTGGATTTTTCTTCATCTGTATTTATTTTGAAAGAGGATGGGGCCAATATAAAATTCACTATGCCCTATTCGAGTCGATATGGCAATACTGAAAAAATTGAAGATGGTACATCTGCTTTCAGAAATGCAATGATTATGAGCCCTAATGGCGTAATTGGTTATGAGTTGCGTCATCAACCAGCAGGAAATAATTGGGAAGATAGTAAGATTCCTTATAGCAAGCTGATCATTGATGATATGAAAGCTATTGCAGAGAAAACAGCCGGCGTATTTCGTGGTGATGATCATTCATTATATGCTGGTAAATTTACGTATCCTACGGTTGAAAAAGCAACATGGGATGTAACGTATGCTAAGGATGCACCAATGGTAGGAAGCCTTAATTTTACGATGAAAAATACACCGACAATTTCGTATCATGTGGGTTATAATTTTATGCCTAGAAAACAGTTTAGTGTGTTAAAAGCACAAGGTGTTGATAAGGCTCAAGATATGATAATGTCACCGTTGGTAAATTATGTATTACCATCCATTGAACCAGCTAAGGATATTCTTTCAAAAAGTAAAGCTTTGAAAATTAATGATTTTACATTCTTAACGCTAAAAACAAGTAAAATGATTCGGGAGGATAAAAATAATTCGTATATGTATGTATACGATAGCGATCAGTATAGAGAAGGTATCATGGTGATGCCTGTTGAGGATGAAGATATACAACATCCAGAGAAGATTTTCCCGAAAGCCGTACGCAGTATTATCTTAAATGACAAGTACTCGAAACGACAACCGATCCAATTTGCTACCGTTTGGAATGATGCCATGCCATCCGTATATATGCAAATTAAGCGTCCTAAAACAACAATATATATGTTAATATCACATGATAAACAATACGTATACAATCACTTTATTATGACCTATAATACTAGCTCTTTGGTCGAAAAAGATTTGCGAGATATTGTGCAATATATAGATACTAATAACAATAAGGACTACTATAACACATTCCAAAGTGGGCTTGGGGCTAAGATGCCAAACGATATGGCGACGGTTGATATTAAGAATACGAAATAATAGACAATGTAAGGAAAGCTAAAAATACCCTGTGAAGTAACTCGCACAATAGGTTAGCTTTTCATGTAACTATAGGCTCTCTGTTGCAAGGTATATGCCTTACGATAGAGGGCTTTTTGTGTGTGGTAAAGGTTATAACAAACTATATATTTTTAGATAATATCTTTATTTCTTATGGTAAAAGTCGTATACTATAGACAATAACATAGAACATATATTTGCATTTAAAGAGAGGAGGAAGATGTATGAGTGATGATATAAAGATGTTTGAAGGTAGTCAAATTCGTTCGGTTTGGGATAACGAAAGAGAGGAGTGGTATTTTAGTGTAGTTGATGTTATAGGTTCTCTGACTGAAAGCAATAATCCACGTGATTATTGGTATCGAGTGAAAAAACGTATGTCAGAAGAAGAACGAAGTGAGTTGTCGACATTTTGTCGACAACTGAAACTTAAGTCGACAGATGGTAAGTCATATAAGACTGATGTAGCTGATATGCAAGGTATTTTTCGTATCATACAATCTGTTCCATCGCCTAAGGCAGAACCTTTTAAAATGTGGTTAGCAGAGGTTGGTAAAGAACGTATTGATGAAATCATTGATCCGGAACTCACGATTGATAGAGCTTTAGAATCATATGCTCGTAAGGGATATAGCCGAGAATGGATTAACCAACGATTACAGGCTATTCAAGTGCGTAAAGAACTTACAGATACATGGCAAGATCATGGTGTTAAGGGTAGCAATGAATATGCTATCTTAACCAATGAAATTTCAAAAGCTTGGTCCGGAATGACTACTCGAGAGTATAAGGATTTTAAAGGCCTTAAAAAGGAAAACCTGAGAGATAATATGTCTACTACGGAGCTTATTTTAAATATGCTGGCAGAAACAGCAACTAAAGATATTGCAGAAGCTAAAAATCCACAAGGATTAGAGGAAAATAAACAGGTTGCTCAAGATGGCGGTTCTATCGCTGGTGATGCGCGTAAATCTATTGAATCTAGAACAGGTAAACCTGTTATTACATCTAAAAATGCTATTGATTTAGGACGATTAATTACTGACGTGGTGAAACCTGATAGATGAACGACTTGAACGAATGAAATGAAAACGTAATTGTAGGGTATCTAAAGATAATTTGAAAATATCTATTTAAAAGGTTTTATATGCCATAGAGACATATGGTTTTTCGAAATTGGAGAATCCAAAAGTAGTATTACATTTAATATGTAGTGATAGAGTGGATTGTAAAGGAAATTAATACCACATCATATGGGACAAAAAACTCCTATATGATGTGGTATTCTGTTTATATATAATTCATGGGAGGTATTATATTATGGAATATTACACTGGATTAGTATTGCTGTATTTTATATTCTGGCTAGTAGTTCGCTTATATCGTGGAGCGGTTGACTTTACATGGTGGCCAATTAATAGTCATCATGAAGATGCTCTTAAAGAGGAAATGGAGGATTATGTTGAGTCTAATCGATTAAATGTTCTTGCTAATGTTACACCTGAAGTTAAAAGTCTCGTTATATCACTTGTAACATTAGGTATATTTATTTTTAATCTTATAAATGCTGTAGGTTTTTACTTGATAATTCAAGCAATAAGTGTACCATACCTTATGTATTATGTAATTATTGTCGTTATGATTCTCGCCATTATAGACGCAGTAGAAAACACTTATGATTTCTATTTTTATTTTGCTTCTATGATTACAAAGAATGTTCCAACAAAAACTATATATCGATATCTTGATATATACAGTATTAAGTTATTACCAGAATATATAGATGAAGTATTATGTGCACTATCTATTTTAGGTGCAATTTATGGAATATATTGGTCCATTGTAAAATAGTCAATTTAATGTAAAAGAGTATAGTAGCTTATAATTTTAAGATGTTCGATTTTTGCCACATATTTTCACTGTTACTTTAGTAAAGTGTTTATATGTGGTATTTTTTGTAGTAGAATAAAATTAATTACTATGAATAAATCATGAAAAATTAGGAGATATTATGGGTGCCGAATTAAATCAAAAATTATTTAGTGCTGCCGATAGTTTACGTGGCAAGATGAGTGCTGATCAATATAAGGATTATCTCTTGGGTTTAATATTCTATAAATATTTATCCGATAAACTATTGGAATCGACAGTTGTAAAAGCTTATAAATCTCTTGATGAATACAATACTGTAGCAAAACAAACAGAATTATATAAATCATATATTTTGGATGATAAAAGTAAAGACTTTTTTATCGCTACAATGTCTGATACATTGGGGTATCATATAGAGCCTCAATATTTATTTAGTGAGCTTGCTAATGCTGTTAAAGATAATTCTTTTGAATTAGTTCATTTAAAAAATGCTTTTGTACGTTTAGAAACTGCATATAAACAATTTGAAGGTTTATTTGATGATATTGACCTAGATTCAAAACAATTAGGTGTTGATGCTAACCAACGTAATATTACCATTAGCGAAGTGATAAAAAAACTTGATGAAGTTGATGTACTAGGTCATGATGGCGATGTTATTGGTGATGCTTACGAATATTTAATTGGTGAGTTTGCCGCTGGATCTGGTAAAAAAGCTGGTGAGTTTTATACACCTCAACAAGTATCAGACATGATGGCTCAAATAGTAACTATCGGTCAAGAGGATACACCATCATTTACAGTATATGACCCTACAATGGGGTCTGGTTCTTTGATGTTAAATGTGCGTAAATATTTAAATAATCCAGATCGTGTTCAATATCATGGGCAGGAATTAAATGTAACCACATATAATCTTGCTCGTATGAATCTTATTCTTCATGAGGTAAGTGCCGAAGATCAACGATTACATAATGGGGATACATTGAATAAAGATTGGCCTACAGATGAGCCATATATGTTTGATTCTGTTGTTATGAATCCTCCGTATTCTGCTAACTGGTCAGCAGACCCTACATTTATGGATGATGCACGTTTTAATAGGTACGGAAAACTTGCACCTAAGTCTAAGGCTGACTTTGCTTTCCTTTTACATGGTTTTTACCACTTAAAAACATCTGGTACAATGGCGATTGTTTTGCCACATGGTGTCCTATTTAGAGGTGCAGCAGAAGGTACAATTCGCAAAAAATTATTAGAAGATGGTAGCATTTATGCTGTTATAGGTATGCCTGCAAACCTTTTCTTTGGCACATCTATTCCTACAACTGTTATTATTATTAAAAAGAACCGTAAAGGTCGCGATGTATTATTCATTGATGCAAGTAATGATTATACTAAGTTTAAAAATCAAAATAAGTTAGAACCTGAGCATATTAAACGTATTGTTGATACATATAAAAACCGTGAAAGTATCGAAAAATATGCTTATTTAGCTTCTTTTGAAGAGATTAAAGAAAATGACTTTAATCTTAACATTCCGCGCTATGTTGATACATTCGAAGAAGAAGCACCAATAGACATGGTTGCTCTAGGTGCGGAAATGAAAGTCATTAATGAAGAAGAATCAAAATTAGAACAAGAAATTTATGATATGCTTCTTCAATTAGAATGTGCTGAGGAAGATAAAGAATGGTTAAATGGCGTACTAGAGGTGTTTAATCATGAAAAATAAACCTAGAATACGATTTAAAGGATTTGCGGAAGATTGGGAACAGCGTGAGTTAGCAGAGCTATGTAATGTATATGATGGAACGCATCAGACTCCAAGATATACAAATAGTGGCGTGATGTTTGTTAGTGTAGAAAATATTAAAACATTAGAATCAGATAAATATATTTCTGAGGATGATTTTAAGAATGAATTTAAAATCTTTCCAGAGTTTGGGGATATTCTGCTGACTCGTATTGGTGATGTTGGTAGTGCTAATATAATTTTAGATAACATAAAACGCGCTTATTATGTAAGTCTTGCATTGTTAAAACCTAAAGGTATAAATTCTTTATTTCTACTAGCATTATTATCTTCAGCTTCAGTTCAATCAGAGATTTGGAAAAGAACTTTACATATTGCATTTCCGAAAAAAATTAATAAGAATGAGATTAGTAAAGTTATAGTAAGTAAACCTTCAATTCTTGAACAGAAAAAAATAGGTGAGTTAATTTATGCATTAGATCAAATTATTACCCTTCATCAGCGTAAGCTGGAAAAACTTAAATTAGCTAAAAAAGCGTTATTGCAAAAATTATTCCCCAAAAATGGAAGTAAATTTCCAGAGCTTAGATTTAATGGGTTTGCTGATGCTTGGGAACAGCGTAAGTTAGGTGATGTAGCTGATGTCAGGGATGGAACTCATGATTCGCCTAAATTTTATAATGATGGGTTTCCATTAGTTACATCGAAAAATTTAAAAGATGGTAGTATAGATTTCTCAGACTGCTCGTTTATTTCCGAACAGGATTTTGACGAGATTAATAAGAGGTCTAAGGTGGATCCTGGCGATATTTTATTTGGGATGATAGGTACAATAGGAAAACCAGCAATAGTAGAGTATACCGGCTTTGCAATAAAAAATGTTGCGTTGATTAAAGAAGGAAATATTATAAATAATCGATTTATTTACCATTTACTTTCCTCAAAAGTTTTTGACAATTATATAGCTCGTGAAAATGCAGGAGGAACACAGAAATTTATTGCGCTTAATCAAATTAGAAATTTTATTTTTTCAGCACCTACATTGGCAGAACAAAATAAAATAATTGAACTATTAGATTATATAAGTCAAATTATTACCCTTCATCAGCGTAAGCTAGATAAGTTACAAGAGGTGAAAAAAGGGTTGCTTCAAAAGATGTTTGTATAGTTTTGTGGGGTTGTGTTATATGGTTAAATTGAAAATTACAAAAGAAGCTCAGCTTGAACAAAATTTAATTGAATTGCTTTGTGAGGGGCACGGGCAATGGACCTATCGTCCAGATTTAAAATCTGAAGCTGACTTATGGCGGAATTTACGTGATAAAATTGAAAATCGAAATAAGAGTGAACTAGATGGTCATGATTTAACTGATAGTGAATTTGAAAGAATTAAATCTGAAATCCTAGCTAGTACCAAAACGCCATTTGATGCGGCTAAATGGTTGCGTGGGGAAAAGGGAAAATGTTCTATTATTCTTGAACGTGATAATGGTTTAGGACGTATAGAGCTAGTAGTTTATTCTAATCTTGAGAAAAACGGCGGTTTTTCTTCTTATGAGATTGTAAACCAAATTGCAAAAGGTAGCTCTAAATTAGAAGAGAGGGAACGTCGTTTTGATGTTACCTTATTGATTAGTGGGTTACCAATTATTCAAATTGAGTTGAAAACTGCAATTGCTAAGGATGGAGTTAAACAAGCTTATTATCAGATTGAAAAATATGTAGATGAGGGGACTTTCTCTAATACTATTTTTCAAACATTACAACTATTTGTGATATCTAATGAGCAAACAACACGTTATATGGCTGCAGCATCAAAAGGTGAGCTGCAGGAAAAGTTTATGTTCTCTTGGCGCACAAGAGATAATACAAAGGTTGAGAATATCAATGAATTTGCTAAACAGGTATTAAATATACCTAGGGCTCATGAGCTGGTATCTGAATATATGATAGTCAGTGAAGAACCAAGTAATAAAGTTCTTATGGTATTACATCCATATCAAATTCATGCCATTGAAGCTATATTTAAAGCTGCTGGTAAACATGAGTCTGGCTATATCTGGCACGCTACAGGATCGGGTAAAACATTAACAAGTTTTGTATCTACTAAGTTATTAGCCCAAAAAGCTGGTGTAGATAGAACGATTATGTTGTTAGATCGAAAGGACTTAGATAATCAAACAACATCTGAGTTTACTAAATTTGCATCTGCTTATTCTACAGGGGTTAACACTAACAATAATACGTTGATTGTTGGTACTGGTAGTACAAGAGAACTTTCAAAAGCACTTATATCTGATACAAGTACGAATGTAGTTATAGTTACTACACGCCAAAAGTTAAATAAGGCTGTTGCAGATCTGCAAGAATATAAGCCCGCTAAATTAGCAACGTTACGTGGAAAACATATTGTGTTTATTGTGGATGAATGTCATCGTGCTATTAGTGCTGAAAATATGGATGATATTAAAAAAGTATTCCCTAAATCAACGTGGTTTGGATTTACTGGAACACCTATTTTTGAAGAAAATAAAAAAAGTGCAGATGGACAATATGCACGAACTACACATGACCAATATGGAGAAGTGCTACATCGGTACACTATAAAAAATGCATTAGAAGATGGTGCTGTATTAGGCTTTCAAGTGGAGCATGAGTCTACTATTCATGAAGATGAGATTGCTAATGTAGTATATCGTGCTATACGTGCAGATCAGAAAAATATTAGTTTTACTGATGAGGAGCTGGTATCTGCAGTTGAATCAATGAAAGATATTGATAAAGAAGGATACCTTCAAAATACTCACTATGAATCTGATGATCATATTTTGTCGGTAATTCGTAAGATTTTAAGCCCTAATAACGCGTATCGTAAGTTTGTATTTAAAGATGGTAAACCAACAATGTCGGCTATTTTAACAACTAGCTCTATCAATATGGCGAAGCGTTATTATAAGGCCATTAAAGAGTTTACAGCTGATAAAAACTGGATAGAAACACAATTTCCGAATCAACCTTTACGACAAGGTGCTGTTATGAATGATCCTGATTTTCCTCGTGTGGCTATAACGTACTCTTTAGAGGAAAATACAAAGGATTCAGCAGAAAAAGAAGCTGAAATGGCAGAAATTATTGCTGAGTATAATAAGAAGTTTAGAACGTCTTGGTCTGTTGAAAGTATCAATCGTTATAATGGGGATATTAATAATCGCTTAGCTCGTAAAAAAGGTGAGTTTAAAGAGTTCGGCAATCATCTAGATTTAGTTATAGTTGTGGATCGATTACTTACTGGCTTTGATGCACCAAGATGTCAAACGCTTTTTGTAGATAGAAATTTGCAATATGCTGGACTTATACAAGCTTTTTCTAGAACAAATAGGACGTATAAAGGGAAAGATAAAGGTCTTATTACGACCTTTAGAAAACCTGCTACTATGAAAGAACATGTATATGCGGCAACACGTTTGTATTCTCAAACAAATAATAACAGTAGTTTAATATACCCAACATATGAAGAATCTAAAAAGAAATTTAATGCTGCTTATATGGCTTTGGTTAAATTAGATGCAGTAAATTCTAATAACCCTATTACAGAACATGCTCCCATATCAGATAGAATTAATTTTGTGAAGTGTTTTCAAGATTTAAATAAAGCATATCGTGCTATAGCCTCATATGATGAATTTAATATAGAGCTTGATAGTGACAAGAATGGTACTTTCACTAAAAAAATTGCACTTATAGAAGATAATATAGGCTTGTATAATACTATAAAGGCCTCTTTAAAACCTGATGACAAAACTGAACCAGGTATTGAACTTATTGACTTCTTTGATTCTAATACAGTTCAAACTTATACAGTTGATAAAAGTTATATAGATGCTTTGCTAAGTGAATATGAGCCGAATAGCCAAGACACTCGTGCAAAAATTGAAGATACCTTAACTAAATTAAATAAGAGCGAATCCGTTAGAGCTATTTACAAAAATATTCTTGATGATATTGATACACAAGTAATAGATAAAGATAGTAATTTATTGAAAATTAAAAGAGAATACTTTACTAAGGTATATGATTCTATTGTTGAAGATTTTGCTTCAATATGGTGTGTTGATGTAGACGAACTTATGGTATCTGTAAATCAATCTACAGTTGGTGAGGATATATATAATAAAAATAGGATAGTAGGAAGTGCTAACTATCCTGTATATGTACAACAACACCCAGATGCAGATCCATTTTCATACCCTCAACATATGATAGAAGCATGGGAAGAGTGTTTGTTTGATGAAGTTATACCTTTAAGAGATGAATTGAAGTAGCAAAATAAAATCTTAAAGTATATTTGTTAATAATAGAATATCCGAAGTTTTGTCCGTATATGGTCAAAAACGTTTAGATTTAGTCGTATTAGGCATTATATGGTGCTTAATACGGCTTTTTATATTCTTGGGAACAGCGTAAGTTAGGTGATGTAGCTGATGTCAGGGATGGAACTCATGATTCGCCTAAATTTTATAATGATGGGTTTCCATTAGTTACATCGAAAAATTTAAAAGATGGTAGTATAGATTTCTCAGACTGCTCGTTTATTTCCGAACAGGATTTTGACGAGATTAATAAGAGGTCTAAGGTGGATCCTGGCGATATTTTATTTGGGATGATAGGTACAATAGGAAAACCAGCAATAGTAGAGTATACCGGCTTTGCAATAAAAAATGTTGCGTTGATTAAAGAAGGAAATATTATAAATAATCGATTTATTTACCATTTACTTTCCTCAAAAGTTTTTGACAATTATATAGCTCGTGAAAATGCAGGAGGAACACAGAAATTTATTGCGCTTAATCAAATTAGAAATTTTATTTTTTCAGCACCTACATTGGCAGAACAAAATAAAATAATTGAACTATTAGATTATATAAGTCAAATTATTACCCTTCATCAGCGTAAGCTAGATAAGTTACAAGAGGTGAAAAAAGGGTTGCTTCAAAAGATGTTTGTATAGTTTTGTGGGGTTGTGTTATATGGTTAAATTGAAAATTACAAAAGAAGCTCAGCTTGAACAAAATTTAATTGAATTGCTTTGTGAGGGGCACGGGCAATGGACCTATCGTCCAGATTTAAAATCTGAAGCTGACTTATGGCGGAATTTACGTGATAAAATTGAAAATCGAAATAAGAGTGAACTAGATGGTCATGATTTAACTGATAGTGAATTTGAAAGAATTAAATCTGAAATCCTAGCTAGTACCAAAACGCCATTTGATGCGGCTAAATGGTTGCGTGGGGAAAAGGGAAAATGTTCTATTATTCTTGAACGTGATAATGGTTTAGGACGTATAGAGCTAGTAGTTTATTCTAATCTTGAGAAAAACGGCGGTTTTTCTTCTTATGAGATTGTAAACCAAATTGCAAAAGGTAGCTCTAAATTAGAAGAGAGGGAACGTCGTTTTGATGTTACCTTATTGATTAGTGGGTTACCAATTATTCAAATTGAGTTGAAAACTGCAATTGCTAAGGATGGAGTTAAACAAGCTTATTATCAGATTGAAAAATATGTAGATGAGGGGACTTTCTCTAATACTATTTTTCAAACATTACAACTATTTGTGATATCTAATGAGCAAACAACACGTTATATGGCTGCAGCATCAAAAGGTGAGCTGCAGGAAAAGTTTATGTTCTCTTGGCGCACAAGAGATAATACAAAGGTTGAGAATATCAATGAATTTGCTAAACAGGTATTAAATATACCTAGGGCTCATGAGCTGGTATCTGAATATATGATAGTCAGTGAAGAACCAAGTAATAAAGTTCTTATGGTATTACATCCATATCAAATTCATGCCATTGAAGCTATATTTAAAGCTGCTGGTAAACATGAGTCTGGCTATATCTGGCACGCTACAGGATCGGGTAAAACATTAACAAGTTTTGTATCTACTAAGTTATTAGCCCAAAAAGCTGGTGTAGATAGAACGATTATGTTGTTAGATCGAAAGGACTTAGATAATCAAACAACATCTGAGTTTACTAAATTTGCATCTGCTTATTCTACAGGGGTTAACACTAACAATAATACGTTGATTGTTGGTACTGGTAGTACAAGAGAACTTTCAAAAGCACTTATATCTGATACAAGTACGAATGTAGTTATAGTTACTACACGCCAAAAGTTAAATAAGGCTGTTGCAGATCTGCAAGAATATAAGCCCGCTAAATTAGCAACGTTACGTGGAAAACATATTGTGTTTATTGTGGATGAATGTCATCGTGCTATTAGTGCTGAAAATATGGATGATATTAAAAAAGTATTCCCTAAATCAACGTGGTTTGGATTTACTGGAACACCTATTTTTGAAGAAAATAAAAAAAGTGCAGATGGACAATATGCACGAACTACACATGACCAATATGGAGAAGTGCTACATCGGTACACTATAAAAAATGCATTAGAAGATGGTGCTGTATTAGGCTTTCAAGTGGAGCATGAGTCTACTATTCATGAAGATGAGATTGCTAATGTAGTATATCGTGCTATACGTGCAGATCAGAAAAATATTAGTTTTACTGATGAGGAGCTGGTATCTGCAGTTGAATCAATGAAAGATATTGATAAAGAAGGATACCTTCAAAATACTCACTATGAATCTGATGATCATATTTTGTCGGTAATTCGTAAGATTTTAAGCCCTAATAACGCGTATCGTAAGTTTGTATTTAAAGATGGTAAACCAACAATGTCGGCTATTTTAACAACTAGCTCTATCAATATGGCGAAGCGTTATTATAAGGCCATTAAAGAGTTTACAGCTGATAAAAACTGGATAGAAACACAATTTCCGAATCAACCTTTACGACAAGGTGCTGTTATGAATGATCCTGATTTTCCTCGTGTGGCTATAACGTACTCTTTAGAGGAAAATACAAAGGATTCAGCAGAAAAAGAAGCTGAAATGGCAGAAATTATTGCTGAGTATAATAAGAAGTTTAGAACGTCTTGGTCTGTTGAAAGTATCAATCGTTATAATGGGGATATTAATAATCGCTTAGCTCGTAAAAAAGGTGAGTTTAAAGAGTTCGGCAATCATCTAGATTTAGTTATAGTTGTGGATCGATTACTTACTGGCTTTGATGCACCAAGATGTCAAACGCTTTTTGTAGATAGAAATTTGCAATATGCTGGACTTATACAAGCTTTTTCTAGAACAAATAGGACGTATAAAGGGAAAGATAAAGGTCTTATTACGACCTTTAGAAAACCTGCTACTATGAAAGAACATGTATATGCGGCAACACGTTTGTATTCTCAAACAAATAATAACAGTAGTTTAATATACCCAACATATGAAGAATCTAAAAAGAAATTTAATGCTGCTTATATGGCTTTGGTTAAATTAGATGCAGTAAATTCTAATAACCCTATTACAGAACATGCTCCCATATCAGATAGAATTAATTTTGTGAAGTGTTTTCAAGATTTAAATAAAGCATATCGTGCTATAGCCTCATATGATGAATTTAATATAGAGCTTGATAGTGACAAGAATGGTACTTTCACTAAAAAAATTGCACTTATAGAAGATAATATAGGCTTGTATAATACTATAAAGGCCTCTTTAAAACCTGATGACAAAACTGAACCAGGTATTGAACTTATTGACTTCTTTGATTCTAATACAGTTCAAACTTATACAGTTGATAAAAGTTATATAGATGCTTTGCTAAGTGAATATGAGCCGAATAGCCAAGACACTCGTGCAAAAATTGAAGATACCTTAACTAAATTAAATAAGAGCGAATCCGTTAGAGCTATTTACAAAAATATTCTTGATGATATTGATACACAAGTAATAGATAAAGATAGTAATTTATTGAAAATTAAAAGAGAATACTTTACTAAGGTATATGATTCTATTGTTGAAGATTTTGCTTCAATATGGTGTGTTGATGTAGACGAACTTATGGTATCTGTAAATCAATCTACAGTTGGTGAGGATATATATAATAAAAATAGGATAGTAGGAAGTGCTAACTATCCTGTATATGTACAACAACACCCAGATGCAGATCCATTTTCATACCCTCAACATATGATAGAAGCATGGGAAGAGTGTTTGTTTGATGAAGTTATACCTTTAAGAGATGAATTGAAGTAGCAAAATAAAATCTTAAAGTATATTTGTTAATAATAGAATATCCGAAGTTTTGTCCGTATATGGTCAAAAACGTTTAGATTTAGTCGTATTAGGCATTATATGGTGCTTAATACGGCTTTTTATATTCTTGGGAACAG
>URQX01000004.1 GCA_900550175.1 uncultured Veillonella sp.
TCATAATACCAATGAATCCATGAGGACCATAGGCTCTATAATAATGATCTGGTTCAGTAAAAGAAAATTCCCTACTAATAGGCAATTCCTTACCTTGGACCATCATCTTTAATTGTACACTATTTACCGTTACTTTTGAAAGATGAGAAACAGCTGTATCCGTTGGTAATAATAGGCTTTCACCATGAATCATCAATTCCTCAGCCATTTTAGCAGAACCAATATCAAAGGGACCTACTTGAGTACGCGCCAAGGATGTCATGGTTCCTGGTATACCTAATGAAACACATATATCACGTAATAATGAACGAATATAGGTCCCTCCAGAACAAGTTACACGAACCGTAAAATATGGAAATCCATACGCTATAAGCTCAATATGTTTTATATGAATTTGACGTAATGGCAATTCTACAGGAATCCCTTTACGAGCATATTCATAAGCACGGATACCATTTATCTTAATAGCGGAATATTTTGATGGTCTTTGATCTTGTACACCAGTAAAGGTATTCAATGTATTAACTAATTCATCAAAGGTTGGTTTTACCATAGTATCCGAAAGTTCTGAACTTTGAATGGATTCATTCAATAAAACACCATCTCTCAATGCCATATCTTTATCAGGTAATACCGGTTGTCCAGAGCTATCCTCAGTATCTGTAAAGGTACCGAATTTACATTCTGCTACATAAGTTTTATCGAATCCATCTGTGTACTCGATGAGGCGCGTAGCCTTACCAAGAAATATGGGTAAGACACCATAAGCCATAGGATCTAAAGTACCACTATGACCAATGCGCTTCTCTTTTAAAATGCGGCGACAAATGGCAACAGCATCATGACTTGTAATACCAGGAGGTTTTAAAAATGGTAAAATGCCATCCATTACTTAATCACCTCAATAAGAGCTCGTTTCGCATCTTGTAATGGTAAATTAATCGTACATCCAGAAGCTCGAATATGACCGCCACCGCCAAAATGGCTGGCTATAGCATTCACATCGGTACCTTTAGATCGTAAACTTACCCGTGTTCTGTTGTCGGATTCAGCTTTTAATAAAATAGCTATATCAACAGTCTCTACATTTCTAATAATATCTACAAAGCCATCTGTATCATCTCCAAGAATGGTCATAGCCTCACGATTCAACTCGATGGTGGCTACTGTATTATCTTTGTAGAACTCAATAGTCTGCATAACTTGTTTTGTTAATTCTAAACGACTAGCAGACACAGATTCAATCGTTTCAGAAATAACATTAGGTCTAGCACCGGCAGCTACACATTTGGCAGCCATTTCTAAAGTATTTGCAGTTGTATTGCTAAACTTAAAGAACCCACAGTCTGTAGCAATAGCCATATATAGCGCAGTGCCCATAGACTCAGTGATAGGCCAATTCCATTTTGTACATAAGTCGGTAACGATTTCACCAGTAGCAGCAAAGTCAGGCTTTAAATATAGATGATCCGCAAACTCTGTATTAGAAATATGATGGTCTATATTAAAAATAGGTGCACTCCATAGTGCACCTACTTTGCCAATTCGCTCATACGTGCTAGCATCCAATACCATTAGCATATCAATATCAACAGGATTTGACTCAAAATACGCTACATCATGGATGTGGTCCGTATATCGTAAGAATGAGTACTTCTCAGGAACTACATCATCCACTACCATATATACAGTTTTACCTTGCCCCATAAGGGCTTCGTAAAAGGCCACCATGGACCCGATAGCATCGCCATCAGGTCTAACATGGACGGTTAGCATAATAGAATTAGCTTCACACAGAGCCATATGTAATTGATTAATAGTAATCTTACTCATGTTCTGTATCCTTTGTGTTAATTTTTTTCATCGTCCTTTTTGATTTCATTCAAAAGGGATTCAATATGCATGCTATAGTCTAAAGACGTATCCTTATCAAATGTGATAGAAGGAATATGGCGCAATTTCAATACCTTGCCAAGCTCAGTACGAATATGACCAGCAGCATGCTTTAAAGCGATAAGAGTATCTTCTTTTTCCTTATCGGAACCAAACAAAGAAACGTAAATCGTAGCTTCTCGTAAATCACCTGTTACATGAACATCGGTAATGGTAGTGAAGCCAATGCGAGGATCTTTCAATCCGCGCATCAACATTTGACTTACCTCTTGTTTGATAAATTCTTGTAATTTTCTGACACGAACGTCACTCATATTAACCTCCTACATTTGAGGTGCAATTTCTTCCATCAAGTATGCTTCGATTACATCGCCTTCCTTGATGTCGCGGTAACCTTCTAAGGAGATACCACATTCGAAGGATGTTTTAACTTCTTTTACTTCGTCTTTAAAACGACGTAAGGAGTCAACCTTACCTTCAAACACTACAATACCATCACGGATCAAACGTACTTCAGAGTCGTTAGTAATACGACCTTCTGTTACATAAGAACCGGCAACGATAGCTTTAGGTGTAGAGATAACTTGACGCACCTCTGCACGACCAACGACAACCTCTTTGAATTGAGGAGCTAACATACCACGCATCGCGGATTCAACGTCATTGATAGCATCGTAAATTACGCGATATGTACGAAGGTCAACTTTTTCATTTTCTGCAGCACGACGAACATTAGCATCAGGACGTACGTTGAAGCCCATAACGATAGCATTAGATGCAGAAGCCAACATAATATCGGATTCGTTGATAGCACCTACTGCAGCATGAACGATAACAATACGTACTTCTGGATTTTTAATGCCTTCTAAGGATTGACGTAATGCTTCTACAGAACCTTGAACGTCAGCTTTAATGATGATATTAAGATCTTTTAATTCACCTTGTTGAATTTGATTGAAGATATCATCCAATGTAACCTTATGAGTTGCTTGTAATTCTTGTACACGTTGTTTTGCAATACGTTTTTCTGCAATAGCACGTGCTTCATTATCATCCATACCATTGATGATTTCGCCAGCTTGTGGCACTTCGGAGAAGCCCAAGATTTCCACTGGCATAGATGGACGAGCTACTTTTACCTTTTCGCCACGTTCATTTGTCATAGCACGCACCTTACCATATGCAGTACCAGCAAGTACAGTGTCACCTACGCGAAGGGAACCTTTTTGTACCAATACTGTACATACAGCACCACGACCTTTATCAAGTTGAGCCTCGATAACTACGCCATAAGCTTTACGGTTAGGATTCGCTTTTAATTCCATAACTTCTGCTACGAGCAAGATATTTTCGAGCAAGTCGTCAATACCTTGTTTTTGTTTAGCAGATACTGGAACCATGATCACATCGCCGCCCCATTCTTCTGGTAAAAGGCCATGTTCAGACAATTGTTGTTTAACATGGTCTGGGTTAGCACCTGGTTTATCCATTTTGTTGATAGCAACAATAATTGGTACATCTGCAGATTTAGCATGGTTTATGGCTTCAATTGTTTGAGGCATTACGCCATCATCAGCAGCTACAACAAGAACTGCGATATCTGTAGATTTAGCACCGCGAAGACGCATAGCTGTAAACGCTTCATGGCCTGGAGTATCAAGGAATGTAATTTTATTATCGTTGTAACGAACTTGGTAGGCACCGATATGTTGAGTGATACCACCTGCTTCGCCAGCTGTTACATTAGTTTGACGAATTACGTCCAACAAGGATGTTTTACCATGGTCAACGTGGCCCATGATAGTTACTACTGGTGGACGAGGTTTCAATGTTTCTGGTGCATCTTCAATTTCAATAATATCAGTAGGATCTTCTTCAGGTTCTACTTCAGTTACAGTTACACCAAATTCTTCAGCTACGATTGTAGCTGTATCAACATCAACCTCTTGGTTAATGCTAGCCATAACACCTAAAAGCATCAATTTTTTGATGATTTCAGATACTTCACGGCCCATTTTTTCAGCTAGTTCCTTAACAGTTAAAGGACCAGACAATTCGATTTCTGTAGCAATCGCTGCTTCAGCCTTACGTTCAGCCTCAGCTTTTTGTTGTAAATATTGTTCGTTACGATGTTTTACGCGATTCTTTTTCTTTTGCATAGATGTAGATAACAAGGATTGTGGGCGGTTATTGCCACCTTTCTTATTTTTCTTGTTACGACGATCATTGTTATTAGAATTACGATTATCATTGTTTCGATTGTCGTTATTGCGATTATCGTTGTTACGGGCATCATTAGGACGACCGTTATTGCGATTATCATTATTGCGGTTGTTGTTAGGGCGGTTGTTAGCGCGGTCACCAGATTGTTGGTTACCTTCGGATTTACGTGTAGGTTCAGAGATTTGTACATGACGTACATTGCCCTTTTTGTGGTCGTTTTGTTTAGATTGATCGTCTTGTTTTTGACCACCTTGTTTATAGTTATCCTTTTTATGTTCGTTAGTTCGATTTGGATTTTGTTGTTTATGTGGTGCAGCCGCTTGTTTATGTGCTGCTGTTGGAGCAGATTTTTGTTCTACCTTTTGTGTAGATTGAGGAGCTTCAGATTTCTTACCTAATTGTTTTTTAACAATATCATAACCGGAATCATCTACAGAATTTACTGCTTTTGTAACATTAATATTATGTTGTTGCAAGATAGAAATGACCTGCTTACTTTCTACGCCAAACTCTTTGGCGATTTCATGAACGCGCTTTTTGGACATCTACATACCCCCTTATTATCGATCAATCTCTTTTAGTAACGCCTTTGCAAATCCATCATCTAGTACTGCGACTACAACCCTAACTTCTTTACCGATAGCAGTTCCTAAAGTATCTTTAGTGCCAATGCTACGAAGTGGGATATGATGTGTTTCTGCTAATTGAGTATATTTCTTTTCATTGTTGGATGCACAATCACTAGCGAGAAGGACTAGTTTTGGTTCCTTTCTCTTCATAGCTTTTTCTACGATAAAATCACCAGAAATAACCTTGCCAGCTCGTTGTGCTAATCCTAAGAGATTTAAAATTTTATCTTCATTCATGTATATCAGTGACTACTCATTCTCTTGTAAATCACGTTGTAATGCTTCGTATATTTCTTTCGATACACTATGCTTTAATGACCGTTCTAATCGCTTAGCCTTATAGGCTTGCTCAAAGCATGACATGGATTCGCATAAATACGCTCCACGTCCCGGTGCTTTTCCAGTGCGGTCAATATTGATATTGCCATCTGGACTTAAGGCTACGCGAATCAATTCACGTTTTGCCTTAGGCTCACCACATCCTACGCATGTGCGCATAGGTTGGGATTTCGGTTTCATGACTATTCACCGTCCTCAGCATTGCCAAAACCTGCAAAAGGTTCTTCAGCTGCTTGAGTTTCACTCTTAATATCGATTTTCCAATTAGTTAATTTAGCTGCCAATCGAGCATTTTGACCTGCTTTACCAATTGCCAAGGATAATTGATAATCAGGAACTACAACGTAAGAGGATTTTTCTTCTTCACTTACATCAACAGAAACAACTTTAGCTGGACTCAAAGAGTTAGCGATATAAATTGCTGGATCTTCATCCCATTTAACGATATCAATTTTTTCATCGTGCAATTCATCAACGATATGTTGTACACGTTGACCTTTAGGACCTACGCAAGCACCTACTGGGTCAACATTTTCATCGCGGCTATATACAGCGATTTTAGAACGCATACCAGGCTCACGAGCTACAGATTTGAGCTCAACCACGCCTTCATAAATTTCTGGTACTTCTAATTCAAAGAGACGTTTTAATAGTCCAGGATGTGTACGGGAAATCATGATTTGAGGGCCTTTCGTAGTTTTCTTAACCTCTACGATATAGCATTTAATGCGATCCCCTTCACGATATGTTTCGCTAGCAATTTGTTCTGTTGGAGGTAAAATTGCTTCAGTTTTACCTAAGTCGATAAATACATTTTTACCTTCTACACGTGTAATAACGCCAGTGATGATATCGCCTTCACGACTATAGTACTCTTCGTATACTACGCTGCGTTCAGCCTCTTTCAAACGTTGAATAAGCATTTGTTTTGCAGTATGGGCAGCACTACGGCCAAAGTTAGCTGGAGTAACATCTACTTCTACTACGTCACCAATTTCAAAACGTTTATCAATTTTGCGAGCTTCTAATAAGCTGATTTCTGTTTCTGGCAATTCTACAGTTTCCACCACTTGTTTTTTTGCCATTACTTTATAAACGCCTGTTTCACGGTTAATCACAACGTACGCATCTGGATTAGATGTTGGTTCTTTGCGATATGCTTGCAACAATGCAGCCTCTAAGGATTCAAAAATAACCTCAGGAGCAAAACCTTTTTGCTTTGTAAGCACCATTACCGCTTGAATTAATTCTTGACTCACTCGTATGCCTCCATATATTAAAAATCAAGATGTAATCGAATTTGTGCAATGGCAGACCGTTCGAATGTCATGTTTTCACCATTGATAGTAAAATCGATAGTTGTGTCTGTAAAACCTTGTAATTCTCCAGTAAATTGTTTACTGCCATTAACAGGTTTAAATAGCTGAATATCAACCTCACGACCATTATAGCGAACCAAATCCTTATCCTTCTTAAGAACTCGATCTAGGCCTGGAGAAGATACTTCCAATAAATAGTTTTCCGTAATTGGATCTTTTTCGTCGAGGACAGCACTTAGTTTTTCGCTAACCAACTGACAGTCATCCAAATCTACACCACCTGGCTTGTCGAGATA
Source organism: uncultured Veillonella sp. (assembly GCA_900550175.1). Classification (GTDB taxonomy): domain Bacteria; phylum Bacillota; class Negativicutes; order Veillonellales; family Veillonellaceae; genus Veillonella. The sequence goes on from URQX01000004.1 coordinate 6,700, forward strand.
GACACGCAAATACCAATCGCGTTCACGAACATAATCTACATCGACCAGTTCCATTTCGGTGCCGGCTATAATACCTTCAACTACAGAGGATACAAATTCCTCTACTGCTTCTCTCTTCATAGCCATCGCCTCCTTTATTACTACATCTTGTATATATCTCTTGATTACAAACACCTTAAAATTAGGCTAATCATAAATGAAAGAGTGGACATAAGCCCACTCTTTTAAAAGATTTATATAAAAGTCATATATAGTATATCACATTTACTGTGTATATACAAATTCTACGCTTTCTTATGGGCTTTGACCAAATATTCCCACTTAGATTATTTCATATAAATATAAAACAACTAAAACAATAGCATAGTCACATTTTACAATTATTAGTCAACGCGCTCATTTAGCCCTTTTAATATAGGACCTAAATGCTCACGAAGAACAGATGTTAAATCATCTAAATTTTTAGCATCTAGATGATGGTCTATTTCAGGATAGTTTTTATAACGAAGCTCTGCAAAATATTCATCACGCAATTCGTTATAATATAGCAATAATCCGGTACATTCATCCATCTTACGATACTCACCGATAATAAAAGACCCATTAATCATTCGAATCCCATGAGCTGGATCAACATCACATATAAAGCCTTCCAATTCTTTAGGCATGACCTCGGAAAAATCCCAATCAGGTATGCCTCGGCGACGGTATGTAAAGGTAAAGTTATTCGCTGGCTCAATTAACATATTAGTTAAACCTTTGACACAACGATCTTGTAACCCCTTCCAGAACGATTCTAAATCAGCACGCACAAACGAAATATCCACAAAGGAAAAAAGTGGCATTTCAATATGAACCGTATAGTCCTCTACCTCTTTATCATATAAGGCAGACCATCGCCACCCCAAATCATTTTGATAATGGAAAATAGGTACCTTTAATACCTCTTCACCGGCTGTAAGTCGTTCAAGTAGCGAAGTGTAATCAGATTCATTGGATACCACTAAGGTAAACCCCTCAATCTGCTGAGGCAGCCATGAGTAATCTAACGCTTTACAATCTTCAATAATCGTTTCCATATAATGCCTCATATTTCTCTTGATACTGCAACACAGCTTTTACATAGCTACGCGTTTCAGGGAAAGGTATAGTATCAACCATGCCATTCCATTTATTTTCATTGAGCCAAGATTCCACATGACCGCGTCCCGCATTATACGCAGCTAACGCTTGTACCTCATCACCATTAAATTCCTTTAACAAATGACCTAAATACCATGTTCCTAACTCAATATTAGTTTCAGGCTCTTTTAACTGGCGGTCTGTATAGTTACCATGTCCAACTTGTTGAGCTACCCATCGCGCTGTATCTGGCATAAGTTGCATCAATCCAAGAGCTCCAGTTTCAGATTCCGCAGTATTCTTATATTTACTTTCAGCTAAGATAACACTAGCTACTAAGGACGGTGGAACCTGTTCCTTCTCAGCGGCAGCCATCACTACATCTCTATAGTTAAAGGGATACGCGGTTTGACGCGCCAAAGGATCATCTAGATGTGTAAAATAAAACCATCCAAGTACGACGCAAGACAGCGCCGTTGCCGTTGCACGTTTCATATATCCCCCTTTCTACATATAATTACTATAACATTTACCATTATCTAGCATATAAAAAAATGATAGACAATATGATATTAAATTACATGGGCTTATTATACCATTTAATACTATTTTTTATATACAAAATTTGGTACATAACAAACAATCATTTTTATTTTTGCAAAACTGACTCAATACGCTCGCCCCAAATAGTATTCAATTGAGCAGTTAAATCAAAAAGTGTACCATTATTATCAATTATTACATCTGCATAGGAACGCTTGTCATCAAGGCGCATCTGACTATTTATGCGCGCAAGAGCATCCTCTTTGGTATATCCATTACGACTCATTAAACGTTCGATTTGAGTTCTTTCATTCACATATACGAGCCACACCTCATCCATCATGGCATACCATTCTCCTTCAATGAGTAATGGTATATCATAGATTAAAACTGGAGTATTAGCCTTTTCATATTGAGATGTTAGTTCTAAAATACGATTGCGAATATGTATTTTTAAACAGCCATTTAATAATTGTCGTTTCTCTTCATTGTGAAAGACTATTGCACCAAGCGCTTCACGGTTTAGTGTGCCATCATCATGAAGAACATTAGAACCAAAGGTATCCACAATGGCTTGTAAACCTTCAGTACCTGGTTCAACTACCTCACGAGCTACAATGTCAGCGTCGATGCAGGGTATTCCTTTGTCCTTAAAATAGGTAAGGACGGTACTTTTACCTGATGCAATACCACCAGTTAAGCCTATCTTAAACATACATACCTTCCAACACTTAATATTATGTAAACTATTTTACCAATGCCCAGTTCTCAGCATGATGCACATCTACAATTAGAGGAACATGTAATTCTACGACGGATTGCATGGTAGAACGTAATAATTCTTCGATACCCTCTAATTCATCATTCACCACTTCTAATACAAGTTCGTCATGTACTTGTAATAAAAGTCGAGATTTAAAGTTTCCTTCTTCTAACTTTTGCTCAACTTGGTTCATTGCCAACTTAATAATATCTGCTGCTGTACCTTGAATTGGTGTATTCATCGCCGTACGTTCAGCAAAAGAGCGACGGTTAAAGTTGCGGCTATTAATATCTGGCAATTCACGTTGACGGCCGAACATAGTTCTAACCTTACCAGTTTCATGGGCCTCCTGAACCATACGATCCATATATTCTTTAACCTTAGGATAACGACTAAAGTATAAGTCTATATAATTCTTAGCTTCAGCTCGTGTAATACCGAGGTCGCGAGATAAGCCAAAGTCGGAAATACCATAAATAATACCAAAGTTAATCGCCTTTGCATGAGAACGCTCTTCGCTCGTTACGTCCTCTTGAGATTTACCTAGTACCTCCGCCGCAGTAAAACGGTGAATATCCTTACCATCAACGAAAGCTTTAATTAACGCTTCATCGCCAGATAGATGCGCTAAAATGCGCAACTCAATTTGAGAGTAATCGGCACTAACTAATGTGTCGTACCCTGCACCTGGATAGAATAAGGCACGAATTTCACGGCCTTTTTCAGTACGGACAGGAATATTTTGTAAGTTAGGGTCAGAAGAGCTAAGACGTCCTGTAGCCGTAACCATTTGATTAAAGGTCGTATGAATACGCTTAGTCTTATCATTAATAAGAACTGCCAAGCCTTCACAATAGGTAGATACTAATTTTGCTACAGAACGGTATGCCAAGATTTTTTCCACGATTGGACTCTCATTACGTAGCATATCAAGTACTTCAGCATCTGTAGAATATCCAGTCTTAGTCTTCTTAATAACTGGTAAGTTCATCTTTTCGAATAAAATAACACCTAGCTGTTTAGGAGAGTTAATATTGAAAGTTTCACCTGCCAAATCATAAATCTCTTGTTGTACTTGAGCTAATTCATCTTTAAATCGAGCTGTCGTTTCAGCCAGCTTATTTGTATCAATATATATACCATTTTTCTCCATTACAACTAAGGTATGAATCAATGGTAACTCAATCGTTTCATATAAAGACCATAACTCTTCACGGCGAGCAGATTCACAAGCTACATCGTTCATAGCGAGTAATGCTTTTACCATAGATACGCATTCTACATCTACACTGCCACTAGCAATGCTTGGCACAGAGAAACGTTCCGTTAAATATAGATAACCATAGTTAGTACGCGTAGGATCTAACAAGTACGCAAGAAGGGACATATCATGAACACGAGCTGTTTTATCTTCATTAAATAAAGAAATCTCGGCTGGCGACTCTTCACCTAATGCTTCTATTAATTCTTTTGTTTGAGTCGTAACAATCGCCTTTGCCCCTTGTAAAACGGCTAATACAGCTTTAGTATCATCTGTTTTTACGATAGTATCACCATTGAATAAATACGTATTCGTTACTGTTCTGAACGGAGTTTTACCATCGAGTACAACATGTATTGCCACCGTTTTATCTGTATAGAACTCAGAGGTTAAAGCCTTAACATCTGCTAAATCATCTAGAGAAATTTCCTCTTGTGGAGCAAATAAAGAACCAGGATCACCAAAATTGGCTTCCTCTCCACCCATTACTTGTACAATACGAGGCGTTAATTTAGTAAACCCAAGAGTTTCGAATAAAGGCTGTACTTCTGAGGTATGGAAATTCTGTACAAAATCTTCTACCTTATAGGATAAATCCATATCTGTTTTGATAGTTGCTAACTCACGAGACAAGAACGCTAAGTCTTTATTTTCTACAAGTCGCTCTTTTAATTTCTTACCAGAAATATCTTCAATATGATCATATACGGACTCAAGATTACCGTATTCAGTAATCAATTTAAGGGCCGTTTTTTCACCTACACCTGGTACACCTGGAATGTTATCAGAAGAGTCACCCATAAGAGCTTTCATTTCGATAACCTTATCAGGACCATAACCATAGAGTTCCTCCATGTTATCTAAAGTAACCTCTAACATGTCAGAAATACCTTTTTTAGTTAAGAACACATGACTGTGCTCTGTTACAAGCTGTAAGTTATCGCGGTCACCAGTAATAATTTGAACAGCCATCTCGGGAGCTCCGAATTTCTTACTTAATGATCCTAGAATATCGTCCCCTTCAAAACCTTCTTCCTCGATAACACAAATCCCTAATGCTTTTAACACATCTTGAATAAGGCTAAATTGAGGTCGTAAATCCTCTGGTGCATCTGGACGATTACCTTTATATTCGCTATACATTTCTGTACGGAACGTCTGACGACCTTTATCAAAAGCTACTACAATATAATCAGGATTGATTTCTTCATACAATTTGATGAGCATTGTTAAAAAACCGTACACTGCATTCGTTGGAGTTCCCAAAGCAGACTTCAACGGTGGTAATGCAAAAAATGCACGGAATAACAAACTACTACCATCTATAATCATTAATTTTTTCATAAGACACCTCACTTATTTCTACCCTTTATTATAACATAAAGGAACTAACTAGCTTTTAAAATCAAAATAATTAACTTATTACAACACTAGCAAATATATTAATAATATTGATTTCATAAAATACGCTTATATGGTATAGTTAAAGAACAGTAGAAAATGTTTTATACTTCATACCAATAAGGAAAATATTGGGCTGAAAAGTCCTTGCGTATCAATATATGGTATGATATAATCATTCAGGTATAAGAAACGATTTTTAAGGAGGTGACTCAATTGCCAAACATTAAATCCAGTATTAGAAGCGTAAAAACGGATGCTGAACGTCGTGCGAAAAACGCCGCTGTAAAATCTCAAATCCGTACAGCAAGTCGTAAAACCGTAGAAGCTGTTCAAGCAGGCGCAGTAGAAGAAGCAAAACAAGCACTTGTTCATGCTACTAGCGTAATTGATAAAGCAGCCTCCAAAGGTGTACTTCATAAAAACACTGCAGCTCGCAAAAAATCCAACCTTGCAGCTAAAGTAAACGCTTTATAATTTTAAAAGCAAGTAAGACAGTCTCTCGGATATCCGTTGAGACTGTTTTTTTATGCCCTTTTTCCTATTTTCAATAATAATCTTTTCGTTTTTTATACAGTTATATTTTATTACGCCCTATGGGCAGATTAGAGGACTATTACTATGAGAACACTATTATTAATGCGTGGTGCTCCTGCTAGTGGTAAGTCTCAGTGGATTCGTGACAACAATCTTGAGGCTTACACCTTAGAAGCCGATCATTTCCGTATGCTATTACGCAGCCCTTCCCTTGGTGAAAACGGCTGGTATATTTCACAAGAGGATAATGGTCCGGCTTGGGAGCTCCTCCTAGATTGTTTAGAAAAACGAATGAGCAATGGCGACTTTGTCGTTTTAGATGCTACTCACACTACATCTAAAGCTGTTAATACATATAAAGATTTGCTTAACAAATATAAATATACTGTATATTACTACGAACCAGATACATCATTAGAAGAATGTTTAGCTCGTAATGCTACACGAACAGATTACAAACGAGTACCTGAGCAAGTTATACACCGTATGCACAAGATGATTAAAACAACTACATTACCAAAGTTTTGTAGGAAAATAAATTCTATCGATGAAATCAACAATTACTTTACTGTAAATTTAACGAATCGATATGAACGAGTGCGTATCATCGGTGATATTCACGGTTGTTACACGGCATTACAACAAGCTATCACTCCATGGGATGAAAAAACATTATATATCTTTTGTGGTGACTATTTAGAACGCGGTATTGAAAATAAAGAAATGATGTACGAAATGATGCGTCTTAGTACATTGCCTAATACGATTATGTTAGAAGGTAATCACGAACGACATATCGCAAACTTTGCATTCAATACAAATTTAGATCGTTCTAAACGCTTTATGAAAGAAGTAGTAGCACCTATCATAAAAGATATGACAAAAAAAGAAATTGATTCTCTTCAGCGAGAGTTACGTCTCTTCTATAAATCACTTCGTCAATGCTATCCATTTAACTTTCATGGCAAGAAATATTTAGTCTCCCATGGTGGTCTCTCCTATGTACCTAACATGACCTTTATAGCAACCTCTACCTTTATTAATGGATTCGGAGCTTACGAAACAGATATTGCTAAAATATATGATACAAATTATGAAAAAGGAATGTGTCAGGACTTTATTCAAATTCATGGTCATCGCGGTGTTCCGGATGGTAAATATTCCTTCTGCTTAGAAGGAGAGGTAGAATTTGGTGGAGAGCTCAAATACATTGATATTACTGCAGATACTTTTACTAAAAATGGCATAAAAAATGATATCTACGATAAAGATTATATGCGTCATGAATATCAAAATATGACGCAGCATGTCATATTTACACAAAATGAGGATATAAATATCATAGGTAATTCTAAATTAGTAAAAGTAAAAAAATGCTCCCCTAACCTATATTCCTTGAACTTTACCTCACGTGTATTCCACAAACGATTATGGAATGAAAGCACGGTACAAGCTCGAGGATTATTTGTGGATCGCATAACAGGAGATGTGAAACTACGTAGTTATAATAAATTCTTTAATCTCAACGAACGACCTGAAACCGAACTAAATAATTTAGCTAATACACTCGCATTCCCTGTAGAAATTCGAACTAAAGAAAATGGATACCTCGCTATTCTTGGTGTCATTAATGATGAATTAGTCTTTGCTTCTAAATCTACTACAGAAGGTATGCACGTAGATTTATTTAAAAATTTATTCAAAAAATTACCTACAAATTTACAAGAAGAAATCAAAGAGTTATTAAAATGTAATAGCTGTTCTATGATGTTCGAAGTCATCAGCCAAGAAGATACACATATTATTAAATATGACCAAGATCATCTTTATGTACTTGATATGATTCAAAATACGTTAGATGTAAATGGCAAGCATATTGATGTATCGTTCTCTAGGGAGAGGTTAGCAGAACTAGAATCCATCCTTATGAAATATGACACTCAGTTAATATCTATTGTAAAAACAATTCAACAAGTTAATACAATGGACGAACTAAATAGCATCATAAATAAGGAACTTAATTCAGATCATGAGTCTGAAGGATTTGTATTAGTCGATAGCAATGGCTTTATGACAAAATTTAAAGGACCTTATTACAATACTTGGAAGCACCGTCGAAATCGGATTCTAGAACCATATCAACAAAATGGTAAAATTCCTTATGAAAACTGTAAAAACGAAGATGATAGAAAATTTGCAGATTTCTTGAGTACACTAGAATATGATGTAGTTTGTAAATCCACCTTACTAAATATAAAAGAAATGATGGAGCGTAAAGGCTTGCTATAATTAAATAAGAAATATACTTCTATAAATTAAAAAAACGACCAACTTATGATGTACTTAAGTTGGTCGTTCTTTATGATGTAACTAACTATTTTAAAGATACTACCAGTTAAAAGTATTTATTTTTAACTGGTAGTATCTCATATATAGCATATTATCTTTGTTATGTTGAAATTATATTATTGTCGTATATAGATAGTAATCTAGTATTCTAAACCTAATTATACAAAAAACATATGAGAAAATTATTTACTAAGTTTCTCCAAAAACGATGTACCAATGGCCCATTGTTTTAAGCCAAAGTTTTCCAAAATGGTTTCCCCAATATCTGCAAAGCTTTTTCTATCGCCTAGGTCTATAGGCCCATTCATTCTTGGACTATATCCAAGTATAGGTACTAATTCACGAGTGTGATCTGTCCCCTTCCATGTTGGATCATTGCCATGGTCCGCAGTGATAAGCAATAAATCATCATCATTGAGCATTGGTATTAACCCACCAAGTTGGTAATCAAAGTCTTCAATAGCACGTTTATAACCTTCCACATTTCTGCGATGACCATAAAGACTATCAAATTCAACGAGGTTAACCATCATGAGACCATGCTCAAAGGAGGAACCAAGTAAGTATGGAACCATATTCATGCCATGAGCATTAGATTTTGTAGGATAGCTTTCATCCCATCCTACATGGGCATAAATATCTCCAATTTTACCGACTGCTACAGTTGGAACATCCGCATCTTGTAACTCTTGTTGTACCATTTTTTTCTCAGGCATACGACTATAATCATGACGATTTGAGGTACGTACGAAACTGCCAAGTTCCCCTACGAATGGGCGTGCGATGATACGGCCTACATAGTAATCACCGATACATACCTTATCACGGGTAATTTGGCATATACGATATAGCTCATCTAGAGGAATGACATCTTCATGGGCCGCAATCTGAAATACCGAATCTGCTGATGTATATACAATAGGTCTTCCGGTTTTAATATGTTCAACCCCTAGACGTTCAATAATTTCTGTACCAGATGCTACTTCATTGCCAAGATAACCATAGCCTGTTTCCTTTGTGAAAGTATCCATCAATTCCTTAGGAAAACCTTCGTAAAAAGTTGGGAATGGAACGGTAACGGGATGCCCCATCATCTCCCAATGACCACTAGTCGTATCTTTACCAGTACTGAGCTCTGCCATGCGGCCAAAGGCACCTTTGATACTTTCACCATCATCAGAAATATCAGCAATGCGACCTAAGCCAAGAGATTTTAAATTAGGACAATGAATCTGGCCTGCCACTGATTCAATATGGCCTAATGTATTGGAACCTTCATCACCAAACTTCGCAGCATCAGCAGCGTGACCGATACCAACAGAGTCCATAACTAATAAAATAATTCTTTTATACATAAGTACTCCTATTGTAATACTCAAGCAGAATAATCCATGCTATAGTAGCAATCATTACTATTATGATTACGATATTTTTTAATAGCCGTAAATAATAATAAAAACGCCTAACGTATGAGGTATCCTACCACCTCAACACGTTAGGCATCATCAAATTTCCGTATTTTAGATGAGCCTAACGCTAACGGCACGTTATTTGGCTCTCTTTATGTATTAATTATACTATATATAATTATGAAAATAAAGTGCTACTTAAGATAAGGCATAGCTAACATTAGAGCTGCTAAGGATTTACTATCCTTAATTTGTTCATTCTTAATAGCATCTAATAATTCAGGTAAAGTAAAATACTCAAGCTCAACGTATTCATCTGGATCCCAATTAGTTTCACCCATAGTAAGATCTTTTGCTAAGTATAAATGTAATACTTCGTTACAGAAACCAGGACTTGTAGCAATTGTGCCCAACGGAATCCATTGATTGGCACGATAACCTGTTTCCTCTGCTAACTCACGTTTCGCACAGTTAAGAGGCTCTTCATTAGGATCTAGTTTACCTGCTGGAATTTCAAGCAAAGGCTGTTGCAAAGCATAACGGAACTGACGCTCCATTACAATCTTATTATCTTCTGTAACAACTACAATAGCTGTTGCACCAGGATGATGAACAACCTCACGCCATGCTTCATTACCATTAACATCGGCTATATCATAAGTAACTTTAATTAATTTACCATCAAATTTCATTTCGCTAGATTTTTGTATCTCTTTACTAATTGCCATATATGATTCCTCGTATATAAAATGATTATTACCTTATAAAACCTACTCTTCATTATAGCACAAATTATGTACACAAAAATAAGGTCCTACTAGTCAATAACCAGACTAATAAGAACCTTATGAAACAAAATTATATAAATATTACGCTACCTTTACATAGTCTTGTAGTACTGTATCTACAATACTACACTTTGCATCTAGCTCAGCTTTGAGTGCCGTTTCAGGATTGAGTTCTCTAGACACCACCATATCTACGATAGATTTAGAGAAACCAGATACGAGAATAACACCGCTTGGATGCATTTGAACAGGAATAGTATTATGTGCGTACACAGATACGTTCCAGAAAATAAGTCGTGGCATAGTATATCCAAGGGATTCAAATTTCTGGCGACACGATTCGATAACAGTTGTATTATCATCATGAGCTGTAGCCTGATCAAACTGCATATCTGAAATGATAAGGCACGATGAAGGTAACTCATCTTGAGGCAGATGATTTTTAACAGCCGTATCAAGAATTAAGTCAAAGGTTGCCTCTATATCCGTATTGCTATAATCGTCAAAGCGATGCAATCGTCTTAGCTTATCTCGTAATGTTTGACACATTGAAATATCTACCATTTGAGGCCGATTGCTAAAGGTAATGAAGCGATTTTTAAAGGATTCATTCTTATTATGTTGCACACAGTACAATGCAATCGAATCTGCTACGCTAAGTGCGGTGACGGAACTATTACCAGATAGTTTTGCCCCCATAGATCCAGACCCGTCGCGTATAACTAAGATATCGTCATAATCCTTAGGAGATTCTTGGGCATTCCATAATTGCTCTAATGTTTCGTCATATGGATTTAGACTACTGTCCCAGCAACTATCCGCCTTTACGTATGCTTGCACAATATCATACAAGAACATAGAGTTCGCATTAATCTTAACTGAGTCGTCTCCCTTTTCTAATGATGCAAGATACACCTGGCGACGTTCTTCATCATGTTTTAAGAAAGCATTACGATATTTAAGATTTGCCTTTGATGGCACATGATTATAATTAATATCATTCCATTGGTTAAGGGATGCCTTTCTATCCACAACCGCTAAATATTCGCGTAACCTAGACAAGGTTTTGCGGTATTCACGTGCACTTAAATGTAACAAGGATTGCAAAATAACTGCCTCAGAACGCTTCTCCTTAGAGGATGTATTATTGGAGGGCATCCATTTAGCTAATAAACTTATGGAATCACCAAGTCCACAACCTATAATATCACGTCTAAACTGGTTCACAATTAACTCTCCTAGTCCATCATGTAAGATAGTGCTCGTCGTATCAAAGAAAATGCGTAACACATCATCCCAACGACCATAGTTCCACAATTCAGTGCCGATGATAAACTGCAATGCCATCTCTGGATGTAAATCACCTATTTTAGTGAGCATCATACGGAATATATCTCGCTCGCCAAGACCTAGCTTAATATGGCGTGCATACATAAGCCATTTCATAGTATAAAGAGGATCTTCCTCATAGGATGTAATGAATAGACGTAACGCCTCTACAGCATCCATAGTACGATCATTACTATAAAAATGACTGTTATGTTTACTTTTACCATAGAAATCAACAGCAGCCTGACGCAATGCAGGCACAGAGAAATTAAGGTCCATCAAAGAGCTACCACTTGTACGATATGCTGTACCATCATTCGCAGTATAAGATTTTTCATTATTTGTTAAAGCGTTCATAAATGTATTCATAGTTCCTATCTCCTTAGCATATAAAAAACCGCTCTAGATTATCACAACGTAAATTTTGAAAGCAAAATAAACAAGACAACCGTAAGCGGCTACAATACAAAGTTCAAGACAATTACTAACCTCACTGAGGCTAAGGTTTACTAGACACGATACTCTAGACCAAAAGGTCTCCAAAATCACTTTTTCTGGTTATTTAATCAATGGATTGCTGCTTGTGTCTAACCTTATGAATCGTTTATGAACGATAACTATTAAATTATACTAGATTCTATACTCATCTTAATCAAGTTTTTTATGTTATAGGATTGCTGTTAGAACCTAAGTCTTTCTGTTCTACATGTTGGTGATTCAACTCACCTTATGATGCAATTATAATACACGCATCCGTGTGTGTCAATAATTATTTTTAAAATATTTTGTTTTTAGGAAAGTTAGAACTAGCAACACATATTTTACTGTATTGCTAGTTCCTTATAATTATTACTAATACTCTGCCTCAACACGCCAAATTTCATTAGCTAACCATTTCAATGGTCCCCATTTAGGTCTAAGAAATCTAGCTGCCAATCCCTCTATACTAAGTTGTGTTGATTCTGTAAGGCCTGTTTTACACCAAATAGCAAAATGTTCACAATTATGATTAAACAAACTATAGTCACCTTTACCAATCATAGATTTAGCACGTTGTACAGTTTTACGCGGACCATAAAAACTTGCGGCTACATCTGCATCTTGGAAAATAGATAATAAACTATCGTCCTCGGCAATATATAAGGTATCTCCGTCACAAAATTTTTCAATACTAGTCTCTGCAATTCTACCATCTAGTGGAGAATCCCCCTTTATATAGTGGATAATTTTATGATAACCTACATATACACCATAATGTTGATATACATCACCAAAGAAAAAATTACTTCGTTGGCAAAATACGATATCTCCTAATTTTAACTTTCTTGACCCCATTATTCCTCTCCCATACAACACATTATTTAAGATTATTCATATACTTGATAATATCATCTAAGGAAATATCTTGATTCTTTCCTCGTAATAATTTCCATATTCGTCTAACAAACTTGTAAAACATATACAAACCTGCTAATGGTAAAAATATACCAAATGGATTTTTCTCTAATGGATTTCGTGGATATGGAAAGGGTCCAGGCCTAGGCCCTATAATATTGGGCCATCTATGTTCTTGATACACACCTTTCGGATGTACACCAGTTTTATTTCTATTAGAAGAAACATACTCTACTACATCCTGGTATAACTTAGGATCTTCCTTTTGAACTTTTTCAATAGCTTCTTTAATAACATCTGTTTTCATACAATACACCTCTATACTACAAAACAACATTAGAATAACTAACTGATTACATGTATATTGTACAAAAGAGCATGCGTAAAAAATAACGCATCGAAATATTATTTTAATAAATCGAGACCAAAAGTATCTAATAAAGATTCTTTACTAGGTCTATTGATTTCATTTACACCTAAATGATTTAAAATAGACTTATAGTCTTCATTAGGTACATTATCATAGAACGCTAATTGTAAATATGTATTTGCACGTGATGAACCTACATAAACCAATCGTTTATGTAATTCATTAGTAAGACGGCCAACTAAAACATCAATTAGTAAAACTGCTTTAGCTTCTAAACCTTTAAATTTACGTACTGATGTAAACAGAATGGAGTTTTTCTTAGGTTCTGTAGATATAGACACTCCGTTTACAGCAGAAATATTTGTCAACATACTGTTAGGAACACTACTTGTAGTAAGAATTACAATGTCTTCGGGTCTTACCTTATCTTGAATCATTTTTGTAACGAATTTGGTTACAATATTGCGTAATTCACTTTCATTCTTATAAAACGATCCAAGTGGTTTTATCCCAGACAATTCATTTATATAAGCGTCTTTCTTTATATCACTTAATGTTGTACCTACAGTCTTTGCTATTTCAGCAGTATTACGACAATTTTTATACAAGACAAGACGACAATCTCCATATGTATCTAACCAATGCGTCGACTTATGCATCATTATGTACTGGTTTTTATCGTAGAATACATAATAATGTCCGCCTAACATATCTACTAACATAGAAATATGTTCTAGTATATGCTCATCAATATCTTGTCCCTCATCAATGACTACATTTTCATATGACCATTCAAGATCATCATATTCATTTTGAAAGTACTCTATAAACTGAGGAATAATTTCTGAAATAGAATATTCAGTATTAGGCATCAATTCTTCAGCTAATGATCTAATATTATGATAGACTATATTCTCACAAGTATAATGCTCTTTCACATAAGATAATAAGAACTCATTAAAGCATAAATATAATACTTTTTTACCGTCAGAAGCTAACATTTTAGCCTTTTCAATAGCCAGCATGGTTTTACCTGTCCCTGCTGGTCCGTGTATAACAGCCGTTGGCTGTTCACGTAAAAAATGCAGTATAGATGCTTGTTGTTTCGTCATCTGAATATAACTTCTTGTTGATTCAAGAGCTGTACTTGCAACTGATTCAACAATATTAAATGTAGGCATTAAAGTCTTAATCATGTTCTGAAAATCATTAACTGATAATTCAGAATCTCTAAATCCTAAATTAGATTTCCAATAGCTAAAAGCTTTATCCATAGATTCCGATACATTAAGTAAAGAATCTACATCAAAAACAATCTCTCTATTTACTTCTAATGGTAATGAAACTTTATTATGAATAGCTACAGATGGGAACCATACGGCTCGACCAATAACAGGCATTTGTCCATTATAATGTTTACGTAAATAGTTCTGAATCCTAAATTGACTCTCTGCAGCTTGTCCCAAAGGATCTATAATTTTTTCTTCTTTTGTATTTCGATTCGTTTGAATCCAGTTTCCATCACGGTAGGAAATCCCACCAGCCTTTACCTCTATAGATAAAATACCTTTTTTAGGATGTAAAACAACAAAATCTGCTTCACCTTCACTCCTACGTTGATTTAATTCACCTAACCAGCGATAAGAATGAAAAATGACATATTCATTATTTAATTTAGAGAGCGCCTCGTATACGAGACGCTCTCCTTCACTACCATGGAAACTATTTATTATTGTGGGGTAGAATTTTGCCATAATATATTCTTATCTTTCAACGACAGAAATAACTTCTATTCCATGTAAACTATTCGCATAACGTGCTTTTACTTGATTACGTGCATCACACATATTAGAAGCAGTAACCGTAGTTGCATTTACCCCATTTTGAGCTGTTGATTTAGGGTTAGATTTAATTCTAAATTTTACTTGAAAACTTCTTGACATGATTTGATTCTCCCTAACTTAGACAAATCACTTTAATTGAATAGAATAGATATTTTTAGGTTGATAATTACCACTTTGAATCTCTTCCGGTACAGCAACAATGTAATCTATTGTATCTGGTGTCTTTTTACTTATAAAGAAATAACCATCATCATTAACATCTTCATCCTCAACATATAGAAGAACACAGCCTACTTGGGACGTAGGCAAATTTCTTGAATGACCACGTGCTTCTCGTGTATAAAACAACTCAATCTCATTACCAATACATGGTATGAATTGTGTCCATTCATTATATCCAATATCCTCACCAATGATACATTCAAAGCAGTAGTCTCTGTCTTCAGTTCCTAACAAAAAAGGAAACTGTATTTCTGCTAACTCAGTAAGTGTGGAATTAACAATGTTAACATCGCGACCGCCATCACGACTACGGACCAAGCCAAAAGCAACACCGGTTTTACCAGTTCTTTTTCGATCTATCGAAGTCATAAAACCCTTCCTATAAAGAACATATATAATATATTTTAATTCTCTATCATTCCATTATCTTTAAAATAGATATAAGATTCCAATGGTAAATTAAAATCTTTTAATTGAGATAACTCTTTTAAGTATTCAATATCAAAAGTGGAGTCTAATGGAGGATAAATCTTAAATAAATTTGATAAATCTTTATCATCACCTATCTCTTTAGACATGTTCTCCAGTTCTGAAACAATTCTAAGAATAAATGTTTCTTGTAAAATTCTTGACTTACAAGAATTCCCAGCTAAAAGTATATGAAGAGGCCTAGTTAGTTTAGATTGATTTTGTTTATAAACCTTATAATAAACATTCATAAAGTTCTCTATACCATCACTAATTTCTTTTCTAATAATAGCTTGTAAGAAATCAATATCTATTCTAACTGAAATATCTTTTTCAATATTATTGGTAGAATATAATTTAAATATATTAGCGCCTTCATTATATTTAGATTGATATCCTACTTCCTCTTCCCACAAAGCTCTTAATTCATTTGCAATTAGTTTTAAATTTAAATAAGCTAATTGATCCCCATCTTTTTCTTCTTTCACTAATAACTCTGAGCCAGCAAATCTTTGACATTTAGCAGGTATAACAATGGGAATATTAGCATCCCTCATAACCTGTATATTTTGTTTATATACTTCAAAGGCTAGCATATTTAGAAGATTCTCACCACCTAGATATGCATCACCACCATTACCTAATTGTTCTACTTGAAACTTATATTTTTTGTGTTCTGGAATATATTCAATCCCAAAATCAAAATCAGTAGTACCTCCGCCAAAATCAAATACACCATATGAAACTTTTTTATTTATTTCATTTTCTTTAGGCTCTACTTTATATTCTTTTAACGCACTAATTGCATATGCAGCTGGTTCACTAGCACCAGAAGTAATCTTAAAGCGTTTCATTGTCTCAGAATCATTAAGTACTCTTGTTGGTAGTGACTTTTTTATTCCTCGCTCAAAACTCTCTAAAATCTTTATTCTTACAGCTTTAGGATAATTAACTGGAAATGATAGTAAATATTTTAAATAAATCCCTCTATGCATATTATTAATATATAAACCTAAATAATAAGCATAAATTTCTATAGGATCAAAATCAGTATCGCTAAGAGATAAATAAGGATTTAAATGTATTATATTACCAGTTTCATCTTGTAAAATTTGTTTTCTATCTTTTGAATTTGCCCATTGCTTTAACTCACTAAAGATTGAATACAGGCAACGTTTATTAGAGACTTTATTCAAGTCACTATTATAAATAGCATTTGCTGCTTGATGAGATACACAAACATCTTCCCAAGACGTATATGGTCGACCTAACTTATTAGCATATACTGCCTTAAAAGATTCATAATTTTTCAGTTGAATAACCGTTGGGTTTTCATAATCCTCACTCCGGGGTTCACTGATTAATTCTCCTGCTCCAATTCTAAGAAGGACTTCCTCTTTATCACGACACACAACTACCGTACTTTTTGTTCCAAAATCAATTCCACAAACTGCTCTATGATTAACATCACATAATGGATCCCGTGCTACTAGAGTTTCATCTTTAGGAACTTCAATTATCCAAGACTTTTCATCTAATTCTTCATAAAAAGATTCAAATACTTCCCAATGTCCTCGATTTATATCGATAATTATATCGTCACTATAAGATGATATATTAGAACGTATTCTATCACATTCTTTTAAGTATTGTTTATAATAAGGATATACTTTATCAGCCCAATTTTCACCAAAAATATCAACACATTCGGATATATGTTTAAGGGCATCAATCTTTTTATTGATTATATTCAATGATGGTTCAATTAAATCTTCAAGTTTAACTTGCAACTTATCATCTATATTATTTAAAACATTAGATAAAATTGTATAAAAAATTCTGGAAAAACCGGCCAATTCGATATGAGTAGGCTCAGAGAATGTATTAAGTGCATACCCCAAAAAATTTTCTCCGGAATAAGCATCATTAAGACTTTTTGAAGGAATAAAAATAAAAGGAGTTTTAGAACGTATTGGAGAATTTTTTTGACTAGTATACTCTAAACTAATACCTAATGAATTATTTATTAATTCAAGATTAGAAATAGAAGAGTATCCTAATACCCTACAATTATTAAGTATATTCATATTAGATGGTAAAGGAATTTGATTATCTGTGTAAAATTTTAATAATGGTAGTGGATTTATACATCTAAAAATATTATGAAGATTAGATTGATTTAAATCTATTCCAATTGAAACCATATTTGATAAATCTTCACTAGTCACTCTAGATTTACTTTTACCGCCCGTAGATAAATCTGGTATCTCATAATATTGTTCATTATCAACTACAACATTAATCTCATTACGATTACTTTCAAAAAAAATAATGCTACTATCATTTGCCTTTAATGGGACGCATCTATTATCAATAGCAAAATATACTAATCCATCATCCTTAAAGAAAATAATTTTTTCTTCAAATACTTTTTTTAAAACAATAATATAGTTATTAAATTCTTGATGTGCTATATTTTTTAACCAATATTTTAGCTGTTTTATTGGTACCCTAAAATATTGCATTATAGTAGTACCATCTACCTCTAATTTATTATTCTCAGATTTCCATAGAGCATATAAATAATCTGATTCATTTTTTACACTTTGTTCTTTTTCCATCTAATTTGTATTATCCCTTTTTTTAACTATAAGACTTTTATCTAGGAGATCTAACCTTGTGATTAAAATTCTTAGTTTTTTCTTTTAAATACTTTAACTCCTCTTTTTCAGATATACTATCTAAAATACTCTTACTAGATAACATAAAATCAGTTGGATCATCTTCTTCAACAGCATTTTTGTAGTTATCTAAATAACATTCAACGTGATTAATAGCTATATTGGAGTTTTCTTTTTTACTATTCTTATTCATATCTAATAATTCATTTGTATCAGCTTTAATATCAACTGATTTTGTTTCACTATGATTTTTATCAGTATTTATTATCAACGTATTACTAGATGTAAGAATATTTAATGGAATATCATTATTGCTAACAGAATCATCACTAATTGTAATATCATCAAGAATACTATCCTTTATCGTGGTTAATATTTCTTCTAATTCAGAGTTGGTCCACTCAATTTTTGAATTAGAAGAAATAAATTTATTATGCGTATTAATCAATCTGTTAAGAATATATTCTGACAATTCTATAAGATTTTTCAACTTACTATCAACTACTAAAACAGATGAAATAACTACATCTTCATAAATTCCAACTTGCTCACAAAAATTTTCCCATATAGCTCGAAAATCATCAAATTTTCCTAGATATTGATCAACCTCAATATAATTGTCACCATTAATTTTTTGTACTTTAAAACCAGCTCGTTTTGTTTTTACAATAAATTGTAATTTATTATCGATAACAATACAAAGTATCTTTTTTAACACTACATCTCATCCTTACAATTATTATTTATAAATATCACTAAGAATATCATTTAATTTTTCATAGCTATCAATAGATTGATAATTTTTATAAATATCCGTTTTTGTTAATTGTTTGTTAACAGTTATAAGACTATCTAATCTACTTTGAACCTCAGAAATATTTAACTCATGATTGATATTAATAATGCCTTGAATTTTAACTAATTTAGGTCTATTAAAATCAATTTTTTCCTTTAAATCATATACTTCTTTATATTTATGACTCAAAGAACTTTCGAGTTTATTAGTATCTAACTCATTTTGATCAATATCATTCATATTACATTTATTAAATTCTAAAACTTTACGATCAAATTTATTAGAAATTTTCTCAGAAAATCCATCTAAATCGTCTTGAATCTTCATAATTCTTACGACCTGTTCTTGAGCATTTTTACAATTAAACTTTTTAGCTAAAGAAATTCGAGCATACTCCTTACACTCTCTACCAAATTTTGATTTAAAGTCTGATAGTAAATTATTTGTACTCATAATATTTCCTTTATCAGAACCAAACCATTTAATGATTATCTTTTAATTCATCATCTAATTGCTTTTCATTAAATAATTTATCACCTAAATCAGCATATGACTCTAATTGATTTTTTAAACTATCAACCAGCTTTTCATTATGTAAAGTTTTTTTCATATCAACAAGAATAGTATAAGCATCGTCCTCTGATAGATTTTCGCCTTTAGATGCTTTTATAGTTTGTAAAGCGGTAACAATACTTTCATTAAATTTGACAGATTCTTCTTTTGTAAGCTTATTATCTTTTAATTCCATAAACTTAACTGTATCAAAACCCAATTCTTTTGATGCTAAAATAAGCGCTTTCATTTGATCAGATGTAAATAATCTAAGACCAGCAAATGCCAAAAATTCTGGAGTTAATTTAATTTCTTCTTTATTTTCAACACGATCCCATAAATCCCCCATTGCAACAGTTCTACGTTTAATAGATTCAACAGAAAGTTTGGCAGCAGGATTTATAACAACTCCATCTTCATCAGCCTTAGCTTTTAAATATTCATAATACGCTCTTGCACTTTCAAACTCTGTAGTTGAACTCCAGTTAGAATGATTTTGAGTCTCTTCTATTAAAGCACCATATTCTTCAGCTTCTTCAATAGACATCTCTTGTTCACCAACAGGTGTCAATATACTGACAAGGACTTGAGTAGCTACATCAACAATAATATTTGCAATAATAGGTGATAATGGCCCAAAAGTAGGCGATAATGTTTTCTCTAACAAATTAGTTATATTAGTTAAAAATTTCCCCCCTTTTGGACAAATTTTTGCTAATGCCTTTACGGCTACTGGTATCATATCTCCTAACTTAGATAATCCTGTTCCAACGACATTACATATCTTAGTAATAGCATTACCAGCTACCTTACCTACTTTACTTACAACAGATCCTAAACCTTTAACTCCATCAACAACTAAACCTAATAAGTCCATGTCTTTACTCCTTATATATATAATTACCATTCATTAATAATATCATTTACTGCTTCAGTAAGTTCAGATATATTTCTACCACCTAAAGAAGTATACTCATAAACACTTAATTTACTAATATAATCATATACAACTGTAATAAATTTTTTTATGACTGCTTCTTCCTTTGAATTTATACCAATTGATAAACGCCCTAAAAGATATTTAATATAATTACCTAATAATTCTGTATCAATATATTCTTTGATAACTCTTCTATTATTAACAAGAGATTTTATAATATTTTCTATTATTTCATTAAGGCTATATTTACGTTCTAACGGAGTATCTTTATTATTTAATGCGTAGAATAGTTCACTAATTATGGTTACATCATTAAATACTCGGTCCTCCGAAAACATAAAGTAGTTCTTTATATCTTTCTCTACTATGTTTTTATTGAACGAACTAATATTTGGTAAGACACCATTCTTATAATTATTTTGATAATATTTTATAGACTTAGTTTTAATAATCTCAGCGCTGATTTCTTCTTTACCAGTTGTATAGCTATATTGCTTTATTTGAACCAATGCAGGCTTCTTCCACCCCTCGGTAATAACAATAGCTCTCCCTCTATCTAAATATGACATATATCCCTTTTGGTCATCATTCAAAGCCATTGTATTACCAATTGCTTCTTTATCATCTTGTGCAAATATCTTATGTACAATTTTTGTATTTGTATTTTTTAGCACTTCAGGAGTCATCTTATTTGGAATTTGATCAACAATTATTAATGATTCCCCATATTTTCTGACTTCAGCCAACATATCAGCAAAAACTTCAACACCTCTTTTTTTATTTGGACTATCACCTGGTTCATATCGACTAAGAAGTCTATGTGCTTCCTCAACTAAAGTAATATGTTGAAATTTATTATCTATATTGAATTGATATTTCACAGCTTCAAGTAAATTTGTAATTATAAATCCCATAATTAAAGATTTCTCAGCACCATCTTTAATCTCTTCTAGTTCAATAACAACTTTCTGAGTAACCAATTTCTTAAAATCTACACTACGTGGAGTATTTAGCATCATGCCTTTAGCCCCAACAAGTAATGCTTGCAATCTTGCTTTCAAAGATCCTAGGTATTCAGCCTCCATCTTATCGCCAAAGCCTTGTTCCTTGGTTACACTTTCTATTGATTCAATAAAATCATTCAAGGTCGGAAATGCAAAACTATCTGCTACAAAAGGATCCTCTAATTTATTAGTAGCAGGATTAGTCCATTGAGAATTCTTTATATTCCATCCTTTTTTCTTATATACATCATAGGAAGCAGCTTCAATAATTTGTGGCATAGCAGCTTCCATATCAAATGATGATTGCATAGTAGCTTTAATCATATCAACTCGACTAGTAATAGATTCACCCTCGAATATCTCAAATGGATTTAGAAAGAATGGTGATATATCTTGTTTTCCTAGGGTAAAATAATATACATCATCTAACTCTCTAGTTAAAGCTCTATATTCGGTCTTAGCAGGTTCTATAACTAAAAATGGCAATTTTGAATTTAATAATATACTTTGACACGTAGTAGTTTTACCTGTACCTGTAACACCACATATAAAAGTATGTGTTTTTAGAGACTCTTTATTTAAATATATATTATTTTCTCTTTGCTCGCCTAAATGAACTAAATTCCCAAGCAAAATACTGTTATTTATTTCATTGTCTGTAGGGCTATCAATATTAACACCATATTCCACAGCATTACGCGATGAGACCCCCAAAATTTCTTTTCTTGGCATTCCCATTAAGATACCTAATTCATCAGAATTCAACCAAGTACCAAAGGAAGCATTCTTTCCATTTTGAATATTAATTTTCGAAAAAATACTCTTCCATGCTTCATTTTTATTAGTTAATCGCGGAACCTGTAAGTTTTCTAGAACTCCCTTTAACGGACCTAAATTTTTAAGATTATCTTGCGTAAATTCTGTAAATTGTAAAGGTGATATATTCCCTTTTTCACCACCATATAGCCCTAAGATCGTATTAGCTACTCTATATAAAGTAGCACGCCCATTATCAGAGAATAAATAGCTACAAGTAGTATAGGCGCCTTTTCCTTTTGCATTATCAACTCTTGCTAATAACTCTTCATCTATATATTTTAGCCAATTAATAACAATTTTTTGCTCTACTTCTAAAGAATGAGTATGTTGTAGTGATCTACTATTACTATTACTTGAACGTCTATTAGTTGATGATGAATTATTTACATTTATACTTTTACTTGTTGATTCATGATTACTTTTTGATTTATTAAAACTCTTAGACTTACTATTACTTACACTTTCAGTAATAGTATTACTATATTGAGTAGAAATATTTAATGACTCAGATTTATTATATTGACTTGAATTACTTCTATCTTTATTCGCACTTTCTGAACCATTTGAAGTTGTATTGCCTTTATTTTCAGTCGTACTAATAGTTGAAGATTCAGAATTACTAACACCATTTATAATAGTTGTTGATTTTTGATCTCCTTTTGACTCATGTTTGCTATTATTTTTTTGATTATTAACATCATTTCTATTATCTGTTACATTAGCATCTGATTCGGATACAGATTCAGATGAATCTCGATTAGTACCTAAAGTAACATTTGTTGTAGTACTATCATTTTCATCAGTTCCACTTTGAGTTTGATCCGATTCAGACTTTTGAAGACTATATTTAGATATTGGAAGTAAAGAATCATATAACTGATATATATCTTGATTAACTTTAAATATATCAATATTTTTACAAGGATTAGCAATAACCATAAATCCGAAATTACTACCAATCATAGTATCGACTAATCTCTCAACGCCTTGAAAATCATTTTTCTCACCACTATTCTCATTAATAAATCCAGGGATACCATTAATGAAACCCGAATGCTTATTATTGCGAATCTTATATAATATATCTTTCTTTTCATCTCGATCAACTTCACTAATAGAGCTACCTACAAAATTGCCTTTAAGTGTAGGTTTCAATATATCATCCGCCCAGGACTTCAAATCTAAATTATCATCTTTATTATATAAATTTGCAGCTACACCTATATAAAAAGAAACCTTTAATTTATCCCCCAAGATTAAATATATCAAATTTATATCCTGTAAGTTTCTAAAGGATGATAATATATTCTCCATAGATTCTCTACGGGGACCTTCATTTTTTGAGAAAATTAATTCATCAATTTTATATAGATATAATTCATTCTCCTCTAAAGGATTTTTACACAAGTCATTATAAAAGTTAACATCAAATTCTTCAATCAATATGTTGGAATATTGATTGTACTCATATTCCTTCATTTGTTTAAGATAGTTGTATCCATTTTGTAGTATATTATCTATTGCTGAATCCATCAGTTTCCACCCAATTTAACATTATAAACGTCTGCTTCTCCAGGATTATTATCAAATGTATCTGGATATGCAACACAGTATTGAATTTTATCTATAGCAATTCGTTTTATAAAAACTTTTTTATTTTCATCAATATCACATTTTTTAATCTTACATACTATACTTTTAGTTTCACTGATTGGAATTGAATCTGTTAAAGCACGATCATCAGAAGTGTAGTGAAGTTCGAATCTATCTTCATCAGCCCATTCAAATGGTTCCCATTTATCATAGCTAATAGATTTTGGAATAACTGTTCTAAATACATGATTATCATATTCAACACCTAAATAATAAGGGAATGTAATTTCATTTTCATTAGTAATGTTTTCGTTGATGATACGAATATCTTTACCACCTCGTCGACTACGTAACAAACCGAAAACAACCCCTGTTTTTCCAGTCCTAACTCTATCAAGACTATCACTAAACGATAAATTCTCACCATATAATATATTACTTAAACGCATTTTTTCATCTTTAGTATCAAAAATATTAAGTAAGGAATGAATATCAAACTTTGTTCCTAGTGGAGGGTATAATTTATATAAAATAGAATTACTACTATTTTTCTTACTATTGCTATTTAGAAAATCCTTATATTTTTCCATTAATGCTTTTACAAATATCTCTTGTAAAAGTTTAGACTGACAAGAGTTCCCTGCTAAGAATATGTGTATAGGATATGTAGTTAAATTTCTATTAGCAAATGTATTCATCATTTGATTTATAAATCCATTAACACCTTCAAACATATTAGCCTCTAATATGTTTCTTAGTTCTTCAACATTGACAGTTAATCGTATATCTTTACCTATTAATGAACCATCTTGTTCAACATAAAGTTTTACTGTTTTACGGCCTTCATTAAATTCATCTAAATATCCTTCAGTTTCTTCCCAAATAGGTCTCAATACTTCCATTAAAATTCTCATGTTGGTATATGCTTCATTAGTTGCTCGACCATTCTCCAAAACTAGAGATTCTAACCCAGATTGCATTCTACCTTTTGCAGGTAAAATAATTTGAATTTGATGACGTCGCATTTCAGATTCGTTAGATTTATACACTTCATAAGCTAATAATTGAAGTAAATTTTCACCACCTAAATATGGGTTCCCACCTTTTCCAAATTGAACTAAATCAAAACGACGTCTTCCATCCTTTGGTTTACGTTCAATACCAAAATCAAAATCAGTTGTACCACCACCAAAATCAAATACACCATATGCGATTTCTTCATTTGCATCCGGTTCTAAACCATATGTTTCTAATGCACTAATAGCATAAGCTGCTGGTTCACTTGCGCCAGCATAAATTTCAAATTCTTCAATAATATTTGAATCAGATAGTATACTTGGTGGTAGTGATTTTTTAAGACCTCTTTCAAAACTATTTAGAAGCTTTTCTTGGATTTTCACACCATAATTTACAGGGAACGAAAGTGTATAATGTAAATAAATGCCATTATTATAATTATTTATATATAATCCTAAATAATAAGCATATAACTCAATAGGATCAAAAGTAGCTTTTGAAGTTAAATTAAGATACGAATTTAACTTTACTCTATTACCACTTTTATCAATTAAGATTTGATGACGATTTTTTGTATTGGCCCATTGTTTAAGCTCATTAAACGTGGCATAATAACTTTTTTCATCATCAATTTCGTCATAAAACTTGCTGGCTGCTTCATGCGATACTAATACATCACTCCATTTTGTAAAAGGACGTCCGATTCGTTTTTTATAACCCTCATTAAATTCATTAAAATCCTGAAAATAGAGGAATGTAGGATTTTCAAAATCTTCTTTACGCAAATCAGAATAACTATTGCCATTCCCAATACGAAGTAACCGCTCATCCTTATCACGTATTGCTACAACAGTACTTTTAGTACCAAAATCAATAGCACAAACAGCATTTCTCTTAATATCTAATTTAGGATTTCTTGCAAAAAAATAAAAATCTTCACAATCATTTGTATCTAACCAATTATTGATTAATGCATCTTCATATACTTCCCAATCACCTTTATTAGGATCAGATAAAACTGACTTAGATAACGGTGTCATATTTGATCGTATCTTATCTATATTTAAATATTTGCTCTCTAAATCTTTTTGTAAAACGTTATGTAATTCATCAAAAGCGCAATTATGTTTAGAGAGAATTTCTATAACTTTATTCCTAATTCCAAACATATAATCCAAATTTAATATTTTTTCAAATGTTTGAAAATCTAGTTTACTATAAAGCAAATCGTAAAAAATCTTAGGTAAATCGATGTTAACTTGTTCAGCATTTATACTATATTGATTTTCAAACCACTCCTCTGGATAGTTATTATTCAAAAACTCACACAATAATACATCATTTTTATCCACTACAGAATTTTTAAATGAGTATTCTCTCGAAATTTTATCAATATCAGTAGAATATTGTTTTAATTTTTTTGTTGATACTGAATAAGCTAACATCATATATTTTTTAAGTTGCTCAAATTCATTTTCTGTTATGCTTTTATTTTTTTGTATTTTTAAATGAAAAAATGAACTACTTAAATTATCAAACGTATCTTGTATAGGTACTGTTGGTACAATATCTTGTATAGGTACTGT
Organism: uncultured Veillonella sp.; assembly: GCA_900550175.1. Taxonomy (GTDB): domain Bacteria; phylum Bacillota; class Negativicutes; order Veillonellales; family Veillonellaceae; genus Veillonella. Next base: position 33,489 of record URQX01000004.1, read on the forward strand.
CGATAAAATAGGTAAAGAAAATAATACTCTTTTTACAGTAGATCCCATTTTTTTATAATCTTTGATTAATTCTGGATGTACCGTAAAATCTTTCTTTGCACGTATATAGATATCTTTTATAAGTATATAATTCTCTTTTTCTTTACTTAATTTATCTATCAAATTTTGATATAAATCTATTTGCCTCTGAATCTCTTTATAATCGTCTTTTATAATTTTTTCTATATTAACTATATCTAATTGACTATTATTAAAATAATCTTTTACTAAATTCGCCATCTGCGAATCAGTTTTAATAACCA
>URQX01000005.1 GCA_900550175.1 uncultured Veillonella sp.
TTAGCTATTGGTGGTATTAGTGTGGTGGCTCAGTTCTTCTTGACTGGTGCTTTTGTTACCACAAATGCTGTAGTAGCTCAGTTTTTACAATATGTTGGCGTATTCATTAGTTCCTTCTACGGCTTCCTATTCTTTGGTGAAAGCTTATCTATTGAAACTATAGGTGCTGGTGTTGCCATGTTCGTATCCTCTGTTATGTTGGCCCGTCTTAAAGAACAAAGTGGACCTTTAAAAGAAGGAAAGGTTATAGAGGATAAAATTAAATAATTGTCGAATATATACAATAATAGACGTTGTATGACAGTAGAGGTGCTGATCACATTCGTGATTGGCACCTTTTTATAAATCATAAAATACAACCCATATTTAGCTCCTTTGTTTAGATGATAAATGTGGGGCGTTGGATTTTGAATAAAAAAGAGATAATACATTATTTATCCTAATTAATCGAATTTGATGGAAAAGGCTTAAAGGAACTATTTGACTGTGTTTGAAAGTTTTTGAGAGGAAAAACACATCTAGCATGGTGTGAAAAATACGCATAGATATTGATTTATTACAATAATAGATAAATCTATGAAAAACTATATTAAATAAATTCGAAAAACTATATCGAAAAATATTGACATCGCTTCATCTTTCCTTTATGATTAGTACAGTTATTAACGCATTCTCAATTAAGTGTATCTAGGAGTAGTGAGAACATGAAAGAATTTTTGAACGATTTTAAAGCTTTTGCATTCAAAGGTAACATGATGGACCTTGCTATTGGTATGATTATTGGTGCTGCTTTCACAGCGTTGGTAAACTCTGTTGTAAGCAACTTGTTCATGCCTATTATCAGCTTGTTCACAGGCGGTATTGATTTCAGCAACTTGTACTTGCCATTAAGCGCAGGTTCTAAAGACGCATTCATGGCTGGTGCAGATATTGCTACAGCACGTGCAGCAGGCTCTGTATTGCCATACGGTACATTCATTACCGACTTGATCCAATTCTTGATCTTGGCATTCGTTGTATTCTTGATGGTTCGCGCATTAGCTAAAATGATGAAAAATGCGAAAGAAGAAGAAGCTGCTGAAGCACCTACAACTAAAGAATGTCAATTCTGTAAAACAGAAATTCACATCGACGCAGTTAAATGCCCTAACTGTACAGCAGATTTGAAATAATCTAAAAGCTAAATAAAAGGAGTAAGGCCTAGGCCTTACTCCTTTTTGTTGTATTAGCATAGCTTTCTAGTATAAAATATACTTATAATCAAGAAAATATTTTCAATATAAAATATTAAAGCTATTAGATACATTAAATAAAATTTGTTTGGAGGGAGCATTAAATGGATAAAAAACCTCTTGTTGTTGTAAATGGTTTAGTCCGTAAAGATGCAATTGCTTATTTAAAAGAGCATGTAGATGTGCGTCAATGGACAGAAAAGACTGTAATGCCTCGTGAGACGTTGAAGGAATGGCTCGTTGATGCAGATGGGCTATGGTCTGTAAGACCTTTAGATGTAGATGGAGATCTTGTTAAAAATGCGCCGAATTTAAAGGTTATTGCTCAGGCTGCTGTAGGGTACGATAATGTAAAGATTGATGAACTAACAGCAGCAGGTATTCCTTATGGTAATACGCCGGGTGTTCTCAACGAAACTGTAGCAGAACTTGCTTTTACATTGATTGCCACTGCTAGTCGTCGTATTCTGGAAAATGCTAATTTCGTAAAAGAAGGACGCTGGGCTCAAAGACCATCTAATATTAAGGGATTTGATTTAAGTCGCCGCACCCTTGGTATTATTGGTATGGGCGCTATTGGTGTATCTATTTCACGTCGTGCTCGTGCCTTTGGTATGACCGTGGTATACCATAATCGTAATCAGCGTATAGATGATAAAATTCATAAAACCACTTATATGGAGCTAGATGATTTATTGGCTACTAGTGATGTAGTTTGTGTAATGGCTCCATTAACAGATGAAACCTATCACATGTGCGATGAAGCATTCTTCAAGAAGATGAAAAATACTGCTTTGTTTGTAAATGTAGGTCGTGGACCTATCGTTGATACAGAGGCTCTCATTAATGCCTTACAAACAGGTGAAATTGATTATGCCGCTTTAGATGTAACTGATCCAGAACCATTGCCAGTAGATCACCCACTATTAAGTGTTGAAAACTGTCTTATCGTACCACATATTGGTTCCTATACAGATCGCACGCGTTATGACATGTCTATTTTGACAGCCGATAATATTATTGCTGGTGTTCATAAGAAACCATTAAAAACTTGTGTTAATGAAGAGGTTAACTATAAAAAACCAGAAATGGATGTAGAATCTGCTTTAGAAGAGCTCAAAAAAGCAGGCATTGATTTAGCTGATTTCGACTAATATCACAAGACCTCAAAAGATATGCGGTATTATGCAAAATATGGTAAAATAAAAGAATATTTATCCTATGGAGGTTAGAATGTTGGAACATAAAGATATTGAAAAAACTGTAGCTCCTGAAGAAGTTGTATCCGTTAACTTTATCGAAGCTATCATCAACAAAGATAATGAAACTGGTAAATACGGCGGACGCGTATTAACTCGTTTCCCGCCAGAACCAAATGGTTACTTACACATTGGTCATGCTAAATCCATCTGCCTTAACTTTGGTATTGGCAAGCAATATAATGGCTTAACAAACCTCCGTTTTGATGATACAAACCCAGCAAAAGAAGACGTTGAATACGTAAACTCCATCATGGAAGATGTAAAATGGCTCGGTTTTGATTGGGATGGAGAGCCTCGCTATGCATCTGATTATTTCGGTCAAATGTACGAATATGCTAAGAAATTAATTACTCTTGGCAAGGCTTATGTAGATGATCAAACTGCAGATGAAATTAAACAAACACGTGGCGATTTCTCTACACCTGGTACCAATAGTCCATACCGTGACCGTAGCGTAGAAGAAAACTTGAAACTCTTCGAAGAAATGAAAGATGGTAAATACGCTGATGGCGAAAAGGTATTGCGTGCAAAAATTGACATGGCACATCCTAATATCGTTATGCGTGACCCTGTTATCTATCGTATTGTAAATGCAGAACATCATAATACAGGTAATGAGTGGAAGATTTACCCTATGTATGATTTTGCTCATCCTATTGAAGATGCTATCGAGCGTATTACACATTCCATCTGTACTTTGGAATTTGAAGTTCATCGTCCATTGTATGATTGGGTACTAGAAGACTGGGATGATACTGAAATTCCACAACAAATTGAGTTTGCACGCTTAAACGTAACTAAAATGGTTATGTCCAAACGTAAATTGCGTGCTCTTGTAGAAGCAGGCCTCGTAGCTGGTTGGGATGATCCTCGTATGCCTACTATTTCTGGCTTACGTCGTCGTGGTTACACGCCAGAAGCGATTCGTGATTTCTGTGACCGCATTGGCGTAGCTAAGGCTGATAGCGTTGTTGACATTGCTTTGCTTGAGTTCTGTATCCGTGAAGATTTAAAACTCAAAGCTACACGTCCTATGGTTGTTATTGATCCTGTGAAAGTTGTTATTACAAACTATCCAGAAGGTCAAACTGAACTTTGTACCGTTGAAAACAACCCAGAGAATGAGGAATTGGGTAACCGTGAAGTTGTATTTGGTCGTGAAATCTACATCGAACGCAATGACTTTATGGAAGAGCCAGTTAAGAAATTCTTCCGCTTGGCACCAGGTAAAGAGGTACGCTTGAAAGGTGCGTATTTCATTACATGTAATGATGTTATTAAAGATGAAAATGGCAATATTACAGAAATTCATTGTACATATGACCCAGAAACTAAGAGCGGTAGCGGTTGTACACGTAAGGTAAAAGGTACATTGCATTGGGTTGAAGCATCTACTGCAGTAGATATTGAATCTCGCTTATATGATTACTTGCTAAAAGAAGATTCTGACGGTAAAGATTTCTTAGGTGACTTTAATCATGACTCCCTACAAGTATTCCATAGTAAAGGCGAAGCATGTCTTGGTACAACTGTACCAGGAGACCGTTTCCAATTCTTGCGCCAAGGTTATTTTGTAACTGATAAAGATAGCACACCAGATCATATCGTTATGAACCGTATCGTTGGTTTACGTGATAGTTGGGCTAAGGCACAAAAGAAATAATGTATCCTACATTGCTAAAATAATGATAAAGAACCGCTCCGTTAAGGGCGGTTCTTTACTACTTGTTGTTATTAAAAATCATGTTGAGAGTTTATGACATTAACATTTTAGTTGAGGAGATATATGAAAAAATTAGTATTACTTGCCACTGCAGCCGCTGTATTAGTATCTGTTCCAACAATTGGCTCTGCAGCAAATATTAAGAACATTTTGAATAGAAGCCAAACAGTAGCATATCAAGGTATTAAATTGCCTGAAGGTGTTACAATGTATCAAAATAATCCTAAAGCACTTTTCGCAGGGGAGGCTAAAAAGGATATTAAATCTGTATTTATCGAAGCAGGTGCTACATCTGCTAATGTATATACACTAAATATTAAAAACGAAAATGAAATGAACTATGCTGTATTTGGTGATGTAGCATTAGGTAAACAATTGGCTAGTCAAATTAGTGAGACTAAGCATGTCAATACTGATCCATCCACATTAGGTGCATTGGCATCCTCTATTAATAAGGGAGATAGCCCAATTCTTGGTAAATTCACAGTAGTGACTCCGTTATCCAAACAAGGTAATACATATGAAGGAACATTAAAATATAAAAGTATAGCTAATAATAATTCTTATAATGAGATATTACATCTTAGTTTATCTGAAGATAAGTACACTGGTCCAAATGCACGTTTTATCGCTATAGATGAGGCTGATGATGCTGCAGTATTCCCTAAAGTTAAGTCTTTGCTAACTGCTAAAAAATAAATAATTATTGAAAATATATATCAATTATTCTTGACAATTTTTCTCATCAAGAGTACTATGTGCATATAGGAATTATTCTCATTAGAGAAGATTCTAACGATGTGCAACAGGCAGGTACTATTATGATGAATTCAATTGACCATATCATTGGATATCATTGTGCACCGGCAATTCGAGGTATTAAGCTTTCGAACTTGGTTTCTATTCCACGGGACATGAATGAACAAATCCAATTTGTATTGACAGAATATAACAAAGAGTTCAATGAAAAAGGTTTGTTCTTCTTTGAATTATGTCGCTGTAAAGCGCGTAGACTATTATTGGTATTCCGTGAGAAGCAATTAAGAGACTATGTACGGCAACCTGCAGTGATGACATTTTTGAAAGCCTACGGTTATCATGATCGCATGAGCATTATGGAGATGCTAGAACATCTACGATACCGTATGGAGGCAAGCGTTGATTTTCCACATGAAATTGGCGTATTTTTAGGTTATCCATTAAATGATGTGAAATACTTTATTTCTCGTCGTGGTAGTGGATATCGTATGTGTGGAGAGTGGAAAGTTTACCATGACGTGGTAGATGCTAAGCGCTCTTTCTTATGTTACAAAGCATGTCGTGAATTTTGTCAAACTCAATTGATGTTGGGAAAAACATTTAGTTCATTGGTCGCAAGAACGGCCTAGGAGGTACAAGATGATTGGTGTAATTTATTGGTCCGGTACAGGCAATACAGAACAAATGGCTCAAGCAGTAGCAGAAGGTATCAAAGCTGCAGGTCAAGAAGTTGAAGTAAAATCTGTTTCTGAAGTATCTGTAGATGACGCAGCAGCTTATGAAAAATTAGCTCTTGGCTGTGCTGATATGGGTGCAGAACAATTAGAAGAAGGCGAATTTGAACCATTCTACACTGAATTAGAAGCTAAATTGGGTGGCAAAAAAGTAGCAATCTTTGGCTCCTATGGCTGGGGTGGTACTTGGTTGGAAGACTGGGGGACACGCATTAAAGATGCTGGCGGCGAATTAGTAGCTGATGGTGTAGCTATCTTGGGTGAACCTGATGATGATGGCAAAGCACAATGCGAAGAATTGGGTAAAACATTAGCAAACGCATAATTTACTCTTAACCATTAACATAATCCTAACAGATAACAGTATATAAAGGCTGTAATAACGGTAATTCGTTATTACAGCCTTTTTTGTGTATCTTTGTAATACTATTTGTATATTGAAACGTAATTCGATGATTATAAAGGATAAGAATATCTATAAGATATTTACATGTATATGGATACGGTAAATCTAATTTATATATAAAAATATAGATATACACTGGCTTCTATAGAATTTTATTACATTCATATATATAGATGTGATAATAGAAAGGTCATTAAAAAAATTTATAACTAACATTTATTATGACTAAAATCACAGTGGTAGTATGTGTTTATATCAATGCTTGTATATGGATGTATATTTACAAATAACTTTAATGCATAATAACGTTGCATTTTTGTATACATAGACCTATAATTTAAGTAAGGTACCTAACAAAAAATTAGGTTAATACAAAAATAGTTAGAATTATTCTCATAATACTAACTGTATAAGCGGACTGAAGTTATTTAGACCATGAAGACTAACCGATACCGATGAGAGGGAGGTTATCTCAATGAGTATATTGGAACGGCTAAAAGTTATAGCCCATGGATTGGCCATACAATTCGGACCATCTTGTGAAGTGCTGATACATGACTTACAAGGAGATCTCGATACATCACTTGTATATATAGAAAATGGTACGATAACGAAGCGCCATGTTGGTGATGGTCCATCACATGTAGTTTTAGATGTACTCAACTATGATGATGGTAGTGAAGGTAGATTTGGGTATCTAACAAAAACTAAGGATGGACGGATATTAAAATCCTCTACCATGTATATCCGTGATGATAATGGCAATATTGCATACCTATTAGGAATTAATCAGGATATCACAGAGTTTGTTATGATGCATCGATCACTTGAAAGTCTTATAGGAATAGGCCAAGCTGAGACTGGCACTGTTGAAAAAATTACTACAAGTGTATCGGAGCTATTAGATGATTTACTACTAGAAGCAGAACGGTTAGTTGGTAAACCTGGACCACTCATGAATAAAGTAGAACGGCTAAAAGCTATTAGCTACTTAAATGAAAAAGGGGCTTTTCTTATCTCTAAATCTTCAGAAAAGATTGCGGAGTATTTCAATATTTCTAAGTTTACTCTTTATAGTGATTTAAATACTGTAAAGGAAGAACCCTAGGAGGCAAATATGGACCGAATTCAGTGGAAACGTAATACGATGGCACCATCTAGTGACAAGTTCTTGTCCGTTATGGATGTTAGAGAAATTAAGAAAGCAAAAGCGTTTCATGAAAGTTTTCCACAATATAGTGTAACTCCACTAGTATCGCTAGAAAAATTAGCAGATTATATCGGTGTTAATTCTCTCTTTGTAAAAGATGAATCTTACCGCTTTGGCCTAAATGCGTTTAAAGTATTAGGCGGCTCTTATGCAATGGCAAAGTATGTAGCTCAACAAACGGATAAAAATGTTGAAGATGTACCATATGATGTATTAACTTCTCCACAATTAAAAGAAGAATTCGGACAAGCTACATTCTTTACAGCTACTGATGGTAACCACGGTCGAGGCGTAGCTTGGGCTGCTAATAAATTAGGTCAAAAGGCAGTAGTATTCATGCCTAAAGGCTCTACAGAATATCGTAGAAAACAAATTGAAAATGAAGGTGCTACCGTAACAATCGAAGAATTTAATTATGATGAATGTGTACGGTTAGCAACTAAAAAATCTAAAGAAGTTCCAAATGGTGTTGTAGTGCAAGATACCGCATGGGAAGGTTATGAAGAAATTCCAAACTGGATCATGCAAGGTTATGGCACAATGGCTATGGAAACCGCAGATCAGTTAGAAGCTGAAAGTTGCAAAGTTCCAACTCATGTATTTGTTCAAGCTGGTGTAGGTTCCCTAGCAGGTGCTGTAGTAGGTTATTTCACTAACTTATACAGCAATGCAGCTAAGAAACCTAAATTAGTGGTTGTAGAAGCTGAAGCAGCAGCTTGCTTATATAAAGGGGCTGTAGCTGATGATGGTAATCCTCGTATCGTTGAGGGCGATTTAGAAACCATCATGGCTGGGCTTGCATGTGGCGAACCAAATACAGTTTCTTGGGACATCTTAAGAAACCATGCGGATGTATTCGTATCTGCTCCTGATTGGGTAGCAAGACTTGGGATGCGCGTTGGTGGTGCACCAATTAAAGGTGATACACCAATTACGACTGGTGAATCTGGTGCAGTTCCACTAGGTCTTGTAACGGCAATTATGACAATGCCAGAATATGAAGACTTACGCAAGGAATTAGAATTAGATGCGTCTTCAAAGGTGCTCTGCTTCTCCACTGAAGGTGATACAGACCCTGAAAGATATAAAAACATTATGTGGTACGGTGAAGATCGTTAGGAGGCATTAATTATGGATTTACAAGCAATCAAACAAGCAGCAGCAACTTATGGACCAGCGATGACCAAGTTCTTACGTGAAATCGTAGCATTCCCTGGTGAAAGTGCAGAAGAAAAAGAGCACGTTCAACGTATTGAAAAAGAAATGAAAGATCTTGGATTCGACGAAGTTGAAGTAGACCCAATGGGTAACATTCTTGGTTACATGGGTACTGGTAAAACACTTATTGCCTTCGACGCTCATATCGATACTGTAGGTATTGGTAACCGCGATAACTGGAACTTCGATCCTTATGAAGGTTTCGAAGATGAAACTAAAATCGGTGGTCGTGGTGTATCCGACCAATTAGGTGGTATCGTATCCGCTGTATACGGCGCTAAAATCATGAAAGACTTAGGTCTTTTAAGTGATAAATATCGCGTACTTGTTGTAGGTACAGTACAAGAAGAAGATTGCGATGGTCTTTGCTGGGAATACATGATTAAAGAACGTAATATTCGTCCTGAATTCGTAGTATCCACTGAACCTACTGATGGTGGTATCTACCGTGGTCAACGTGGTCGTATGGAAATCCGTGTAGATGTACAAGGCGTATCTTGCCATGGTTCCGCACCTGAACGCGGTGACAACGCAATCTACAAAATGGCAGACATTCTTCAAGATATCCGTGAATTGAATGCTAACTCTGCTGATGAAAGCACAAAAATTAAAGGTCTCGTTAAAATGCTTGACCCTAAATTCAACCCTGATCACTATGAAGAAGCTCGCTTCTTAGGTCGCGGTACTGTAACTACTTCCCAAATCTTCTACACTTCTCCAAGCCGTTGTGCAGTAGCTGACTCTTGCGCCGTTTCCTTGGACCGTCGTATGACAGCTGGCGAAACATGGCAATCCTGCTTGGCAGAAATCGAAGCTTTACCACATGTTAAAGAATATGGTGCGAAAGTATCCATGTACGAATATGCTCGTCCATCCTGGACTGGTTTGACATATCCAATCGAATGTTACTTCCCAACTTGGGTAATTCCTAAAGATCACAAAGTAACAGAAGCTTTAGAAGAAGCCTACACTAGCTTGTATGGTAACGAACGTATTGGTGCTGAAGACACAGTTGAAATGCGTAAAGCTCGCCCATTGACTGATAAATGGACATTCTCCACTAACGGCGTATCCATCATGGGCCGTAATGGTATCCCTTGCATCGGCTTTGGTCCTGGCGCAGAAGCACAAGCACATGCTCCTAACGAAATCACATGGAAACAAGACCTTGTAACATGTGCAGCTGTATATGCATTATTACCATCCGTATACTGCAAAGACTAATATCATATACATTGAATTAGATCTCTTTAAAACGGAAATCACTAGAACATAGTTCATAACTACAAATTTAATATGGTACCTCACCATTTGATGAGGTACCGTATAAAGTTAGATTCTAAGTAGCCCTTTAGGGAATTGAAAGAGAGGACTTACAGATGACAGACTTCAATAAAAGTATTGAAACTTTAAAAGACTTAGACGTTAGCAAAATGTACGGCGAAGATTTCTTCCTTACATGGGAAAAATCTGAAGATGAATTAAAAGGTGTTTGGGCAGTAGCAGATGCATTACGAGCTCTTAGAGAACGCAATATCTCCACTAAAGTATTCGATAGTGGCCTTGGCATTTCCTTATTCCGTGATAACTCCACAAGAACTCGCTTCTCCTTCGCTTCTGCTTGTAACCTATTAGGTCTTGAAGTGCAAGACTTGGATGAAGGTAAATCCCAAATTGCTCATGGCGAAACAGTTCGTGAAACAGCTAATATGATCTCCTTCATGGCTGATGTTATCGGTATTCGTGATGACATGTACATCGGTAAAGGTAATGCATACATGCATGAAGTATCCGATGCAGTAAAAGAAGGTCACGAAGATGGCGTATTAGAACAACGTCCGACACTTGTAAACTTACAATGTGATATCGACCATCCAACACAAATCATGGCTGACGCAGCTCATATCATTAAAGAATTCGGTGGTGTAGAAAACCTCAAAGGCAAAAAGATTGCTATGACTTGGGCTTACTCTCCATCTTATGGTAAACCTTTATCCGTACCTCAAGGTGCTATTGGTTTATTTACTCGTTTAGGTATGGAAGTTGTATTAGCACATCCAGAAGGCTACGAAGTAATGCCTGAGGTTGAAGAAATCGCTAAGAAACAAGCTGAAGAAAGCGGCGGTTCCTTCCGTAGAACTAACGACATGAAGGATGCTTTCAAAGATGCAGATATCGTATATCCTAAGAGCTGGGCTCCATTCGGTGCGATGGAAAAACGTACGAAATTGTATGGTGAAAATGACCATGAAGGTATTAAAGCATTAGAAAAAGTTCTTCTTGAAGAAAATGGTAAACATAAAGATTGGGCATGTACTGAAGAGATGATGAGTCTCACTAAAGACGGTAAAGCTCTTTACTTACATTGCTTACCAGCAGATATTACAGGTGTAAGTTGTGAAGAAGGCGAAGTAGACGCAACAGTATTTGATCGCTATCGCGTACCTCTTTATAAAGAAGCAAGCTACAAACCATATGTTATTGCAGCTATGATCTTCTTAAGCAAATTTAAGAATCCTGTAGAAACCTTAAAAGAATTAGAACGGAAGGGAACTGACCGAGTTCAACCGTAAAGTAAAGTTTAGGGGCCATCCGTATTGATGGCCCCTTTTTATTCTTAATAGTTTGTTATGAGGCATAACATGAAAAAAAGAGTTGTAGTAGCATTAGGCGGGAATGCATTAGGTAATTCCCTTCCAGAACAAAAAATTGCCGTAAAAAGTACAGCTAAAACAATTATTGATTTAGTAGAATCCAATTGTGATGTAGTCGTAACTCATGGCAATGGCCCTCAAATCGGTATGATCAACAATGCGATGGCTGCATTGACACGTGAAGTAGAAGGTCAACCAAATACACCATTGTCCGTATGTGTGGCTATGAGTCAAGCATATATTGGATATGACTTACAAAACGCGCTTCACGAGGAATTATTAAATCGTGGTATTGAACATTTGCCAACCATGACAATGGTTACACAAGTATTAGTTGATCAAAATGATCCTGGATTTCAAAATCCAACAAAACCAATTGGTCACTTTATGACTAAAGAAGAAGCTGAATACGCAGAAAAAAATTACGATTACGTTGTAAAAGAAGATTCTGGCCGCGGTTATCGCCGTGTAGTAGCATCCCCAGCTCCTAAAGAAATTATCGAAATCGAAGCGATTAAAGGCTTAGTTGGGAAACAATTAATCGTTGCCTGTGGCGGTGGCGGTATTCCTGTAACTAGAGAAGGTAATGAACTTCATGGTGCAGCAGCCGTTATTGATAAAGACTGGACTAGTAGCTTGTTAGCACAAGAAATTGATGCAGATGTACTTGTTATCTTAACAGCAGTTGAAAAGGTTGCCATTAATTTTGGTAAAGAAAATGAAAAATGGCTTGATGAAATCACAGTTGCAGAAGCTAAAGAATATGCAGCAGCAGGCGAGTTTGCAGAAGGTTCTATGAAGCCGAAAGTTGAAGCTGCTATTGCATTTGCAGAATCTAAAAAAGGCCGTGTTTCCATTATCACATTATTAGAAAAATCTAAGGATGGTATAGCAGGAAAAACAGGTACGCGTATCGTATTATAATAATATATAGATTTATAAGTATGCATCCAACGATTCGTTGGGGAGGTGCCCTATGATTATATTAGGAAAAGGTACTGTTATTACTCGCGATACTGATAGACCTATCATTTATGATGGTGCTGTTGTTATTGACGGAACTCAGATTATAGATATTGGTGCATATGATGAATTGTGCAAACAATATAAAGATGCAGAAGTCATTGATGCTCATGGCGGTTTGATTATGCCAGGTTTTATTAATGCACATCATCATATTTACTCCGCTCTTGCACGCGGTTTGTCCTTACCTGGTCCAGCACCAACTAACTTTGGTGAAATTTTAGAAGGTCTATGGTTCTACCTAGATAATAAATTGACAGCTCCAGATGTAAAAGCTAGCGCATTACTTACATATTTAGGCTGTATTGAAAATGGTGTAACTACTATTTTTGACCACCATGCAAGCTATGGTGAAACTGCTAATAGCCTATCTGTTATTGCTGATGTAGCTAAACAGTTTGGTGTTCGTTCTTGTTTATGCTATGAAGTCTCTGATCGTAACGGTGTTGACCAAATGAAAGCTGCTGTTGCAGAAAATGTACGTTTTGGTAAAGAGGCGAAAAAGGATCCATCTAGACTCGCGGCTATGATGGGCTTGCATGCATCCTTTACTCTCAGTCCTGAGACATTAGATTATGTGAAAGCTCATAATGAAGATAAATTAGGGTATCATGTTCATGTTGCTGAAGGCCCAGAAGATGTGGCAGATAGTAAAGAAAAATATGGCATGACACCGGTAAGACGACTTGTAGAATCTGGTATTTTAGGACCAAAGAGTATTGCAGGTCACTGCGTACACGTAACAGACCAAGATGTAGAATTATTGAAAGAATCTCAAGCTAAGGTTGTACACAACCCAGAAAGTAACATGGGTAATGCATTAGGCACAACAGATATCTTGAAACTATTAGGTGCAGGTATCACAGTTGGTCTAGGTACAGATGGTTACACAAATGACATGCTCGAATCTTACAAAGTAGCAAACTGCCTTGTAAAACATGAGCAACATAAACCATATGTAGGCTGGGTTGAAGTTCCTCATATGCTATTTGAAAACAACCGCAAAATGGCGAATGAATTCTTCGATACTACAGTTGGCATCCTTAAAAAAGGTGCCGCAGCTGACGTAATCGTTCTTGATTACGCAGCACCAACGCCACTTGATGAAAATAACATCAATGGTCACTTATTATTCGGTGCTAATGGTATGTATGTGGTGACAACTATTAGTGATGGTGTACCACGTATGATCGATCGTAAGTTACAAGGCATCGACAAAGCTGAAGTAATGAACGAAGTTTTAGCAACATCTAAAGGTTTATGGAAACGACTAAACCCATAAGGCAAGCGCTTTAAAGGAGTGTGACATTATGAGTGACATTATGTATCCGGTAAGTTTCGGAAAATTGATGAACCACATTATGACTGAGTACAAGATGTACAATCGTATTTACAATGTAAATAAAATTCATCGTACCAATCATAATCAACGCTTAGAAATTTTTGGTAAATCCATTGAAAATCCTGTAGGCCCTGCAGCAGGTCCTAATACACAGTTGGCGCAAAATATTGTAGCATCTTACGTAGCAGGTGCTCGTTGCATCGAATTGAAAACTGTACAAATTATGTACGGTGAAGAATTAGGTATTCCTAGACCTTGTATCTACTCTGTAGACGAAACATACAACGTAGAATGGTCTTCCGAATATAGCTGTGATGAAGCTGCTGATGAATACATCAAAGCTTGGTTCGCATTAAAATTAATCTCTAAAGAATTAGGCTTAGGCGATCCAGATGGCTTCTTATTCATCATGAGTGTTGGTTACAACTTAGCTGGTATTAAGAGCCCAATGGTTGATAAATTTATCAACACAATGCGCAGTGCATCTCAATCTCCTATGTGGGATGAATGTAAACAATGGTGTCTTGACCATGTAAATGAATTTGAACATATCGATGCTGATTTCATCAACTCCATTAGCGATGAACTTTGCCAAGCAATCACATTGTCCACAATGCACGGTTGCCCAGCTGAAGAAATCGAATCCATTTGCTCCTACCTTATCAGTGAAAAAGGTCTCCATCTATACTTAAAATGCAATCCTACTTTGCTAGGTCCAAAACGCATTAGAGAGTTGTTAGATAATGCAGGTTTTGAATACATTGACTTTGAAGATCATCAATTCGAAGTTGACCTTCAATTCGATAAAGCTGTTCCAATGTTAGAACGTCTTATCGCTCTTGGTGAAAAACATAACAAGATCTTTGGTGTTAAATTAACAAATACATTCCCTGTACAAATTCATAACAATGAATTGCCAGGTGAGCAAATGTACATGTCTGGTAAATCCTTGTTACCTGTAACAATTGGGGTAGCTGAACTTTTAAGTGCTCAATTCGGTGAACGCTTACCAATGTCTTACAGCGGTGGTGCTGTAAAACAAAATATCAAAGCTATCTTTGATTGTGGTATCTGGCCTGTAACAGTATGTACAATACTTCTTCAAGGCGAAGGTTACAATACTTTTAAAGGCTTAGCAGATGAAGTTGAATCTACTGATTATAACGCTGCTTTGAAAGTGCATAAAGATCTAATCGCTAAACTTGCTAAAGATATTAGTGAAAATAAAATCTTCAAGAAAAGCGATGCGATGAAGAAAAAACGTGAAGCAATGCCATCCTTCCCAGGTACACGTAGTTCTGATTATCGTTGCCGTGTAACATGTGGCTCTTGCGTTCGCGTATGTCCTAATAGATGTAATGAAGTCGTTACTGTAAATGATGCTAAATTGATCGTCCATGTAGATCAAAGCTGTAATGAATGTGGTAACTGTGCATGTCATTGCGTTGAACCTTGTCAACCATACAAGGATCGCATTACATTCTTCCACAATGCTGAAGCATTAGCAGATAGTACAAATGATGGTTTTTACATTACAGGCACTAGCTGTGGTTATCGCTTCAAAGGTGAAGAAGCCGTATGTGACATCGATGCATTACCTGAAGAATTGAAAGGAGTCGTACATGCCTTCTGTAAAGAGCATGTGTACTATGTATCATGATTATCATACAACAAGGGGACTTGGTCTTAACTGATCGAATCCTTACCGGAGATTTACTTATCAATGGCGACAAAATTGTCGCCATTGATGAACACCTTTCTATTCCAGAAGGGGCTGAAGTTATTAATGCAAAAGGTTGCTATGTATTCCCTGGGTTCATAGATCCACACACACACTTTCAGATGACAAATGCCTTAGCGTCTACTGCGGATGATTTTGATAGTGGTACAAAAGCCGCTATTCTTGGTGGAACAACATCAATCATTAATTTTGCTTCTCCAGAGGAAGGATCCCTTTGTAAAGGCTTAGAAGTTCATAAGGAGCGTGCCGAAGGGCATTGCTCCTGTGACTACAAATTCCATATGGAACTAGTAGAAATGAATGAAAATGTAGCTCGTGAGATACCAAAGGTCGTAGAGGCTGGTGTATCATCTTTTAAAGTGTATTTAGCGTATGGCTTCCGTTTAACAGATCGAGAAATTTATGATGCTATAGAGGCCATCAAACCTACAGGAGCTCTCGTTGGAGCGCACTGTGAAAATGGTGATCTTATTGATGCGCTCGTAGCTGATAAACGTAAACGTGGTGAATTAGATGTAAGCAATCATCCACTCACAAGACCGGCCATGATTGAATCGGAAGCAATTAAGCGCTTTAGTACAATCGGTGCTACATTAGACTATCCTGTACATATTGTTCATGTAAGTTCTAAAGAGGGCCTTGAAGAGGTTATTCGAGAACGGAACCTAGGGCATAAAGTGACTTGTGAAACATGTCCACAATATTTAGTGCTCGATGAATCACGATATAATTTGCCTGATTTTGAAGGTGTTAAATATGTGATGAGCCCACCGCTGAGAACAATTCAGGATCAAATGGCAATAAAGGATGCCTTAGTAAATGGCATATTCCAAACGATTGGGTCTGATCATTGTAGCTTTAATTTTGATGATCAAAAACTAAAAAGTCGACATGATTTTACTCGTATACCTGGTGGTGTTCCAGGTGCTGAAGAACGAGGCATTGTAGCTTATGATGTATTGGTAAATCAATGCAATATGAGCGCTGTAGATTTTATGAAATTAGTTAGTGAAAATCCTGCAAAGCTTTACGGTATGTATCCTAAGAAGGGAACTTTGGCCGTAGGTAGCGATGGGGATATTACAATTGTTGATAAGCACATTGAGCATGTGCTTTCAAAGAAATCGGCCCATACAAAGGCTGACTATATACCTTATGAGGGGATATCTGTAACAGGTAAAGTACGAGATGTTATCCTTAGAGGTCACCATGTGGTACAAGATGGATCCTTAATAGAATCATATCTTGGTGAATGTATTCCTTAATGAGAGGAGGGCTATATATGTACCGCTTTCAAGTGAATGGCACCCAATATGAGGTTCAAGAGGATCAACGTTTAATTGATTTCTTGAGAGCTGATTTGAAGCTAACGGGCACTAAAGAAGGTTGTAGTGCTGGTGCATGTGGTACGTGTACAGTAATTATAGACGGAAAAAAAGCAAAGGCTTGTGTAACTAAATTATCTCAATTAGATGGTAAATCAGTTGTAACAATTGAAGGCTTATCTGAACGGGAAAAAGCGGTATACACCTATGCTTTTGGTGAATGCGGAGCGGTGCAGTGTGGTTTCTGTATCCCAGGTATGATTATTAGTGCAAAAGTTTTAATTGATGAAAATAATGACCCTACACCTGATGATGTAAAAAAAGCTATTTTAGGCAACATTTGTCGTTGTACAGGCTATGTAAAAATTGAAGAAGGCATTATGTTAGCCGCAAAAATGTTCCGTGAGAACTTACCAGTTCCTGAAAAGGATACAACTGGTAATGTAGGCGCTCGTTTACATCGTGTAGATGCGGAGGAAAAAGCACTAGGTACTGGACAATACGCTGATGATATCCATATGGATGGCATGATTTATGCTAAAGCATTGCGTTCTAAATACCCTCGTGCTAGAGTCGATCGCGTTGATGTTTCTAAGGCGCTTGAACATCCAGCTTGTGTAACAGCTTTGACCGCTAAAGATGTACCATTTAATAAAACTGGTCACTTAGTGCCAGACTGGGATGTACTCATTGCAGAGGGCGATATCACTCGTTATGTAGGTGATGCAATTGCGCTCGTAGCAACTACAGAGAAAAAATACTTGGACGAAGTTCTTGCTCTCGTTGAAGTTGATTATACAGAGTTAGAGCCTGTAGTAGACCCATTAGAAGCATTAAAACCAGATGCACCTCAATTACATCCAAGCGGAAATGTATTGACTCGTCAAACATTATCTCGTGGTGATGTAGATAAGGCTATTGCAGAGGCTGCATTTGTAGTAACAAATCACTATTCCACACCTCAAACAGATCATGCATTCATGGAACCTGAATGTGCTGTAGCATATCGTGAAGGCGATGTAATTCATTTGCATTCTGGTAGCCAAAACGTTTACGATGATCGCCATGAAGTGTCTCGTATGCTTGGCATCCCTGAGGAATCTGTACAAGTTCATAGCATGCTCGTAGGTGGCGGCTTTGGTGGTAAAGAGGACATGAGCGTACAGCATCATGCATCTCTTGTAGCTTGGCTTACAGGCAAACCAACTAAGGTTCTCTTCTCTCGTCAAGAAAGTCTTAATATTCATCCTAAACGCCATGCGATGGAAATGGATATTACTACTGCTTGTGACGCAGAAGGCAACTTGGTAGCAAGTAAGGTAAACATCGTATCTAACTGTGGTGCATATGCATCCTTAGGTGGTCCTGTACTTCAACGTGCAGGTACACACTCTTGTGGTCCTTACAAATTTGATAACTTTGCCTTTGATGGCGTTTGTGTTTACACAAATACTGTTCCTGGTGGTGCATTCCGCGGGTTCGGCGTAACACAAACTATCTTTGGTCAAGAACAAAATATTGATGAATTAGCAGCATTGGTAGGCATGGATCCTTGGGAGTTCCGTTATAAAAACGTTGTTCGCCCTGGTGACTCCTTACCAAATGGCCAAATTTGCTCCGAAGAAACTGCATTAGCAGAATGTTTGGAAGCAGTAAAAGATGCATACTACGCATCTGACCGTACAGGTCTTGCTGTATGCTTGAAAAACAGTGGTATCGGTGTAGGGTTACCTGATACTGGCCGCATTATCTTAGAAGTACGTGACGGCAAAGTTCGCATCCGTACTGGCGCAGCTTGTATCGGTCAAGGTATGGCTACTATGGCTACTCAAGTTCTTTGTGAAACAACTGGTTTAACAGCTGACAAAGTATTTGTAGAACGCCCTGACACAGTACGTACACCAGACTCTGGTACAACTACTGCATCTCGTCAAACAGTATTCACTGGTGAAGCAACGCGTAAAGCAAGTCTTCGCTTGAAAGAAATGTTAGAAACTAAGTCATTAGAAGAACTGAATGGTGTAGAAATTTATGAAGAGTTCCTTGGTGAAACAGATCCATTCAACTCTGATAAACCACATCCAAAAAATCACGTTGCCTATGGTTACGGTGCTTGTGTAGCAACAATTGGTGAAGATAATAAAATTGCTGATTTACATGTAGCATACGACGTAGGTCGTGTAGTTAACCCACAATCCTGTGCTGGTCAAGCTGAAGGCGGCGCTATCATGGGTATGGGCTTTGCTGTAACAGAAGACTTCCCTTATAAAGATGGCTATGTAACAGCTAAATACGGCACTCTAGGTCTTCTTCGAGCGACACAATGTCCACCAATTCATGTAAGTTTGATTGAAAAGGGGACACCAGAACAATATGCATACGGCGCTAAAGGTATTGGTGAAATTTCCAGTATTCCAATTGCACCAGCTATTGCAAATGCGTATCGTCGTATTGACGGAGAACCACGTAGATCTTTGCCGATTCAACATACAGGTTATAAAAAATAGAATATTTGCTTAATGGGTAGGGGCCTAAGGCCCCTAGCCATCAAGGTTCCCACGTGAAGTCGATGAGATTTCTCTAAACTCTATCATGTACGATAGTATGACTATATTATTTACTAGTAACTAAAACGTAAGATATGAGGTGATTCTTATGAGTAAAGCTATATCTGGCGTCGACCATGTAGATGGTATGCTGCCAATCCCGCAATTATTTGCTTATGGCTTACAGCACGTACTAGCTATGTACGCAGGTGCAGTAGCGGTACCAATCATCATCGCACAAGCGATGAACTTACCTATTGAAGACTTAATTCGTTTGATTACGGCCGACTTGTTCACATGTGGTGTTGCTACATTGATTCAAACATTAGGCTTTGGTCCTATCGGTGGTCGTATTCCTCTTATTCAAGGTGTAACATTTGCTTCTGTAGGTCCAATGATTATGATTGGTCAGCAGCATGATATTACAACTATCTACGGTGCGATTATCGTAGCCGGTATCTTTACATTCCTTGTGGCTCCATTCTTTAGTCGTTTGATTCGTCTATTCCCACCTGTAGTAACAGGCACTATCATTACTATTATTGGTATCAACTTGATGCCAGTAGCAGTTAAATGGATGGGTGGCGGTGCAGGCAGTCCAAACTTTGGGGATCTGCTTAACATTGCTCTTGGTGTAGCTACATTTATTATTGTTATTATAACCTATCGATTTGGTAAAGGATTTATTGGTAATCTAGCAATCTTAGTAGGTCTTATCCTTGGTACAGCCCTTGCTATGCTTTGTGGTGTTACTGACTTCTCCGAAGTAGGTCGTTCTCAATGGGTATCCATTGTAACACCGTTCTATTTTGGTCTTCCAACCTTTGACTTTGCTTCTATGATTTCTATGATTATTGTAATGCTCGTAGTTATGGTTGAAACAACTGGTGACAGTATCGCAGTAGGCGAAATCGTTGATAAACCTATCGGTCAAAAAGAGTTGGCTGCAGTACTTCGTGCTGATGGCTTATCTACTTTAATCGGTGGTGTGCTTAACAGCTTCCCTTACACAGCGTTCGCTCAAAACGTTGGTCTTATCGCTGTAACACGCGTTAAGAGCCGCTTCGTTGTAGCAGCATCTGGTGTTATTCTTATTTTATTAGGTCTTTTCCCTAAATTAGCTGCTATCGTAGCTTGTATTCCAAATGCCGTTTTAGGCGGTGCAGGTATCGCAATGTTTGGTATGATCATTGCCAGCGGTATCCGTTCCCTTGGTAAAGTTAGCTTTGATGGTAACTACAACTTGATGTTAGTAGCGATTAGTATTGGTGTATCCATGATTCCTCTAGCTGCGCCTAACTTCTATGCACATTTCCCAGATTGGGCTCAAATTCTTTTGAAATCTGGTATCACAGCTGGTAGTATCATTGCCGTTCTTCTAAACGTTGTATTCAATGGCTTTGGTTACAAAACTGTTAACGAACCTAATCGTGCAATACGTAAATACCGTCACTTCACACGATTCAAAGGCTATCCTAAACATTTCTATCAATAATATATAGTTAGACGAGTTTATTCTCATACGATTACATGTATTGTCTTTCACAATAGAAACCTTGTTTGTATAGGTAAAACATCTATATACATGTTTTCGATTTTAAAAGGGCTCACTCTAGTTTTAGAGTGGGGCCTTTTTTGTATGGAATCGTGTACTACTTTGGTATATAATTAAATAATATTATTGCAAAGGAGACGCATTATGAAAGACGAGCGATTTATAGTTACGTATCGAATAGAAGCAAGTTCATATGAAGAGGCAAAAGCCATCGCATGGGCTGTTCAGGTAGAACAAACCATAGAGTTTCCTTATGAGTTTGTAACGGATCCGTATATTAAAGAAACTGTCACTGGCAGATTGGAGTCCTTAGAACCTATGAGTTCTGATTCTACATATGCCAATGTAGGGGTTATGCCTAATGTTACGATTGATCCGTCTCATTACTATTTGGCTCGTATTTCATATCTAGTAGATACAACTGCGTTAGAAGCAACACAATTTTTAAATGTTGTATTTGGTAATTCATCGTTACAACCTCATATTTGGGTTGTTGATATTGAACTCTGTCCAACTTTATATGATGTATTTAAAGGCCCTCGATTTGGCTTGCAAGGGATTCGCCAACTAGTGGAAACACCAACGCGTCCTATGATTCAGGCTGTTGTGAAACCGATGGGGACACCTAATGAAGAGTTGGCTCGCATGTGCGGTGCTTATACACGTGGTGGTGCAGATGTTATTAAAGATGACCACGGTATTTCTAATCAGTCATTCTCTCAATTTAAAGACCGTGTACAACGATGTGCTGCCATGGTATGCGAAATGAATGAAGCCCATGGTACACATACATTGTATGCAGCTAATGTGTCGGGTGATGGTACAGATGTAATAGAACGAGCTTATTTTGCTAAAGAAGCGGGTGCCACAGCTCTTATGGTGGCTTCAGGGCTTGTTGGATTTGGATGGCTTCATAAATTAGCAAATGATGAAACGTTAGGCTTACCAATCATTCATCATCCTGCTTACTCCGGTGGCTTTGTGAGCCCTGGTGTATCTGGTATTGCCGACTATTTACAATTGGGCTTGTTACCACGTATCTTTGGTGCAGATATGCCTATATTTGTATCCTATGGAGGCCGTTTTACTTTCACAGAAGATCAATGTAAGAGAATTTCCTCTTATATTAAACATCCTTTTGGATTGATGAAAGCAGCATGTCCAGCACCAGGTGGTGGTGTAACCGATGCTCGTCTAAATGAATTAGTAGATTTGTACGGCAATGATACGATGTTCCTCGTTGGGGGCGATATGTTCCGCCGAGGCCCAGATATCGAAGCCAATATGGCATACTTTGTAGAACGCTTAAATACGTTGTCTACAAATAATTAAAGTTTATGTTTGTGATAGTTGATAAGTAACTGAATTTCACAGATATATGTAAAAAATTATGATTTAGTATATGGAGTGTTTTGATGAGTGAATCCTCACCGTTGGAGGTCCATGTCCTTGCTAGTGGCAGCAAAGGAAATTGTACAGTAATAAAAAAAGGGAACTCCGTCATATTGCACGATGTAGGTATTAGTTGTCGGCGCATCGTCAATGGTTTGAAAGAATTGCATATTGATATGGCACAGGTAGAGGGCATATTTATCAGTCATGAACATAGTGATCATATTGCGGGACTACAACAACTATTGAAACGTTTTGATATTCCTGTATATACGAAACAAGGGACATGGCGTGAAATTCAAGATAAGTTAATTGTGCCAAAGAACCAATTAATCGAATTGACTAAGGGTAGCCTCTCTCTTGGTAACCTTGTGGTCGAATCTTTTGGCGTTAGTCATGATGCGGCTGATCCGATTGGTATTAATGTGTATGCAGGAAATGATAAGGCCACTGTCGTTACTGATACGGGTGTGATTTCTGAAAGTATCTTACGTCGTATGGATGACACGACATTGTTAGTACTGGAAGCAAATTATGATCCTCATATGTTAAGATTCGGTCCTTATCAACCATTTTTGAAACAACGTGTGGCTGGTGATGAAGGCCATTTGAGTAATGAAATGGCTGCCCGAGCTTTGCTCATGATGAATCGACCTGATTTCATGCAAGTTATTCTGGCCCATCGTTCTGAAAACAATAATAATGCCGTCCTTGTTACCCAAACGATTGGGAAAATGCTCGTAGATAGTGGCGTTCGCATTGGACCTGAAATGAAGTTGCAACATGGACAACCTAATGAAATTGTGTCTATGCAATCCGTAAAGAGGTAGAGTATGAGATTTTATGTAGTTTGTATCGGCAAGTTAAAAGACGCTTACTTGCGCGATGGGGTAGCAGAGTTTGTGAAACGTATGCGACCTTATGGTGGGATTACCATTACTGAACTAAATGAAAGTAAAATTGGGGATAAGCCGAGTGATGCAGATCGAAAACAAGTCGTTGTAGAAGAAGGGGAACGTTTATTAAAAGCTGTTCCAAAGAATGCTTATACCGTGTTGTTAGATGTGTATGGTAAAACGATGTCCTCTGAAGACTTGGCCAAAACAATAGCTAAACTAGAAGTCGATGGTATAAGTGATATGGCGTTCATCGTTGGCGGTGCTTTTGGTGTAAGTGATGAGTTGCGCAAGTCCGTGAATTATAAATTATCCTTTAGCCCTATGACATTTACCCATCAAATGGTACGTTTATTACTAGTAGAGCAAATTTATAGAGCATCTAAAATTAATCGTAATGAACCATATCATTGGTGATGTATTTCATTTAAATAGACCCTATCGCTTGAATAGATAATATATATAATGATGAGTATAGATTGATTTCGTATCAGTACAAGAAATACTATTAGAAATAGACTTATAAATTATTTATATAATGTTCTTATAAAAAAGGAGTTTTATTATATTATGTCGAATAGTATAATAAAGCAAGATGTATTTGTAAGGAGGAATTCACTATGAAAATCCAAGAAGTAATGAATAAATACCCTGTTACTGTTGGCAAAGATGCGCCAATTTCTGATGTAGCTGATTTGTTAGTAAAATATAATTTAACAGCTGTTTCCGTAGTGGATGACAACAATAAATTATTAGGTATTATTTCTGAAGGTGATTTGCTTTACAAAAAAGTACGCCCTCATGTACCTCACTATGTAAATGTATTAGGTGCTAGTATCTATTACAATGGCATTGGCGAATATAATGCGCAATTTAAAAAATTGTTAGCGTCTCATGTTAATGAGTTGATGACTGATGAAGTAATTACAACTACACCGGATAAAGATGTAGAAGAAATTGTATCTGTTATGCTTGATCAACATTTGAAAAATGTTCCTGTTGTAGATAAAGATTACCATTTGATTGGTATCCTATCACGTCGTGACATTATCAAATTGATCGCTAAAGATAACTGATTCGCATAATTATGTAAAACGTAGAAAGACCACCCATTTTGAGGTGGTCTTTTAGTGTAAATTGAGAAGAATTGCATTGACCTTGCATTTATGTTATTATTAGGAGTGCATAATATACTACAGAAATTTGGGCGTATTGCCCTTCGAGGAGGACATATTTTAAATGAAAGCAACTGTAAATCCTGTTGATCAACACGTAGTAACGTTAACTATTGAAGTACCTGCAGCAGAAGTAGACAAAGGCATTAAACAAGCTGTAAAACGCATTGCAGGTCAAGTAAACATTCCTGGCTTCCGTAAAGGCCATGCGCCTCGCCGTATTTTGGAAATGAACTTCGGCAAAGAAGCTATCTTGGAAGAAGCATTCGAAGTATTAGCTAGCCAAAACTACAGTGCTGCACTTCGTGAAAACGATATCGTTCCAGTATCTGAACCAGAAATCGAACGCGAACAATTCGAAGAAGGTAAAGACTTGATTTTCAAAGCTACTGTAACTAAACGCCCTGAAGTTAAACTTGGCGATTACAAAGGCTTAGAAGCAGAAAAACAAGACGCTACAGTAACTGATGAACAAATCGAAGAACAATTGAACAACATTCGTGAACAACAAGCAAAAATGGTTGTTGCTGAAGAAGGCGCTACAATTCAAAAAGACGACTTCGCAGTAATCGACTTCGCTGGTTCCGTTGACGGCAAACCATTCGATGGTGGTGAAGGTAAATCCTACCCATTACAAATCGGTTCCGGTAGCTTCATTCCTGGCTTCGAAGATCAATTGATCGGTGCTAAAGCTGGCGATGATGTAACTGTAAAAGTAACATTCCCTGAAGACTACTTCGTAGCAGAACTTGCTGGTAAAGAAGCAGAATTCAAAACTCATATCCATGACATCAAACGTAAAGAGTTGCCTGAATTGAACGATGAGTTCGCAAAAGAAGCAAGCTCTTACGAAACTATTGAAGAATTGAAAAAAGATCTTCGCGCAAAAATGGAAGAAGAAGCTTCCCGTCGCGCAATCGATACTTATAATGCTGATTTGATTCAAACAGCTGTTAAAAATGCAACTGTAGAAATCCCAGAAGTAATGATCGAAGATCGCGTAGAACAAATGGTTCAAGAATTGGCTATGAACATGGAAGGCCGTGGCTTGAAACTTGATGACTACTTGAAATTCTCCAACAAAACTATCGAAGATTTACGCTCTGAATACAAAGATTCCGCAGCTGAAAACGTACGCGCTGATTTAGTATTAGACGCTATCGCAACTGCTGAAGGTATCGAAGTAACTCCAGATGATATGAACCGTGAAATCTTCATTATGGCTCAAAACTTTGGGGCAGATCCTAAAGAAGTTTGGGATATTATTGCAAAAGAAGGTCGTGTAGCTATGTTGGCAGGCTCTGTAGCTCGCAAAAAAGCAGCTCGATTCATTATTGATAATGCAAAAGGCGCTGAAGCGGCTAAATAATAGTTTGCTCAACTAGGTACATGAAAAGGTGAATATATGTATGTACCAATCGTAGTTGAACAAAGTGAACGCGGCGAGCGTTCCTATGATATTTACTCTCGCTTGTTAAAGGATCGCATTATCTTCCTAGGTGGACCTATCGATGATAATGTAGCAAATGCGGTTATTGCGCAAATGTTATTCCTAGAAGCAGAGGATCCTGATAAGGATATCCATTTGTACATTAATAGCCCCGGCGGTGTTGTAACTGCCGGCATGGCTATTTATGATACGATGCAATATATCAAACCAGATGTGTCTACCATTTGTGTAGGCTCTGCAGCGAGCATGGGTGCTGTGCTTTTAACAGCAGGTACTAAAGGTAAGCGTTATGCGTTGCCTCATGCACGCGTTATGATTCACCAACCACTAGGTGGTGTTCAAGGGCAAGCATCTGAAATTGAAATCCATGCCCGTGAGATTCTTCGCATGCGTGAAGAATTAAATGGTATCTTAGCTTCTCGCAGTGGACAAGATATTGAGGTTGTAGCTCGCGATACAGATCGCGATAACTTCATGAGTGCTCAGGATGCCGTTGAATATGGCTTAATCGATGAGGTGCTCACAAGAGAACCTGTAGAAAGCAAGTAATGGAGGCGCCCATTGGCAAAAGATAAAGACACTATGCGCTGCAGTTTTTGTGGACGCACAAGCGAAGAAGTCCGCAAATTAGTAGCGGGGCCTAACGTATATATTTGTGATGAATGCGTTGAAGTATGTGAACGTATTATCGCGGATGAGTTAGGTGAAGTAGAAGCGGATGACTTCAACTTAAAAGAATTGCCAACGCCGAGAGACATTAAAGCTCATCTTGACGAATATGTTATTGGTCAAGATGATGCTAAAATCTCTTTAGCCGTGGCTGTATATAATCACTACAAACGCTTACAAACAGATAATGTAGTTGATGATGTAGAATTACAAAAGGCTAATGTTTTATTCATTGGTCCTACTGGTAGTGGTAAAACACTATTGGCTCAAACCTTAGCGAAAATGCTAGAAGTACCATTTGCTATTGCAGATGCTACAAGCTTAACTGAAGCTGGGTATGTAGGGGAAGATGTGGAAAATATCTTGCTTAAAATTATCCAAGCTGCAGATTATGATATAGCTCGGGCTGAACGTGGCATTATTTATATCGATGAAATTGATAAGATTGCTCGTAAGTCTGAGAACCCTTCCATTACACGTGATGTGTCTGGTGAAGGCGTACAACAAGCATTGCTTAAAATCTTAGAAGGTACCGTAGCTTCTGTTCCACCTCAAGGTGGCAGAAAGCATCCAAATCAAGAAATGCTTCAAATCGATACTACAAATATTCTCTTTATTTGTGGTGGTGCATTTGATGGTATGGACAAGGTTATTACTAAGCGTACCGCTAAGAAAACCCTTGGTTTTGGTGCAGATGTGCAACGTAAAGAAGAACGTAATGTATCGGCTATCTTGAAGGATGTTGTACCTGAAGATTTATTGAAATTTGGCTTAATTCCTGAATTCATTGGTCGTTTGCCTGTTATGGTAACATTGGACCAATTGGATAGAGAGGCATTAATTCAAATTTTGACAAAGCCTAAAAATGCATTAACAAAACAATATGAAAAAATTCTATCCCTTGATGGTGTAGAGTTAACTTTCACTGAAGATGCATTAGAAGAAATCGCTGATGAAGCATTACAGCGAAAAACAGGTGCTCGTGGTTTGCGTGCAATCATTGAAAAGGTGATGAAACGCGTTATGTTTGAAGTTCCTTCCATGCCGGAAGTAACTAAGTGCATAGTTAATCGTGAATCCGTGTTGAGCGCAGGTGAACCTATACTCAAAAATGAGGCAGACCAAGACATCCAGTTGAAATCGTAATTCGAAGAAACTCATTTCTGTGTAGGAATGAGTTTCTTTTCATAATATAAATACCTGGAGGAAGTATGAATTTACTCGAAATTGGGACTCCAACTGTACCCCTTAGAGGCATGGTTGTATACCCGAATATCGTGATTCACCTCGATATCGGTCGAGACAAATCCATTAAAGCGGTAGAAGCCGCAATGAACGAGGACCGCATTTTAGCAGTTGTCAGCCAAAAGGATGATGCTGTTGATTCGCCAACTGTTCATGACTTAGCCCAAATGGGTACATTAGTAAAAATTAAGCAAATGTTACGCTTACCAGGTGGTATTGTACGTGTTCTTGTAGAAGGCATTACACGTATTCGCGTAATGAATATAACAAGTATGGATCCGTACTATGTAGGGGACTACGAGCGCGTAGCCTCCGAATTTGAAGACGATGTTGAGTTAGAAGCCTATCGTCGTTTAGTGCAATCTAAGTTTGGCGAATGGGCTGAAGAAGCTAAATCTGTTACCGATGAAGGCGTAACACGGGTTATGGAATTACGTGACCCATGTGAATTAGCTGACCAAGTTGCATTCTTGTTGCCTATTAATAACACTAAACGCCAAGAGTTACTTGAAGAGTTATCCGTAGCTCGTCGTTTAAATATGATTGTAGGTATTTTGAATATGGAATTACAAATCTCTGATTTGGAAAACTCCATTAATAATCAAGTACGTCAATCAATGGAAAAAGCGCAAAAAGAATATTTCTTGCGTGAAAAAATCCGTGTTATCCACGATGAGTTGGGTGACAAAGGAGATCCAGAGGAAGAAGCGGAAGAGTTACGTGTTAAATTGAAAGCACTCAACCTTAGCGAAGATGTACATGAACGTATCGATAAAGAAATCTCTCGTTATAGTCGCATGCCTCAATTGATGCCAGAAGCAACTATTTTGCGCAATTACCTAGATTGGGTATTGGCGTTACCGTGGAATGAATTGTCTGAGGATCGCCTAGATATCAAGGAAGCTCATGATATGCTTGAGGCAGATCATTATGGCCTTGAGAAGGTTAAGAAGCGCATCCTTGAATTCTTAGCAGTTCGTAAGTTAACTGGTAAGAATAGCGGCTCCATTCTTTGCTTAGTAGGCCCACCAGGTGTTGGTAAAACGTCCTTGGCTACGTCTATCGCTAAAGCAATGAACCGTAAATTCATCCGTGCATCCTTAGGTGGTGTTCGTGATGAAGCCGAAATTCGTGGCCATCGTCGTACGTATATTGGCGCATTGCCAGGTCGTATGATTCAAGGCCTTAAGAATGTAGGAACTAAGAATCCTGTATTTTTATTGGATGAAATTGATAAATTAGCATCTGACTATAAAGGGGATCCATCCTCTGCATTATTAGAAGTATTGGATTCAGAACAAAATAGTACATTTAGCGATCACTTTATCGAAGTACCATTCGATTTCTCTGAAGTATTCTGGATTACAACGGCTAACGTTGCATCCAATATTCCTGGTCCTTTGCTTGACCGTATGGAAATCATCGAGTTATCTAGCTATATGGAACAAGAAAAGTTAGAGATTGCTAAGCGCTATTTAGTACCTAAACAAATCAAGAAAAATGGCCTTGAAGATT